>CAZPMB010000143.1:0-2559 GCA_964587735.1 uncultured Candidatus Bathyarchaeia archaeon | reverse complement strand
TAAACTTTGAAGAGACCATAAACTTCTATGAAAAGACGATAATCCCATATTTTCGTGAAAAATAGGCTAACACGAAATTTTCGCGCGCGAATCGGAGGTATCCGATAACCTAGTAGGGTCCTACTACGACGGTGACTTTCTTCCTACGTATATCGCATACCCATAGTGATCGTAGAGATTCTTGGGAGAGCGGGGCATCTTCGACAGGATTTCTTTCAATGCCCCTCGGCCAGCTGAGCTTGACGCGTACAAGGACAGAATCCGGTGTACGTTGAGGACTATCCCCCTGGGACCGTAATATCTCAACCTACTGATCGTGTCTCCCCTTGCAGTGGTTCTGTGCACACTCACCTTGATGTCCTTCAGTCCTGACTCTACGAGTAATCTCTCGATGGTGTCAACTGTCTCCATTCTAACGCCAGCAAACATGTCACTGGAAAAGTACTGTACCACTTCATCCGGGACTGGTGTCTTGATCCAAGAAGACTCGTTGAGACCGACGTGGCCTCCTGGCCTTGTTACTCGCACGTACTCGCTCAGCGCTTTCCGGCGGTTCTTGACAAACGCCAGTACAGACTCGTTGATGACCACGTCGAAGGAGCCGTCTTCGAATGGGAGGTCCTGAGCATCTGCTACCCTGAATTCGACCATGTTCTCTACACCTTCTCTTGGGGCCCTCTTTCTTGACCAGTCGACCATCTTCTCAGAAATATCCACGCCGACCACCTTACAGCCATACATTTTTGCAACGTAGCAGGGGGTCCTCCCTATACCGCAGCCGACATCCAGGATGACCTTGTCTCTTTCTATGTGGCACAACTCAGCCAGCTCCTGTGTGGCTTCTAGATCTCCCAGGTGTCTCGACATGCCCAGTTCAGCGAGAAGCTCCACGTAAGTGAGTATCGCGTTTTCTTCTGCTGCCAACCTTTTCTCCCTCCTTTCGGTGACTTGCTTTAAACGGGCTACCGCTGAACCCTATAAGATTTATGTTGCCACCCTCGCTGAGCCTGGATCCTGCAGCTTGGCCCCCCGATTCCAGACATCCATCGACTTCAGCTTCCCCCTTCCGCCAGAAGCGCGGGCGAAACCCAAACGCGATTAGTCAAAATCTCGTTTCTCCTCTGGCTGTTCAAGATTCGTACCTCAAAATAAAAGGATTCTTAGCGCGCGCACTGAGCTACCATCAATCAAACCGCCTACAGATTACATTGAGTATATCAAATTAAACCCGCATACGTAGTTCGTAACATGAAGTATACGTGCGAGAATAAAGTTAGATTTGAAAAAATGAGGGGCTATACCGCAAGAATCGTCAAAGTTAGTTGACCTTCCTTGGTAGGTATTTTCCGAAGCCCGGCTTACCCATTATTTCCCCATCTTGATATACAACAGTGCCACGAACAATAGTGTGTGTGGGCCAGCCCGCCAGTTCCCATCCTTCATATGGGGTGAACTCGCTTCTTGTGCGAAGCTTTTCAAGAGATACTTTTATCTTTTCTTTCATGTCAACGATGATCACGTCTGCGTCGGAGCCTACCTGTATCGTGCCCTTTTGAGGATACCACCCAAATATTTTAGCTGGGTTTTCACAACATAGCTTAATGAATTGTTGTATGGTTATTTTTCCCTCAAAAACGCCCCTCGTCAACATGATAGCCGTCTTTTCAGCCAAGCCAGGGATACCCGGCACCGCCTTCCTTATATCCTCCCAACCAGGCTCCTTTTCCCTTTTCAAATATGCGCAGTGGTCAGTTCCGATGCAGTCGATCAATCCATTCTGAATAGCCTTCCAAAGCGCCTCCGTATGCTCCTTGCTCCTTACAGGCGGGTTAAATTTTAGGTATGGCCCCAGTCTCTTCATGTCATCTATCGTAAACAGCAGATACTGAGGACATGTCTCGCCGTAAACCTTGACGCCCCGCCTCTTGCCCATCTCTAAGGCCTCAACAGCCTCCTTAGCCGACACATGGACAACAAAAAGCGGGCAATTCGTATGCGCAGCATAGTTAATGGCCTTGTCTGTGGATTCCCCCTCAGCAAAGCTCGGCCTAGAGTCGGGATGAGCGAGGGGATCCCTTCTCCCCAATACTTCGTAGATCTCCTTCTCATACATGGCCAGTATATCCTTATTCTCGGCGTGGACGCTAGCGATACCATTGTTTTTAGCGATGAGGTCTAGCGCTTTGAGGAATGACCCGTCATCGACCTCCGGATATTCAGGAACGGAGACGCACAGAAACATCTTGAGGGAAGCCGCGCCCAACCTGATCAGCTCCGGTATGGCATCCAAAACATCTTTCTGCGGGGTTGCGCCGCTGTGTAAAGCAAAATCCACTACAGCCTTTCCACTTGCTATCTCTACCTTCCTTTTATAGTCGGCTGGCCTTAAGGATGGAGGAACGTTCCACGCGTGGTCAACGACCAGGGTCACCCCGCCAACTGCCGCTGCCTCTGTCTCGCTTTTCCAATCGGATCTCCACTCGAATCCAGGCTCCATGATATGCGTGTGGGGATCGATCGTTCCTGGCATTATGTAGTTTCCTTTAGCGTCGATGGTGA
>CAZPMB010000142.1:0-2778 GCA_964587735.1 uncultured Candidatus Bathyarchaeia archaeon | reverse complement strand
ATCTAGCATTAATTCTTCTCGCTGGAGCTCAGAAATCCCCTTGGGAAAAGGCCCCAAATTCAACTGTTGGGGGCTGCCTCTGGCTCCAGAAGATCTTTGATCTTCTTGAGGAGGCCATCCTTTTCGTCAGCTGGAGCCAACAGGAGCCTCCAGAAGGCAAAGCTCAAAGCGCCCTGGATTCCCTGCCCGTCCACCGGGGAAGACACGCCCAAACTCTGTACCGCCATTCTAATCACACGATATAGTAGCACCATTGGTCTTATATGAGGTATACCTAGGAACGGTTTGGAACAATTGTTTCATGGATTTAGCATCGAGAAAAATGGTCTGTTTTCTAAATAACAACATCATAAACAGATGAATGAGATAGAAAAACAGTACGTTAATAAAGGCATGAAACAGCTGTTCTAAAGCGTTCCATCGCGTCCCTCTAATTCATCCTAAGCGTCCATATATGCAGGGAAAAACATGAGGATGAACAAGATCGCTGCCACGCTCTTGATTGCATTATTGATCACGCCATCGTTAGCGATAACGCTCGGAACCACGGCCCTAACCGTGGAGACGGA
The DNA here is from genome assembly GCA_964587735.1 of uncultured Candidatus Bathyarchaeia archaeon. Classification (GTDB taxonomy): domain Archaea; phylum Thermoproteota; class Bathyarchaeia; order TCS64; family TCS64; genus CAZPMB01. The sequence continues at coordinate 2,209 of CAZPMB010000142.1, read as the reverse complement.
CAAGGCTGAGTACGAGCCAGGCGAAGAGGCGGAGATATTCGGCACGGCCGAGGCAGGCCTGAACGTTGAGATCAAGGTGATGCACGAGCTGACCGTCCTCTTCGACTTCAACGTGACTGTGGAGGACGACGGCAACTACTCTGAAGAGGTAACCCTCCCCGAAGACAAGTTCGGGACGTTCACGGTCAACGCCGCCCAGGGAGACGCCACTGCTCAGACGACCTTCGCTGTCGTCGACACTAGCGGCAGGGACCTCGCCCACGAGCTGCTGAGGGAGGCCGAGGAACTCAGGGAAGACGTCGAGGAGACCTTCGAGGAGCTCGAGGGCCACGGTAACGAGACCCCAGCCGGGGCCGAGGGGAACTTCACCCTGGGCCTCGACGAGCTGGCGCTGGCCCTAGCGGACTTTGACGCCGGCAACTACAGCGACGCCGCCGAGGAAGCCACGTTGGCGCTCGGGTACTTCGGAGCCGCCTTTGAGCTGGCCCAGGAAGCAGCGGACCGGCTGGAGGAGCCCGAGGTAGAGGGCGAAGGTGAAGAGGAGGAAGACGAGGCCGATGACGAAGTCGAGGATGAGGAGGATGAGGACGATGTCGATGAGGCCTTCGGCCTGTACGTGGCCATCGAGAGGGCGCTGATATACCTTGAAAGGGTCAACGACACCGCTGAAAGACTGCTCGACGAAGGATACACGATCGACCCTGAAGTCCTTGCGGCGATAAGGGGTAATCTGACGCTGGCCAACGTTACTCTAAGAGCCCTATACGATAACCTGGGGACGATGGATCCAGACGAGGCAGCCAGGGAGTTCGCGGAGATGCGGGGGCTTCTCGGGAGGACCAACGGGCTGGTTCACAGCTCAGCGATGAAGGAGCACAAGCTGGAGATGACGGAGAGGTTCATGAACGAGATCCAGAACCAGATCCGGGGCCTCAAGAAGAAGATGCTGAGGCTGAGGGAGCGCCTCGACGCCGGGAAGTTCGCCATCGTGGGCAACTCTCTGGGCGCCGCATCGAGGAAGATCGAGAGGCTCAGGGAGCGCCTTGCTACGGAAGGCCTAGAAGGGCTGCTGGACGAGCTGCAGGGACTGATGGATGAAATAGACGGTAACCTGACCACGCTCAACGGCGAGGGGATGTCGACGAACTTGAGGGCAATGAACAGCGTCGAGGCCAGGATCAGGGTGCTCAACAGGACCGTCGAGAGGCTGAGGATGAAGGGCTACAACACAACGGACGCCGAAGCGGAGCTGAGGAACGCAGAGGGGCTTGTGGAGGAGATGATGACCCAGCTAACGGAAGGGGACACGAAGGGCGCCAAGGGGCTCCTGAAGGACGCCGAGGACAGGTTCAAGGAGATCAGGGAGAACCTCCACACCTCGAGGCTAGAAGAGATCAAGCAGAGGATACAGGAGAAGCACGAGAGCAGGCCCAACGGGCGAGGCGGCGACTGAGAAGAGATGCCAATAGAGCAGTAAGGCGACTCGCACCTGCTGCGACACATCTCGATTTTTTCACACCTCAACAAATTTTATTCGGATCCATTTTCCTAGGCAGAACTCTGTAGGCAACCTGTTTCAACTCGTACGCGCCACGAGAAGCCGTTTCTCCTACGATGCTCGCGCACGTAGAAACCCAAACCGGTCTGCAAGCCCATAATCCCCCGAGCGCGCCAAAGGCCTGGAAAAATCGGAGTAACAAGCTACTTGTTATTTGGCTTTTTCGGCGCAGGGAAACACGCTATACCCTGCCACCGGGTATAAGGCATCCAGAGACCCCCCAACTCCCAGAACCCGCCTTTCTGACCCGGGAACCACCGATCGAATGTGTTTTATCACCTGTTTTGGAATTATTTCAACGGTGTTTCCTTGGTCGAGGTTTTGAAGGGGATCCACACGGTCGCGCGCGCAGGCCTATCCGATGGTAGAGGCTCGTTAGGAGGTTGTGTAGGCGTCGAGCGTTGATGGCGTCAAGCACTTGTTTTAGGTTCACCATTTTTCCAATCTAAAAAGGGAGTCGACCTACCTAATTTAAACAGCCTAGCGCGCGATTAGAAGGCTCCTCTCACCGAAGCATTATAGAAGATTAACTATTAAATAGTTTTTAATATTTTTAAAGGAGTTCTGTTCATCACACCTGGGAAGTACAATTTTAAGCATTTTATGATTAGCCCAGTTTTCTGGTCATTGAGTTCTTCTTTTTTTCTCTTT
>CAZPMB010000141.1:0-3015 GCA_964587735.1 uncultured Candidatus Bathyarchaeia archaeon | reverse complement strand
ACCGGCCCATTTCGCTCGTAAAACTAGAACGAAACGATAAATTTAAACCTTAGAAGGAAACAGCCCAGAAAAGCGAAACAGGGGAAGAATTAAAACCAAATATTACCCCAAAACGACCCCAAAAAATAGTCCTCCAAGCAAAAAGGGATAGCGCCGCGGAAGGGATTCGAACCCTTGAGGCTCAAGGCCACTGGTTTTCGAGACCAGCCCGATCACCGCTCTGGCACCGCGGCCCCTCTTAGGTGGGGCGGGGAGCCTATTTACCTTTCCCCGGGCCGAGCCTCCTGACCCCCTCCCAACCCCCCGTCTCCTTCGCCCTGATCACCTCCAGCACCTCCCTAGACGAACCGAACCTCGCCCTCCCCCCGGTCGCCTCCCTGACCAGGTACTCGGCAGCCCTCATCGTCTGCCTGCTGAACTCCGAGTCCGCCAGGTCGGCGATGCTCAGTATGAGGGCCTCGAGGGTCTTGGGCTTCACCGGGCTCTGGTCCCCGTGGTGGGAGGCGGCGGTGTGGATGACCTCGAGGGGGAAGCCCCTCCTGTAGAGCTCCGCCACGAGGAGACTCAGGTGGTCGACCCTCTCCCCCAGGGGCGAGCTCTTGAACCCCTCCCCGTCGCGGACATACGCGTAGCACTTCATCACGTCATGAAGCAGGGCGCCGGCCAGGACCACGTCCCTGTCAACCTCGCCGCCGTAGAGACCCTCAACGAGGTCGCACAGCGTCAGGGAGAGGCGGGCCACGGCGATCGTGTGCTGGAGGAGGCCCCCCTCGTACGTGTGGTGGACGTACGCGCCCGCGGGGCACTCCTCGAATGGGAGCCTCTCCCCTACCAGGTGAACCTCAGGCGATTCTAGGAGCCCCAGGACCATCCCGCGCAGGCTTTCGTCCCCGATCTCCTCGGCAAGCCTCTCCAGTTCAGCCATTTCCGGGTCAAGCCCCCTTTTGAATCTCTTTTATAGGAAGCTCACCGCACATAAAACTATCCTCGGGCCATAGGGCGAATCAATGGGGCAGGGCCGGCTCAGAGTTATTCATTTCCTTCGCCCCTCCAAGAATTTGGCTTTGGGAGGACGCATTCAACATATAACAACTCAATCACCCCACCTCAGTCAGCATAGGTCGTGAGTCCAAAGACATCGAAAAATTGTTCTTAACGCCGATAATTCTGGATATATAGATTTTTCTCATAAGAAAGGCGTAGGAAAAAGTTTTATTTTCCATTAGAATGATTTTAATGAGGATTCGGAACATTACTACAAATGAATCCAGTTTACCAGGGGTTTCTCGTGAGATGGATCGTTCTCGTAGGTTTGAATACAAGCGAATGTCGGTTAGGGAGGCGCTGATCGAGCTAAAGGACCTTTCAGAGCTAATGGTGGACCTGGCGTACTCCAGCGTCCTCTTCGACAGCAAGGAGCTTGCACAGGAGGTCGTCGAGCTCGATGAACGAGTTGACAACCTAGTCTTCATCCTCAACGTGAGCACCATTCTTGCCACCAGGGACATCGAAGAGGCAGAGTCCCTATCGGGCGTCATCGAAGTCGGGTCTGCGGCGGATGACATTTCCAATGCGGCGGCGGATGTAGCAAACATAGTAATCCGGGGCACTGGGATCCATCCCCTCGTTAAAGAAGCCCTCAGGCAGATCAAGAAACAACTCTCAAGGATCGAGGTCAAGCAGGGCTCGATGCTGATCGGCAAGAAGATCACCGAACTGGACACGATATCAAAGACCGGCGTAAACACAATGGCTCTCAGACGGGACAAGACATGGATCGTAAGCCCCGAGACGGAGCAGATCAAGATGGGCGACGTCCTGATCGTCCGAGGGATGCAAGAAGGCACAGAATGGCTAAGGATCGCTGCGGAGGCGGGGGTTTGAGAGTCTGAGTGAGGGAGGGCAATTGGACGAGCAGCTTTTTCAAAAGATCGTGAAAAACTTGGTCGAGCTGAAAGATACATCAGAGCTTATGATGGACCTGGCCTATTCGTCGCTTCTCTTAGGAAGTAGGGAGCTAGCCGAGGAGGTCTTGCGGCTTGAGGATCATATAGATAACATTCACCACGAGTTTCAAATCTTCATCCTCTCGTACGGAGGAGCTGAAAAGGAAGCGGAGAGCCGTCTTGGGCTTATAGAGATCGGAGAGGTGGCGGAGAGGATAGCCGATGCCTCGGCAGATATTGCGAAGGTCGCCCTCAGAGGCCTTGAACCACACCCCGTTATGGAGCTCGTGATCAGTGAAGCCGAGGAGACAGTGGTGAAAGCGACAGTCTCCAAGAACTCCCTCCTCGTCGGCAGGGCCCTGAAGGAATCAAAGGTCGCTGAACGGACAGGGATGTGGATCTTGGTCGTGCTTCGAGGTGGCAGTTGGTTGAGGCCCACATCTGAGACGATAATTCAATCCGGGGACGTCCTCATAGCCACTGGTTACGCAAAGGGGGTTGATGACTTCAAAAAGATCGCAGGTGAGGAAGCGAAGAGGAAACGCCCGCGTATAAGCCTCAGAAGACGACCAGGACGATGAACAGTGAGAGGGAAGTCAGCGTATCGGCGAGAGAGCTCTCTATCGGTATTACAAAGTTGTCCGGATCCAGCCTTTTCTTGAATGTCAATATCGCTGAGGCGTAGGAGATCACCACCACGCCTGCGACGGCAATTCCGTTCACGGCTAACAGCAACGAGGTGAATCGGAAGAATATCGGGAGGTTTCCCTGAGCCATCAAACCTAAGAAGGAGTATACAACGAACATCGCCATCGAGGCCAGCCAGGCTGCCAGTATCTCAACCACGTGATTTCGGATCGATGCAAAAGTTGGCTGGATGGAGCCAAGAGCGAGTTTGGTCGTCAGCAGAGAACCTACCACCGCGCCCACATCGCCCACGGTATCTATTAGTGCCGGATAGACGGTGTATATCTCCTTTCTCGTGCCCACGATCTCGCTCACCCTGCCCAATATGAGGCCCGTGACATTTACGATGATGGCTACAAACACTAGGGCAAGGAAGGACTCC
>CAZPMB010000140.1:0-3065 GCA_964587735.1 uncultured Candidatus Bathyarchaeia archaeon | reverse complement strand
GAAGTGGCTGCACGCCATCACCAATATAAATGTAATCAATCTATATATATAGGTATTCTACATAAGATATTTCCGGTCTCGTGCTCAGCTTGAGGAAGTGAAGTCGATGCCCGACGAATACAACCCTTCAAACTGGGAGCTGACTAGGCGACTTCTCGGCTACATCAGGCCCTTCCTGGGCACGTACATCGCGGTGAACGTGACGGCGTTCGGTAGGGAGGGGGTCTACTCCCTTGTGGCTCCTATCTTGGTCATGCTCATCATCGACTACGTTCTTGTACCTGTTGGGCCTGGGATGACAAACTGGTTTATCGAGTTCCTCAAGAGTTGGACGGGCATCCAGGACAGGGTCGGCCTCCTCGCCATCCTATGCGGCCTGATCGTCCTCCTCGCGATACTACGCGGCGTATTCTTCGTTGTCCACAGGACTTTCCGGGGGATCCTGTCGCAGAACATCCTCAGGGTGATGAGGAAAGAGTTTTACCAGAGCCTGGTGAGCAAGTCATTCAGCTACCTCAGCCAGGTCAGGACCGGCCAGATCATAAGCCGGGTCACAAGCGACATGGGGGCAATCGACCTCTTCTACTCGGAGACAGTGCGCGAGCTCTTCAGGATGACTCTGCAGCTCGGCATCGCCCTTTACGTGCTTCTGACCGTCAACGCCGGCCTCGCCCTAGTCTGCTGCATACCCCTCCCCGTCATCTTCCTCACCACAAGGCTCTACGCGGCCCGCGTCCGCCCGTATATGGCTGCGAGCAAGAGCCAGTTCGACTCCCTCAACTCCGTCCTCGTCGAGGGGATCACCGCCCAGAAGCTGATCAAGGGCTTCGGCCAGGAGGAGGCGTTCGCCAGCAGATTCGAGGGGGAGAACCGCAGATACGTCGACAAGAGCCTAAGGACCGCCAGGCTTCAGGCTCTGTACACGCCCTCGGGCACGGTGATCACAGCAACCGGGGTGGCCCTCGTGATCATCGCCGGGGGCTTCATGGTTCATGAGGGGCGGCTCACCCTGGGGGAGCTCGTCCTCTTCGGAACCTACTTCACCCAGATCGTCGGCCCCATCAGGATGTACTCCCGGCTCATAGACTATTACCAGGACGGGTTAACAAGCGCCAAGCGCGTCTTCGAGGTCATGGATACCGGCGGGGACGTCCCCGACGCCGAGAACCCCGTCGAGCTGCCTCGGCTCAGGGGGGAGATCGAGTTCAAGGACGTCTCCTTCAGCTACAGCGGGACGGCTGAGGTGCTGAAGGACGTCTCACTCAAGGTCGAACCCGGCGAGAGGATCGCGATCATCGGGTTCGTCGGATCCGGGAAGAGTGCCCTCACCGAGCTGGTGCCCCGTTTCTACGACGTCTCGGAGGGGCAGGTGCTCATCGACGGATACGACGTTCGGAGGGCCTCCCTGAAGTCGCTCCGCAGCCAGGTCGGAATAGTACTTCAGGACATCTACATCTTCTCGGCGACCATCAGGGAGAACATCACCTTCGGCAAGCCTGAAGCCTCAAAAAACGATGTCACAAGGGTAGCGCAGGCGGCTCAGATCCACGAATATATCGTCGGCCTCCCTAAGGGCTATGAGACCATCGTCGGCGAGAGGGGGCTCACGCTCTCGGGCGGGCAGAGGCAGAGGGTGGCCATCGCCCGGGTGCTTCTGACCGATCCCAAGATCCTGATCCTCGACGACAGCACGTCGAACGTGGACGCCGAGACCGAGGCCCTGATAAGGAAGGCGATCGACGCACTTCTAGAGGGGAGGACGTCCCTGATCATCACCCAGCGGGCGTCAACCTGCGAGTCGGCTGACAAGGTGGTGGTCGTGGACGCGGGAAGGATCACCGCCGTCGGCAGGCACGCCGACCTCCTCAGGTCCAGCGAGAGTTACAGGATGCTGATCGAGTCCCAGGCCCTCGCGATGAACAGGGGGGCGGAAGACGATGGCTGAGTACGCCGGCAGGTACGACGTCGGCTCCCTCGAGAAGACGGAGCGTCAGTTCAGCGATCTCGCCCTCGTCCGGAGGATCGTTGGGGACTACATGCTTCGACACCGGTCGCAGGTCATGACCGTGGCGATCCTCATCCTCACCAAGATGCTACTCGTCCTTGCCGGCCCGTATATCTACAAGGTGGCGATCGACCACTTCATCACCGGGAACACAGCTGCCAGTGGGAGGTGGCTCGCCGATATCATCAGGTCGATCGCCTTCGCTCTCAGCGGAAGCCCATCGCCGAATACCTTCACCTCCCTTCTATCCGCGGGGTTCCTGTACGCACTGACTGGGGTGGGGCTGTGGACGGTGATGGCCCTCCAGGAGTACTCCATCAACCGGCTGGGGCTCACGATCATCGCCGACATCCGGTCTGACTTCTTCATCCACTTGGAGGACCTGTCTCAGAGCTTCTTCGAGTACGGGAACACGGGGAAGCTGGTCTCAAGGGTCACGAACGACGCCGAGGCCCTGAGGAGGCTCGTCTCCTCTGGGATCATCGGCGTGGTCGCCGACCTCGTGCTCGCAGCAGCGATCCTGGGCACCATGTTCATGCTGGACTTGCAGCTGGCCCTCGTCGCCCTCATAATCGCGCCGGTCCTGGCCGTCGTCACAGGGACGCTGCGGCGGTACGTGAGGGAGATGTGGAGGGTCGCTAGGCAGAACATCGCGAGCATGACGGCGAAGGTGCAGGACCTTATGTACGGGGCGAAGGTGACTAAGGCGATGGCGCAGGAGGAGCGCTCCCTCGCCGAGTTCGACTCGGTCAACGAGGCGAACATGAGGGCTCAGATCAGGGCGGAGATCGTGGCGAACACCTACGAGGCGACCGTAGGATTCTTCACCGCTCTCATCACCACCCTCATCTGGTTCGTCGGGGGCAGGCAGGTGATCGGGGCCGCCCGAACCCTAGGTGACCTCGTCGCTTTTGTCCAGTACTCCACGAGCTTCCTAGAGCCGATCCAGAACATCTCGACCTTCTACGGCGAGGTCCAGAGCGCCCTGGCCGGGGCTGAACGCATTTTCACGGTGCTCGACATACAGCCAGAGGTGATGGAGGCGCCGGACGCCGTCGAT
>CAZPMB010000139.1:0-3145 GCA_964587735.1 uncultured Candidatus Bathyarchaeia archaeon | reverse complement strand
AAGATGCCTCTGACCCCGCCGTGGAACCTCGCGTGGTCAGCCATCTCCGTTCCCAGCCTGCGGTTCGGGCAGAGTTCCCTCCCCACGATGCCGGCGAATCCGGGCAGCTTCAGGGCGAGGACACGGCCCCCCTTCTTGAGGGCCTCTTTGATGATACGGTTATTCGTGTCGTCGAATACTTCGGAGACGTCTTTGATCCTTTCTTTCAGGTCAGCTTCTTTTATTCCCAGAGTTCTTAGCTCCGACGCGATCGCCTGCAGGTTGACCTGTCTCTGAGCCTCGTACTCAACGACCTTTGAGATTATGTTCAGCTGTTGGACTCCCTTCACCTCGATGAGCGCTCCGCCCTTGATGGAGATGTTCAAATCCTGTCGGATTGTGCCGAGGCCCCTGCGGACCTTGCCCATGGCCCTCAGGATCCTCCCGATGGCGAGGGCCACATCCTGGGCTTCATCGGGGCTGTGAATGTCGGGGGCCGTGGCGACCTCTATGAGGGGTATGCCCAGCCTGTCGATGCGGTATCGGCTCATGTCCCCCTCCTCGGCGATCTTCCTTGCCGCGTCCTCCTCCATCGAGACCTGCTGGATGCCGTGCCTTTTCGCGCCCACATCGATGGAGCCGCCCAGGGAGGTGACGCAGGTCCTCTGGAACCCGGTGGTGTTGGATCCGTCGACGACGATCTTCCGCATCACGTGGACCTCGTCCACCGGCCGCGAGCCGGTCATCAGGGCGAAGGCGAGGCAAATGTCAAGCGCCTCGTTGTTCAGCGGGCCCGGTGGCTCCTCGTCCATCTCCACGAGGCAGGATGTCTCCCCGTTGGCTTCGTAGACTATGGTCTTCCCCTTCATGAACTCGAAGAGGGCGGCTGGGTCCACCTCGCCGAGCTCGCTCTGGCTGGGGCGGAGGCGTCGGACGAAGGTGTACTCGGGCTCCTCCTTGAAAAGTCTCGGGGGGCAGGAGCAGAACATCTTGTGCTCGGTCGCGAGCTCTTGGTGGATCTCGAGGCCCACCTTCAGGCCGATCTTATTGTAGTCCGTCACCCGACCCCTCCTTTGTAGAGTGTCCTGTCCGAGTACTCGCCGGCTATGTTCAGCCTCATGAGCTCCGAGACTTTTTCGATCTCGTCCGATTGTCCAAGGACCCACATCAGCTTGACGAGCGCTATCTCGGGGAGCATGTCGCCGAGGGGCTCTACCCCCATCCGTTGGAGCTCCCTTCCGGTCGTGTACACGTCCATGTCCGTCCTCCCCCAGATGCACTGGGATGTCATCCCGACGTAAACGCCGTCCTTGACGGCTCTCTCAATTGACCCATAGAGGCCAGTGCTAACGTGGCCGAGCCCCGTCCCCTCCAGGACGATGCCCCTGTATCCGTCATCCACGAGCCAGTCGATAATCCGCGGGTCGAAGCAGGGGTGGAATTTGACCAAGGAAGCCTTCCTCTCGAACCTGTCCCGGATCTCTAGCTTCCCCTCCGCCCTCGCCTGATATTCTTTGGCGAGCATCTCAATCTTACCATCGGCGAGCCTCGCAAGCGGCTCGGAGTTCACAGACCTGAATGCATACCTTGCGCTCGTATGGCACTTCCTAACCTTGGTCCCCCTGTGGAAGATTATGCTCGTATCCGATGTGGTCTCGTGCATCCCCAGGACGACCTCGGCGAAGGGGGCGTGCGCCGCGGCTGTGATTGCGCCCACGAGGTTGGAGGCGGCGTCTGAGCTGGGCCTGTCGGAGCTCCTCTGGGAGCCTACGAGGATGATGGGCACCGGGAGGTTCCTGAGTGCGAAGCTGAGGGCCGCTGCGGAGTAACCCATCGTGTCGGTTCCGTGGGTGATGACCAGGCCGTCGGCTCCGCCCCCGATCTTCTCCGCTGCCTTGCGGGCCATCCCGGACCAGTGGTCCGAGTCGATGTTCTCGCTGAAGACGCTGTAGAGGATGTCAGCGTCAACGGCGGCGATGTCCGAGAGCTCCGGGACGATGCTCAGGAGATCCCTCGAGGAGATGGCCGCGTGGACCCCGCCGGTGATGTAGTCGACCCTACTGGCTATCGTCCCGCCTGTGCTGACTATGCTAACCCTAGGCAGCCCCTCCCTCATCTTCGGGAGAGGCGGCGGCCTGAACTCGGGCTTCTCGGCTTGTCCCGTGCGAACGATCCTCATCCCCTCGTGGAACGCGACCCCGATGTTGTAGCCCGTTCTCTGCTTCAGCACGATGTGCCACTCGTCGGCGCTCTCGAGCCTGGGCATCAGTGTGCCCTCGTGGACAACATCGTGGTTCTCCACCCTAAGCAGGTCGCCGATGCCCGCGCCCGAGGCCTTGAGCGCCTCCCTGAGCCGCCCCCTATACCCGTGAAGTGGGTCCTCTCCCATGGAGAATCAGAAAGTTCTATGCATCAGGGGCTTATATTTGCGACTGGTCCCCTCAGATCATCCGAAAGTATGTGTTTTTCTCCGGTTGGCTCTTCTCCTCGAAGAGGGTGATGAACTCATCGAAAATGGGCTTCAACCTTGGGTCCGCGTCAACCGATGCCGTAACCTCGTTGTAGTGTTCCCGATCCTTGTAGCGGTTCAGCTCCATCCACTTCCTTGGGTCCTTCGCGTCCCTGTATATCTCGACACCGAGGCAGCCGTGCTCGAGGTAGATCTCGATTGCCCGCATCTCAAGCATTATGTACTGCTTCGTCTTTTCCGTCGGCATCATGTAATGGTACGTGACGACAAACAATTCCAAGTCCTTAGGCTATTCGGTGCACAGAGTTAAAAATCTTCACAGTTGCAGGGTCTTCGACATGTAGACTCCATCTCTCCCGTACCCAAGCCTCTCGTAGTACGGCTTTGTGCCGAGGGCGCTCATGACCAGGAGCTTTCTCACGCCGTGTTCCTCGGATGCGATCCTCTCGGCCTCCGACATGAGAACCCTGCCCCAGCCCCTGTGTTGCCACCCGTCTGGGAGCCTCTCGCCCACCGGAACCATCGGGCCGTAGACGTGGAGCTCACGCACGAACGCCGACGGGGTATATGCTTCCGGCCTTCTGACCCCCTCAGAGGGGACTCTGAGCCTAAGGAACGCCGCTAGAGCATCGGCGTCCTCGTCCTCGACGGAGATGAATTCCTCGACCCCATAGGACGCATCGTATGTTCGACGCA
>CAZPMB010000138.1:0-3148 GCA_964587735.1 uncultured Candidatus Bathyarchaeia archaeon | reverse complement strand
ATAGGGGACAAGATCGAGGATCTCGAGGAAGAGCTGGTGACGAATCCCACGATGAGGACCATTCAGTCGATCCATGCTTTCAAGAGGGAGTTGATACTAATCCGAAAATCGGTATGGCCAATGAGGGAGGTCATAAACCACCTGGAGACGTGCGGGTCCGAGCTGATCAAGAGGTCTACGAACGTTTACCTCCGAGACCTCTACGACAACGCCGTCCAGGTCATCGACGCCGTCGAGACGTACAGGGACCTCCTGGCGGAGCTGATCGACGCATATCTCTCTAGCATGAGCAACAAGATGAACGAGGTCATGAAGGTCCTAACCGTGGTCGGCACAATCTTCATCCCTCTTACCTTCATCTCCGGCATCTACGGCATGAACTTCAGCATGCCGGAGCTGCAACATCCATGGGGCTATCCGCTTGTTATGCTATCAATGCTTGTCACTGCCATCTCCATGATCCTCTACATGAAGAGCAAAAAGTGGTTTTAGGACCCTCACGAGCCCGTCGTTATCGGATACGAACCTTTGAGGGGGGATTACCCCTTCGCCACGGCCACGGGGACGGACATCATGACCTTCCTTCCTATACCGAGGGAGTGGCTCACCTCGGCGACCCTGTGGATGTCCTTGTAGCTCTCAGGGCTCTCCTCCTCCACGACCTTGCCGCTCGACGCCTTGATGACGATGCCCTTCTTCTTCAGGGCGAGGACGATGTCGTGCGCTGTGTGCATCTTCCTAGCCCCGGTCCTCGACATCACCCTGCCAGCCCCGTGGGCCGTGCTCGCGAAGGACATCTCCTCGCCCTTATCGGTGCCCACGAGGAGGTAGCTCGCAGTCCCCATCGTCCCCACGAGCAAGACGGGCTGGCCCGTCGCTTTATAGTCGTCTGGTAGGTCTTCCCTGCCGGGACCGAAGGCCCTAGAGGCGCCCTTCCGGTGGACCATGACCCAGGTCCTCTTCCCATCGATGACGTGTTCCTCCTTCTTCGCCGTGTTGTGGGTCATCCCGTAGACGAGGCTCATGCCCATCTCCTCAGCCGGCCTCTTGAACGTCTCCTCGAACGCTTGGCGGACCTGGTGCATGATAACGTGGCGGTTGATGAACGCCCAGTTGACGGCGCAGGACATGGCCTCGAAGTAGTCCTCAGCCTCCCTGCTCTTCAGGGGAGCGCAGCCGAGCTCCCTGCTCGGGATCCTGATGTTGTACTTTCCGACGGCCCTGTCCATCACCCTGATGTAGTCGGTGGCGATCTGGTGGCCGTACCCCCTCGAGCCCGTGTGAATCCAGACCACGACCTGGTTCGGGCCCGTGATTCCGAAGGTCTTTGCCGCGCCCTCGTCGTAGACCTCCTTGACCCGGGCGATCTCGAGGAAGTGATTCCCCGCGCCCAGGGTCCCGAACTGGCTCGTGCCGCGGGCCTTAGCCTTGTCGGAGACCTTGTCCGGATTGGCCTCTTTCATGCAACCCCTGTCCTCTATGTGAACCGAGTCGCCCTCCCAGCCGTAACCCTTCCTTATGGCCCAGTCGACCCCCTCGGAGACGGCGTTGTCCTGTTCCTGGGTGGATAGGCGGATCTTGCTCCCGACGCCGACGCCACAGGGGACTAACTTGAAGATGCGCTCGATTAGCTCCTCCGCCTTGGGCTTTATCGCGTCGTAGGTGAGGTCCGTGCGCATTAGGAGAACCCCGCAGTTGATGTCGTACCCCACGCCGCCCGGGGTTATGATGCCCTCCTCCATGTCGAAGGCGGCGACCCCCCCGATGGGGAAACCATAGCCCTGGTGTCCGTCTGGGAGGGTGATGCCGTATTTCCTTATACCCGGAAGCTGGGTCATGTTGACGCACTGCTGGAGGGTCTCGTCCCTCCTCATCATCTCCAGGAGCGCCTCGTCCGCGTATATTCTGCACGGAACACGCATGGAGCGGTTGTACTCCACCGGGACCTCCCAGACGAGGCTCCCCACCTTCTTCACCGGTATGTCCATATTCGTCAAGTTCGTTATCCAGCGCTGATTTTAAAAATATTTTTTGGTATGTATACCAATGAAAGGTGGCCAGGATGCAGCTGAGGGTCGTGAGGAGGGTTCCTATAGGGGATGTGAGCCAGAGGGTCACGGAGCTGAAGACGAAATACGGGGGAAGTCTCGAGAGCGTGCCCGACCTCTTCGCCGGGGGGCGAATCGGCAGGGAGGCCATGGACGACTATGTCGAGTGGCTGGGTATGGAGCAGGCTCTCAGGGCCTATGGCGAGGGCGAGGACTTCGACTACTTCACGGAGGAGGTGCTTGAGTTCGGGCGGGAAGAGGTCTCGAGGCTGACGCCCCGCAGGTTGGAGCTGCTGGACAAGCTTTCGAGGCACAGGGTGTCGTCCATCAACGACCTGGCCTCCAAGATAGGAAGGAACGTGAAGAACGTCTACAACGACCTTAAGGCCCTCGAGGGCCTCGGCTTCGTGGCGCTCGTGAGGGAGGAGCGCAGATTGGTCCCGGAGCTGCTCGTCAAGGAGGTCGCGATCCTCCTTTGGTGAGTGCTCCATCGTGTAAAGATTATATGGGGATTCCACAGTGGTAATTGAGGCTGTTTCGGGTTATGGATGGAATCAATGAGGCCGCCAAGGCCGACCTTTTGCTGATAAACGGAAGGATCGTGACCGTTGACAAGGATTTCACCGTCGCCAAATCCGTGGCGGTGAAGGACGGGAAGATCCTCGCGGTTGGCTCGAGCAGGAAGACTATGAAGTGGAGGGGGGAGAGGACAGAGGTCATAGATCTCGAGGGCAAGATGGTCCTTCCGGGCCTTATCGACTCCCACCTGCACATGGTTGGAACGGGCCTAACCATGGCCCAGATCAATTGTCGGACGCCACCCGTTAGATCGATAGCCGACATCGTCGAAGCCGTTGAGCAAAGAGTGTCTAGGGCGAGGCCCGGCGAGTGGATCCAGGGTCGGGGATGGGACCAGGCGAAGCTATCCGATCACAGGAACCCGACGAAGTGGGATGTAGATGAGGTATCGCCCAACAACCCAGTCTGGTTGACCCGGACCTGCGGGCACGTTGCCGTGGCGAACAGCAAGGCGCTAGAGATCGCCGGAGTCGGAAAGGACACTCCCCCGCCCTTCGGGGGCAACATCGTGAGGGACGAGC
>CAZPMB010000137.1:0-3369 GCA_964587735.1 uncultured Candidatus Bathyarchaeia archaeon | reverse complement strand
TGGTCCTCGCCAGCCCGAAGCCCGCCGTCGTCGACTTCTGGGCCGAGTGGTGCGGCCCGTGCCGCAAGATGCGGCCGGTGTTCGAAAGGCTTAGCGCGGAGTTCTCCGGGAGGGCGCTGTTCGCGAGCCTGAACGTCGACGACGGCCCCGACGTCGCCGCCAGTTTCGGCGTCTTGGGGATCCCGACCTTCATCGTCTTCGTCGGCGGAAAGCCGGTCGAGAGGGTAGTCGGCGCCTGCGGCGAAGGGGCCCTGAGGAAGGCCATCGAGAAGCACCTGGTGCCAATCTAGCCCTGGCTGACCCTCTTCTCGCTAAGGGGTTCGCCGCACCTCGGGCAAGTGCTCCTGGAGGTGCTGAAATCGCTGAGGTCGCGTCCGCAGTTCGGGCAGTAGCGGAATGGCCTCGGTTCCTCCGGAGGGGGCGGAGGAAGCTTGAGCGGCTCGATGTGCACTATGCGCATCTGCAACGCGATCCTGGCAACTATGGCGCCGATGATGGCCGTGATGAGCGAGGCGGGTATCGCCCCTGCCAATTGCGAGACCGCGATGGCCGATATGAGCTCCGACTGTTCGCCCGGTGACATCCCGATTCCCGTCATCAGGTTCGGCATGACCTGAAAGGTGAGTGCCGCCCCGAAGGCCAGGGCGGATATCGTCCCAAGGACCGCTGCCACCGTTGCGCCGCCCCGATCCTCTGCGACGACTCCGCCAACAGCTCCGATTATCACCAACGTGATGATTACCCTGAAGATCCAGTCACCTGAGAATGATCCGAGGAGCAGCCCCAGTGACGGGTTGTTCGACGCTATCGCGGTGCCCACGCTATAACCCATCGCGCTCGTCCCGAGCAATGAAGCCCAAACGGCCTGGGTCTGGGTGAGGTTTGAGATATCCAGGCGTCTCGAACCTACCCTAATGGAAGTAGTCGGTCCAGGGAAAAATAGCAGTACGATATACGATAGGGCCACGGTGGCCAACAATACCACCGCCGCCGTCACTGCCACGCTCCTGAACCTCATGTCTGACGTCCGACAGCCTAACTGCCCCTCAAAACCTTTTTTCCTACGTCGGTAAAACCCCACGCTCGTCGCTCGTAACCTGCAGTATGGGCTGACCGCAGGATTTATTTCCCCCCCATCCATGACTCGGGGCAAGCGTAGGGTTTAAGATGTCATTCGGCTATTTCAGGGAGACCGCAATTCGCTGCGCGGGGTGATGGGCCACGGTTCAGACGGCGCGAATCAGGGTCTCCAGCACGGATCTGATAAAGCTCGAGGAGGTCTCCACGGAGATTAAGGGCGTGGCCGAGAAGACAGGGGTGAAGATGGCCGGCCCGATTCCACTTCCGACCAAGAAGGTCCAGATAACGACCCAGAAGCCCCCCAGCGGCGAGGGCACGATCACGTGGGACAAGTACGAACTTCGCCTTCACAAGCGCGTCATCTACATGGATGCGAACGAGAGGGCGCTGAGGATGCTCATGAGGATACGTATACCGGAAGACGTGAACATCTCCCTAGATCTGATGTAGCGTCTATCTGAGCCATTCCCTGCAGATGTAAAAGAGAATCTTGGCGCCATCTCGCGTGGGGTTGAGCTTCGAGCTCCCGACCCTCGTCTTGTAGCCGACTCGAACCTCCCGCACCCTCATCTTCCTCTCGAGCGATTTGAGGAGTACCTCTGTGGAGAAGGTCATCCCATCCTCCTCCAGATCGAGCCTCTCATACGCGCCCCTCGTCATCGCCTTCAGTCCGGTCTGGCTGTCAGTCACCCTCTTCCTGAAGAGGGTTGAGAAGATCGAATTAATGGCGAGGTTCCCCAAGTACCTCATGGTCGTCATCCCATCGGGTTTACTGTGGAACCTGGTTCCCAAACTGACATCGGCCTCGCCCTGCAGTATCGGCTCGATCACCCTCTGTATGTCGGACGGATCGTAGGAATCGTCGCCATCTATGAAGAGCAGGATGTCCCCCGAGGCCATCGACAACCCCTTCCTTATGGCGTGGCCGTAGCCCAGCCTCGGCTCCTTTATCGCCACTGCGCCGTTCCTCAGGGCTTCCTCAAACGTATTGTCATCGCTCGAGTCAACGACTATGACCTCTCCATTGGGCACATTCCTCCTTATCTCCTCCACCACTTTGCCCACGGCCCCCTCCTCGTTCAACGTAGGCACAATCACGGAGACCTTGGCGGGATTACGTACGGTCATACGCCCTGTGGCCATCCGCGATGCAAAGCTGATAACCGTGTCCACGAAATTAGCGGGAACTTTTATCGTATCTTTTCGTTTTTAGTAGTAAAATATCTTTTAATCATTTTTCAGCCTATTCTATATCATTTTAACCCATCTTAATCTTTGATTTCATTCTCTGAAGCATTATGAGGCGGAATTCTTATATTCCTGTTGGAACACATATTTGGCTATGTTTTCGGGCGTCAACTCGAACTCCTTTGTCAACTTTTCGGCCACCTTCTTCAGGCCGTAGAGGGCCGTGTTCGAGTCCTTCACGGCATCCATGGCCCCAGCGTATTCCTTCAGCCTGTCCACAAGTTGGCCTGCGGGACCATCCGTGCGGAGGAAATCCTCGCCCTTCTCCTCGCGGAGCACGAGTTCAGCAAGGGCCCTGTGGGGTCGAACGTAACCGGTGAATATGTCGGAGAGGAAGTCCTGTGCCGTCCTCCGCGTCCACGTCCCCTTGAACTTCGGGTGCCTCGTGATCAGGAACGTGGCAAATCCAACCTTCTTCAGGCTCTCGACCCTCGTGCCTGTCTCGAGCTCGGAGACCGCGACATAGAAGAGGAGCAGGAGGGGGAAGGGCGAGACCTCGTTGATGTCCCTGTAGCGTTTGCCCTGCGAGAGGAGCGCCTCGGGCACGGAAGGGCCCACTAGGAAGCCTGTGAAAGCCTTCAGGCCGTCGATGTCCAAGTTCTGCTTCAGCAGGGAGTCCCTCACTCCGACAAAAAGCTCCTCGATGGGATCCCTGATCGTCTTGAGGGTCGTCTCCCTCAACTTCCTTATCTCCTCCCTAATGTTCTCGAGGGTTTCGTCGTTCTGTTGTGAAGCCGCCCTCTCGGTGATGTCGTAGAGGCGCTGCAGTACGGTCTGTTGTCTCTCGACGAGGGCCCTGTTAAGCCCGAGTTCGGAGCGGAGTTTCTCGATCGTGTCGGTCAACTCGCCGATGAGCCTCGGGTATTGGCCCAAGTCCTGTGGTGTTGGCTGAGCACCGTCCGAAGACTCCAGCGCCATGGTGGTGATCCTGGTGTCCATCACGCCCGTGTTCGCCCCAAGCAGCACCAGTCCAGTGACGATCTTCGGGAAGACGTTCGAGTAGTCGAAGAAGGTGAGCTTCGCGGCCTCAAGTATCCCGAG
>CAZPMB010000136.1:0-3501 GCA_964587735.1 uncultured Candidatus Bathyarchaeia archaeon | reverse complement strand
CCAGTTGTAGAGCGTGTGGCCGAAGATCATGGGGACGACGGCTATTGCGAGGAAGAGAAGGTACTCATTCATGGGGAATGGGGCCAACCTAGTCCCAGTTGCTAAGCTTCCAAGTATGAGGACAATGGCAGATGTCGCGTAGACTGGCGTCACATACGACACGAGGTCGTGGCTCTGCCTGATCCTGCGCCCGCTCAGGATGTACAGACCGAGCATGACGGCCCCGACGAGGGCGAGCAAGTCCCCATACAGGCTCACCTCGCCCAGGCCGCTATCCCCTAAGGCGATGATCGTGGCTCCCGCGAAGGCGACCGCGATCCCTAGAAGAGTTCCTTTACTGATTCTTTCATTGAAGACGAAGTGCGAAATCGCCGCGACGAATATCGGGTCCACGTGGACGAAGATGACGGAGCTCGCCACCGAGGTGAAGCTGAGGCTTGTGATCCATGAGGCGAAGTGGAGGGCGAGGACGACTCCCACGCCGACGAGGTTCAGCACCTCTCTGCCGGAAGATCTCAGGAGCCTCCCGGCGCCCCCAGAGCGTATGTAGAAGGGCAGCAGGATTAGAGTGGCGAGGGTCAGCCTGTACGCCGCAATCGCCAGGGGTCCGGCGCTACTCATCCTGATTAGTATTGAGGCCGTTGAGACCGCGACTATGCTCACTAAGAGGGCAATCTTCGGCGGGATGATCGGCCTCTCGCTCAATACGAATCACAGATGATCAAAAGGGCCGAAATATAAAACATGCAACATGTGAAGAACACAATCCAATATCATTTTACGCAGATTCGGGTTTTCATGGAAAATGCTAAACCCCTGTGGGTGATATTTTTCGGGGATTGTCATGCCCATCTTCGAGGTCGAGAGCTGGCTTGTGGCCGACGGAAAGGAGGAGGAGCACGGTGAGGCCATGAGCCGGTGGCTCAGGTGGGTGAACGAGCACCGGGAGCTGTTCCCCGAGTGGAGGAGCGTCCGCTACTTCGTGAAGACCATCGCCGGGGAGGAGTCTGAGCGCCATCTCATAATCTGGGAGTACGACAGCCTCGCTGCCTTCGAGGCTTACAAGGCGAGGAGGGGCGACTACCAGGGCCCGTATGCCGAGTATAAGGAGAACGACCCCTACCACAAGGGCGTATTCAACCACCAGAGCATGAAGGTCGAGGTCTGGAAGGACCTAGAGCGGAGCCTCTGGATAGAATAGGGGATAGTGTTTCCTCAGCTCGAATGGATCGTCTGGAACAGCTTGCCCACGTCCATCTCCAGCGCCGCAACGGGCATCTCCACCCCCCAGTTCTCCAGCACCTCGGGACTCAGCTCCCCGGCCCAACACAGGGTCTCCCCGTCGATGGTAGCCGTGTAGCGCCTGCCCTCGATGAAGCAGTCGAGGCCCCCCGCCTCTATCTCCGCGCCGACATCCAGGTTCTCTAGGATGCTGTTCATGACCGCCTTGATCTCGGAGAAGTTGGCCCTGGCGTGGCATATGGCGACGGCCAGGCGCCTTGAGGCCCTTGCGCCGGTCTCCGTCTTGGGGTCGATGAGGACGACGTCGTCAACCTCGTAGATGTTCTGGGGGTAGGGGTGGTGCTTGTTGTTGCCGAGGACCTCGATCAGCCCCGGTAAGAGCCTGTTCCTAAGGGACGTGTATGTCTCCATCTTCGGGTTCTCCGTCTCCGCTATCGGCTCCTCGGGGAGGCCCATCCTCTGGAAGAGCCTCTCACCGTTGGACATCATGAAGGTCACGACCTCTAGAAGGCCCAACCCTACGAGAAAGTTCCTGAGGCCCCTGCTGAAGACCTCAATTGGTTCCTCGCCTGCGGCCCGCGTTGGTATCCTCGGGATGGTGGGCACGAACTTGTTGTAGCCGTAGGCGATGGCCACGTCCTCCACAAGGTCGATGGGGTGCATGATGTCCGTCCGGTAGCTCGGAACGCTCACGGCTAGGATCTCGCCTCGCGTTGCTCCATGGCCCATCATCTCAAGGTACGACGCCGTCTCCTTAGGGTTGAGTTCCATTCCAAGGTTATTCACGACGTAGTTGTTGTCCAGCTTCATCGCACGGGGGGAGAGGTCGGGCGTCGTCACGATCCTGTCGTGGTAGTGGTTCTTGACCGAGTATACCTCGGCACCCCTGTCCGCGAACGTGGTGGTTATGATGTTGAGGGCCTCGGTTATCGCCTTCATGTCGGTGCCCGTGACGTCGATGAATATCTCCCTGGTCGACTCGTCGATGCGGGTGTACTCGCCGTTTATGATGGGGGGCATGCTGAGGACCATCCCCTTGGCGTCCAGGATCATCGGGTACTCCTTGAATCCCTCCACGATCCAGCCGTACTCCCTGCCGGTGTGCATCTCCGTCAGTATCTGTGTCAGATTCTTCTCGAAGCGCTCCCCAAGGGGCTTGAACCTGAACTCTGGGGGCTTCGTCGTGTACGTCACGGGGAACTGGATCGGCTCGAGGTTGTGGAGGCCGATGGCGACCTTCCGCCTCCTCCTCCCGTGAGTGACGTGGAGCTTCTCCTGCATCTGGATTATGCTCCGGATTAGGGGGTCGTCAAATTCGATGTCCCTCACGACCGCCGTGACAAAGTAGGGCCTCACCCCCTCGACCTTCCTGTCGACGTTCACGGCGTAGTCCGAGGCCCTAACCTTGTACTCGACGAGGCCCTTCCTTAGCCCCGTGAACGAGGCGTACGCCCTCGCGAGGCCCTCGATGGAGAGGAGATCGGGCCTGTTGGGGAACACCTCTAGCTGGAACCCCTCGTCCGTCATCCCCTTCCACTCGGTCCCCATCATCGGCAGCCTGTCCGAGAGCTCCTCGGTGGTAACCTCAACGCCCAGCAGTTCACGCAGGTCTTCAAGTCTCACATCTATTACCGGCATTCCTAATCACTCCATCCAGAGCCTGGCCTTCCTGAGGAAGCCGATGTCGTTGCTGTAGAGCTCCCTGATCGTGTTGATGCCGTAGCTGAGCATGACGAGCCTGTCGAACCCCGGGCCCCAGGCGAGGACTGGCACCTCCCTCCCGAAGAGAGGCTTCACGACCTCTGGCCGGAACATGCCGGCGCCGAAGAGCTCCATCCACTCCCCCTTCTCCTCGACCCAGACCTCAGCCTCCATGCTCATCTCGGTGTACGGGAAGTAGCCGGGGCGGAACCTGAACCTCTTCGTCCCAAGCCCCTCTATGTAGGCCTTCAGATACCCCTGCATGTCCCTGAAGGTCACCCCGTCCCCGACGACTATGCCGTCGGTCTGGTAGAACTCGCAGAGGTGGTTCCAGTCGATGGTCTCGTTTCGGAACACCCGTCCTACGGAGAAGAACTTTGCTGGGAGGTCCTCCTCCCT
Organism: uncultured Candidatus Bathyarchaeia archaeon; assembly: GCA_964587735.1. GTDB lineage: Archaea > Thermoproteota > Bathyarchaeia > TCS64 > TCS64 > CAZPMB01. The sequence continues at coordinate 159 of CAZPMB010000136.1, read as the reverse complement.
CAGCCTGGCGATGGCGTTGACCGAGAGGCTCGTGGTGTGGGTGCGAAGGCAGTTCCTCCTCGCCATCTCGGGGTCCCAATCGTACTGCCATCCGGTGGATCCCGTCGTCCAACCGTTCTCGTGGGTCTCCTTGACCCTCCTAACCATCTTGGCGTCGGG
>CAZPMB010000135.1:0-3613 GCA_964587735.1 uncultured Candidatus Bathyarchaeia archaeon | reverse complement strand
GGTGAGGTAAACCCCTCCGAATTAGAGGCGCTCGACCTTCTCATCGTCGGCTCCCCGACCCAGGGGGGCAGGCCAACGAAGGCGATGCAAGGCTTCGTCAGCGAGGCCCCAGCGTCTTCCCTCAATGGTGTCGACGTGGCTGTGTTCGACACCAGAATGCAGATGAAATTTGCCAGAATCTTCGGCTACGCGGCGGGGAGAATCGCTGAAAGCCTGAAGAAAAAAGGCGGGAACCTCATGGGACGGCCAGAGGGATTCTTCGTTAAAAGCCCTGAGGGCCCGCTGAATGAGGGTGAGGTTGAGCGTGCCGCCAGTTGGGCGAACGAGATTGCGAAGGGTAAAAAGTAGAGGGCGACTACTCTCTAGGTCTCTACGCCAAATCCGAATCTAATCCTTTTAGGCACTATGTTAAAATTCTTGAGGCCGCGTGTCTTATCGTCTCGACGGTCTTGGTAAATGTTTAGGTGAGCGCGCTGAAAACAGGTGGAGAGACCATTCCGAAGACGCCTGAGTCTCAGGCCTTCCATGCATTAGGCGTTGACGAGGTTATTAGGCTCCTAGGATCTAACAGGAATGGCTTAACAAAAGAGGAAACCCGTGAACGCCTAACGAGATTCGGGCGTAATGAATTAGTTGGAAAGAGGAGGGTCACAGCCCTCCAGATCCTCATCCGACAGTTCAAGGACATCTTCGTGGTTATGCTAATTGCGGCATCCATTATTTCTGCAGTCCTCGGAGAAGTAGTGGACGCTTCAACAATAGGAGCAATCCTCCTTCTAATGGCCGTCGTCGGCTTCGTGCAGGACTATCGGGGCGAAAGGGCCCTCGAGGCGATGAAGAAGATGGCCGCTTCCACCGCACGAGTTCTGAGGGAAAGCCAGGAGGAGATGGTTTCCGCCGCTGAGGTTGTTCCCGGCGACATCCTCCTGCTTGAGGAAGGAGACAGAGTAGCTGCTGACGCCCGCATAATTGAAACCATCGAGTTGAGAACCCTTGAGGCCGCCCTAACGGGAGAATCCACCCCAGTAGAGAAGAGCCTGCAACCCATAGAGGTCAACACCCCCGTCGCTGATAGGAGGAACATGGTCTTCTCGGGCACCTATGTGGCTTATGGGCGCGGCAGAGCCGTCGCGACGGCGACTGGGACAGGAACGGAGTTCGGCAAGATCGCCGAGCAGATCCAGGAGGCGGAGGAGGCGAGGACTCCTCTTCAGGAGAAGATGGATCTGTTCTCGAAGGACATTGCGAAGATCGTCGTCGCCGCATCCGTTGCCATCTTCGTGCTCGGCCTGATGAGGATCGATTCAGGGAGGCTCCAATCGGCGGTGGCTGAGTCTATGACAACCGCGGTCTCTCTTGCCATCTCTGCGGTTCCTGAGGGAATTCCTGCTATAACAGCTGTTACATTGGCTTTGGGGGCTCGCGCCCTCATGAGGCGGAACGCCATCATAAGGAAGCTCTCCTCAACCGAGACCCTCGGAGCCGTCACCGTCATCTGCTCCGACAAAACGGGCACCCTGACGAAAGGAGAGATGACCGTACGACGGATCTTCGTGGACGGGCGATTCGTCGAGGTTTCAGGAACCGGCTACGATTTAGAAGGCGCGTTCAGATGGATCGGGCCCCCTGAAGCCCCTAAATCCGATGAAGCTCTGAAGATTGTTCTCAGGATCGGCGCCCTCTGCAACAACGCCGGAATCGAACCAGGCGGCGAAGGGGGCACGAGGATCCGCGGTGATCCGACAGAAGGCGCATTAATAGTCGCGGCGAAAAAAGCGGGCCTGAACAAGAATGAGATGGAAGACGAGACTCCGCGGGTGAAGGAGATCCCCTTCAGCTCGGAAAGGAGGATCATGACGACAGTTCACAAGCTAGCCGAGGGAGAGTATGTCGCCTACGTTAAGGGTGCCCCCGAGGCAGTTCTTGAGAGGAGTTCCCACATCTATTCGGGCGGTGAAGAGGGAGCCCTTTCCGATTCCGAGAAGGAGAGAATCATCTCAGTTAACGAGGAGATGGCGAGCGACGCGCTCAGGGTCCTTTCCATGGCATATAGGAAGCTCAACGATTTCGATAGATCAGCTGAGGAGATCGAGGAAGGCTTGGTCTTTGTGGGCCTCCAGGGGATAATCGATCCGCCTCGACCTGAAGCCATCGAGGCCCATCAGAGGTGCGAAAGAGCGGGCATAAAGGTAGTGATGATCACAGGGGATCACAAGCATACGGCAGCGGCCATTGCCAGGGATATCGGGATATTCAGGGAAGGGGACCTCGTGCTCACGGGGTCGCAGCTTGAGAGCATGAGCGAGCCTGACTTCAACGAAATCGTCGAGTGCGTCTCAGTCTACGCCAGAGTTTCGCCGGAGCACAAGCAGAAGATCGTTAGAGCCCTGAAGGCAAAGGGCCACGTGGTGGCGATGACCGGTGACGGAGTGAACGACGCGCCCGCCATCAAGAACGCCGACATCGGGATCGCTATGGGGATAACCGGCACTGATGTGACCAAGGAGGCGTCCCACATGGTGCTGGCCGACGACAACTTCGCCACCATCGTGAGCGCCGTTGAGTACGGTAGAGTTATCTTCGACAACATCAGGAAGTACACGCGCTTCTTGATATCCGCCAACTTCGATGAGCTGTTTCTCCTTGCAGGCTTCGCCCTTTTCGGGCTTCCACTGCCCATGCTCCCCTCGATGGTCCTCTGGATAAACCTTGCAACAGACGGCGGGCCAGCGATTGCGCTCAGCACGGACCCGTTCGAGAGAGATGTAATGAGCAGGCCCCCCAGGAACCCTGGGGAGGGCATACTTCACGGCATGATATCATTCATCTTCGTGGCCTTCACCTTTCAGGTCCTGGGGTCGGTCGCCGTCTTCGCTTTTCATACTTGGTCGTACCTCAGCGCTGGTCTACCCATTCCCGAAGTCGTGCTGGCTAAGGCTAGGACGGCGGTCTTCGTTCAGTCCATCCTCTACGAACTCTTCATAGTGTGGAACTGCCGCTCGGAGAAGCGTAGCCTCTGGAGGCTGAACCCCCTCGGAAACAAGTACCTTATGCTCACGGTACTGATCGCGCTGTTAGCCACGGCGATGCTTCTGTACGTACCGCCTCTTCAGGCCGCCTTCCGCGTGGTTCCTCTGAGTCTATCCGACTGGGCAATTCTGGCTTTAGCCGCCAGCCCGGGCCTCTTCGCCGTTCCTGAGCTCTTCTACGGCAGGAAGATCTGGCGGTGGCAGTAGGCAGTCGCGCCGAGTACCTTTTAATTCCCATCGGTCCTCCATCTCCTTGAACTTCTCGGTGATGTGATGAGCAAGCCAATCTGGATCGTTAGGGAATACGAGAAATGCTCGGGCTGCAGGAGGTGCGAGCTGGCGTGCAGCATGCACCACGAGGACTGGATGTGGCCGGAGGCGTCGAGGGTGAGGGTCTTCATGCCCTTCCCCGGGCTGGAGGTTCCCCACCTCTGCGCCCAGTGCGACGACTACCCCTGCGTCAAGGCTTGCCCCGTTGAGGCCCTCAGCGTGGACGGGGACACTACCGCCGTCTTGGTGGATAGGGAGAAGTGCATCGGCTGCGGGAAGTGCATCGGGGCCTGCCCGGGCGAGGTGCCCTTCCT
>CAZPMB010000134.1:0-3654 GCA_964587735.1 uncultured Candidatus Bathyarchaeia archaeon | reverse complement strand
GAGGCCCGTGACATTTACGATGATGGCTACAAACACTAGGGCAAGGAAGGACTCCCTGATCGTTTTAATGAACTCCCCTTCGCGGAAGTTTTTCACGATAAAATAGACCGTAATTATCAGAAACACTATGCCTAGGGAAAGTACAATTGATTTCCCTATTACTCCAAAAAGAAAAAACATGTTTAGGACGAATATGTATGCCAATGTTATAACGATATCGGCAACACTTGATGTCATTGGATATGTGGTTACATCTGGATCCAAGCCTATTTTATATGAGAAAAACGATGCAATAATTGTGATAAATGATATAACAATTCCAAATGACATTGTTCCTAGGATGACTATCAATATATTTAGCAGCTCACCTCTGACCACACCTAAAAAAAGGCCTCCAAAAACCGCACCTAACAACCCCATCACAAAGCTTGTCTCAAACGTCGCGACCTCGATCGCCTCGATGACGATGGAGAACAGCCTCGTGTTTCCAAAGAACTTTGGATAGATCGTGCCGATGTTCAGGGCCGTGCTGAGGCGCCCGCTCATCATGCCTGTTACCACCCCCCTGGCGCTCAGAATAGCTGGATAGACCGAGAACGTCCACGGCGCTAGCTGAAAGATGTTCAGCTGGAAAGCGATTATCACCCCAGATACTATGCCGAGGATGTCGAAGGCGTAAGCCAGCAGCGCCTCCTTGAGTATCTTGAAGAATTTTGAGATCACATCGTGGTTCATTGGCTCATCTCCCTACCCAGCTTATGTATTCACAGTGCCAGGGCCGTGAGACGACGAATGGTTAGAACGGAGTGAGGGTAACAATAAGTTGAGCTTGCCCTTTAAAGGGCATTTGGTCTGAGGTTTCGATGTACTAAACGGGAATAGAGTAGGGACTAGGACCGATGTTAAGAGACGCCGCTGCCTTTTTGGCCAAGTTTCATTCATTGATGCCCCATGGTTTAAGCATCCTTGGCTTCTCGTGCGGAGAGTTGGTCTTAGCTCATCCAGCGCCACAAGCCAGATAAAAGGGTTTGTCACATTCGAAGACCTTTTCTCGGATATTCGTGCTCTTTTATCGTCGTTTAAGTGTGCTGTCGGTGCATGAAAAAAGGTTAAATGAGTGCAAGACTCGGGGACCAGTATGTTTTTTACGCCTAAGACTAGGGGACTCACCCCCTCCAATGAGACCTTCTTGATGACTGCGTTGTAGAGGGCTCTATAACTCAGCCAGTTTGGCTTTAATCCTCACGTAGGCCTCATTCGGGTCGGAGATGTCTCGCACGAGCCTCTCGAAGGGGCAGGGTAAGACACCATCCGGTGATTTTAAAGCCTCGGTCTCCTCAAGGAAAACAAACCTGAGCCCGTGGTATGTCAGTGCCTCCTTCGCGGCTGCGCTGATCAGCAGCGCGTGAACCTCCCCAGCCCCCATGTGAGCATTGAGGAGGGCTGCGGCCTTCCCGACGATCCTGTCGGCGGTGACGACGCCTCTCAACCTGCGCCTCCCGATCGAATCAATGGCCTCGATGAGGGGCGCGACTCCCTTGCTCGCGCTGGAGAAGATCACCTCGTCGCCCCTGAAGACGAGGAGGTTCTTCCCCGACTCCTTCAGCGTCGAAAGGTAACGGCTCAGAGGCATGACTGTGATCGGGTGAACGGAGGCATTTCTCCTTTTTGTTTCTGCGCCGTCACGGGGCCTTCACGTTAAGCTCCTTCGCAAGTGCACTGATCTCTCCCCAGGTCTTATCCTCGATATAGATGCCCTCCCTGAGCCTTTTCTCCCGCGTCCGCCTCTCGGGGTCGCCCGGGATGAGGATCTCTTCGTAGCCCGGCGCCACTGGGGAGCTCCTGACGCTCCTGAAGAGGTCGTCAACCCTCCTCTTGAACGCCCCTATGTCGGTCAGCTTCCCGATGTCGATGGCCATCATGAAGACGCCGTTGCCACCGTAGAAGGGCCTGGAGCGGTACTCTTCGCTGTTTGAGCAGCCCGCCCCTGAGAGGGCCCCGCAGAGGACCTCGACGAGGAGGGACAGGCCGAAACCCTTGTAGCCTGCGACCCCTCCCAGCGTCCTCAGCAACCCCCCCTTGGTGTACCAGCTCGGGTCTGTCGTCGGGTACCCGTCCGCGTCCATGAAGACGCCCTCCGGGAGCTCCTCCCCCCTGGCGAGGTGCACCATGACCTTGCCCTGGGCCCAGACCGACGTGGCCATGTCCAGAACCATCGGCGGCTCCTCCCCGGCTGGTATGGCGAAGCAGAGGGGGTTCGTGCCGAGCTGCTTGGTCTTCCCACCGAAGGGCGCGACGGAGCTGTTGGAGTTGACGCTCATGACGCCGATCATGTCGCGCTTTAGGGCGAGCTCGGCGTACGCGTTGAGGCGACCGACGTGGTGGCAGTTACGGACTAGGACCAGCCCGACGATGCCCCTCCCCGCCTTCTCGATGCAGAGGTTCATCGCGTACCTGGCGACGACTTGGCCGAAGTTCCATCCCCCGTCAACGACTGCAGTATTCGGGGTCTCCTCCACGATCCTCATCTCTGCCCCGGGTCTGACCGCGCCCATCCTGATCCCCCGGGCGTATATCGGGAGCCTGATCAGCCCGTGGCTGTCGAATCCCGTGAGGTTCGCCTCCACAAGCAGGTTCGAGACTAGCTCCGCGTCCCGCTCTGGCGTGCCCAGAGCCTTGAAGATGGATGACGCTGTTTTTCTTAGCTGCTCAGCGCCGAAAACTGGCATTTAGACACCACCACGATCGCCCATGGCTCCATCTTTAAACCTTCTCACACTCCCAGAGGTCGTGGGCACCATCGGCTTCTCGCCTATACAAAAGTTAATTAATTGTCGTCAAATAGACGAGTAGGAAAACGGGAACGGTGGGATGGCCAGTGGAGAAAGTTGTCCACGTCGAGGTCAACGGGCGCGGGGTCAAGAGCGACGACATCGCCAGGGAGATCGTCGATCTCATCGCGAAGGCGGCCCTCAGGGACGGGAAGGTCGCGATCAGCTACATGCGCTACGGCGACGACCCGGCGAGGGTGGGGATACCGATGAAGGCCTTCGCCGCGATAAGCTCGGACTGGGAGTCGATCGAGGGCGAGGTGGCGCGGTACAACCCCGACAAGGTGCACGTGAGCTTCATACTCGACCCCACGCTCTCGAGGGGCATGGAGTGCTGGGCCCACATGGGGCGGAGGTCGGTCCTCGAGAAGGTCCTCCCTGGTGGGCTGGTCATAGCGAACACAGCCATGGCCCCGGAGGACTACCTGAGGCACCTTCCCAGAACCGATTCCGAGTACGTTCTCGTGACGGTCGATGGAGGGGGCCTGGAGAGGCCGAGCGTTCTCTCCCTACTGGGGGCGCTGGCTGCAGAGTCCCAGGTGATCTCGGAGAAGGCGCTGCGCGAGACGCTGGGTGAGAAGTACAAGGACCTCGGGAGGTTTCTAGGCGCCAGGAGGGCTTTGAAGAGGATGAAGGTACCTGCCGGGCGAGGTGGTGGGCCAGTTTTCCCGTCTCCGCCGCCCTTGCCGGGGGCGGCGGAGATGCCCATCGGGGTCAAGGTCCCGGCGGTCCCGGTCGGGGGCCGAAACCCGGACTTCAAGACGGGGAGCGACAGGACCCACAGGCCCGTGCTCGACAGGGATCGGTGCATCCGCTGCAGGAC
>CAZPMB010000133.1:0-3667 GCA_964587735.1 uncultured Candidatus Bathyarchaeia archaeon | reverse complement strand
ATGGTAGCGGGGGGTAGATTTGAACTACCGACCTTGGGGTTATGAGCCCCACGGGCTAACCTGGCTGCCCTACCCCGCTCCAAAGACACCTTCACCACCATACTCTTATAAACCCTGCTCCAGACCCAAGAGACCGAAGGAGGCAAAACCCACGCCCGATAGGCAGACCGAGAAGACAGCCAAGGAGCGCATCCGCGCCCTGTACGAGCAGGCGGAGAAGACGTTCAAGGGAGAACCAGCCCTCGCCCAGAGGTACGTCGACCTCGCCAGACGGATGGCCATGCGCACGAGGACGCGCATCCCGAGGGACCTCCGCCTGAGGGTCTGCCGAGGCTGCGGTTGCTACCTCGCCGCCGGCGTCAACTGCAGGATCCGGGTCAGGAAGAGGAGGGAGCCCCACATCGCAACAACCTGCCTCAGATGCGGCCACATCGCCCGGATGCCTCTAAGGAGCCGATGAAAATGACATTAGCCCTGATAAGCATAGGCCTAGCCGACGAGAAGGACCTAACGGTCCGAGCCATCGAGGAGGCCAAGAGTTGCGACAAGCTCTACGCCGAGACGTACACCACGATCCTGAACACCGATATCGGACGCCTCGGCGAAGCCGTAGGGAGACCCGTAACTCCCCTCTCCAGGGGCGACCTGGAAGAGTCCTCGGACGCCCTCCTCGATGAAGCCGGGGCCAAGAAAGTGGGCGTTCTGATCGGGGGCGACTGCCTCTCGGCCACGACCCACATCGGACTCCTCCTGGAGGCACGAAAGAGGGGCATAAAGACAAGAGTCGTCCACGGCTCCTCCATCCTGACGGCCATCGCGGAGACAGGTCTCTCTCTCTACAAGTTCGGCAGGGCCGTCACCCTCCCCCTCCCGGACAAGGGCCCCGTCGACACGGTCATCTCCGCCATCGAGAAGAACGGCGAGAGTGGCCTACACACCCTCGTACTTCTAGACTTCGAAGCCGAGACGAACAAGCATCTAACAGTTGCGCAGGGGCTTTCGCTGATCGTCGAGGAGGGCAGACCGGAGACGTTCGGTCCCGAGTCGCTTGCGGTGGGGATCGCCCGCGTCGGCTGGGATGACGGAGTTATAAGGGCCGGGAGAGCCGCCGACCTGATGAGACAGGAGTTCGGCGCACCGCCGCACGCATTGGTCGTCCCGGGCAAGCTTCACTTCCTGGAGGCAGAGGCCCTCACGACGCTCCATGGATGCCCAAAGGAGGCCATCGACGGCCATCGAAGAAGGGGGGAGCTCGAGAGGCTGAATGAAAAGTACATGGCCGGCTGCCGCATGGCGTTCGATGAGCTTGTTGCGGCCCCTCTGCCGAGGAAAATATCCTCAGACGAGGTAAAAGCTTTAATCGAACATGCCGAGAGGTACCTGAAAGACGCGGAGTACTACGCCAAGGAACGCAAGGCGACCGCCCTCGTGTCCCTCGGCTATGTTGAAGGCATACTCGATGCCCTCAGGCTCCTCGGCCTAGTCAAATTCAAGTGGTGAAGGCATGACAACGACGATCCTCGCATCCGGGGCATTCGACCTACTTCACTACGGGCACGTCAGGCTGCTCGAGGAGGCGAAGAAGCTGGGCGGGCCAGACGCCAGGCTCATCGTCATCATCGCCCGCGACGAGACGGTGGCCAAGAGAAAAGGTGAGAGGCCGGTCATGCCAGAGGACCAGAGGAGGGCGCTCGTGGAGGCGCTGAAGGTGGTCGACGAAGCGGTGCTGGGGTACGAGGACATGAACATGACCGCCGTCATCGAGAAGATAAAGCCCGATATAATAGCCGTCGGATACGATCAGGACGAGATCGAGGAGATGGCACGAAAGGCCGTGCAGGAGAAGGGGCTCAACATCAGGATAGTCAGGATAGGCAGGTTCGGCAGGTCTGACCTGAATAGCTCATCGATGATCAAGAGGAAGATCGTCGAGGACCTAGGATCGAGACCGTGACCCTGTCGCCGTCCTTGAGCTTGAAACGCTCGCGCAGGTTTATCGGGGCGATCACCTCCATGACCGTGAGGTCGTAGCTCGTCCTGTCAGCCACGATGAGCGCGCCATCGACCTCCCCGTTCACGACCAGGGGGTAGCACCTGGCGCCCCCGAAGGCCCTCTTCCTGCCCCTGAACCCATCGAGGACAACGGCAGGCGCCATCTCAAGCCTTCGCCTCTGCCCAATGTCGCCCTCCTCAAGCCTCAGGTTAAGCGTGCCGGGATAGGGATCGAACCCGAGCCTCTCCTTTATCTGGTCCCTGTAACCCCTCTGCCCCATGTAGTACGCCCCCTGGTACATCCCGCTGAAGACGGACCCCTCGAATACGAATGATTCGGACCCGCCCTCCTCCAGATGCCTCTTGAGGACACTCAAAACCTCGCTGAGCAGCTTCAAGCCGTCGTCCGTTATCCTTATCAGGCTCCCGTCTGCAGCCGCCCTCCTCGACACCAAGCCCATCCTCTCAAGGAGCCTGAGGTGCATGGACGCAGACTGCTGGGAACCGCCCACAACGCGCGAGAGTTCGGTCGTCGAGACCTTTACAGGCCCATTCGCCGCCCCCAGTCCGAGAAGCTCGTAGAGAGTGAACCACAGATGCGGCTTCAGCCGTCCGCCCGTCTCCTTCGAGGACATGGCCATCGAAGGTATGGCGTTGTTGCGGTTTTTATACGTATTTTTTAGTTACCTCAATTTCATCTGAAGCACCTATTCACAGTCTGCAGTTACCAAACTTCACTAACCCCCGCCTTACATGCAGTAGGGTTTCAAAATCGGGCAAACACGCCACCATGAACATAGCATTGATTAATCGTTAGTAAAAACCAGAAGCGAGGCAAAGCTGTTCGGTGGAAACACAAAACAGACCAGGGTTGACAATCGCCACATACCCGTTACTCGAGTTAATGAAGTGGTTTGACTATTTAGATCAGAGCACAAAACATGGCTATAACTGCTCGTTTGGAGTTTTCATCACTGCACAAACCTTGATACCGTTTTTTAGATACCAGAGACTGTGGAAATCTTTCCAGTATCTGACTGAGTGTCAGGGACATCTGAGATGCATAATTATGAGCGCCGTGAGTGGCATCAGGTCTCCGTTTCTCCCGCCCAAACGGAGAAAACAGAAGTTGAAAAGCTAAAGATCAAGGTGATTAACTATAGCAAGACGAGCTCCCGCGAGTGGGAGGCATCGACGGTCAAGGAATGCTTCATACCAGAAGAGGCTTCGACGGTCACATGGCTCAACGTCGACAGTCTGAACAACATAGGCTTGATTGTGGAGCTCGGAGAACATTTCGGGTTGCACCCACTCCTCATCGAGGATGTCATCACCCCTGAGCAGCGCCCAAAGCTGGATGAATCCGAGGACCACATCTTCCTGATCACGAGGATGCTCAGGCTGTCTGAGAAGACATCTGCGATCAACGCTGAACAGGTGAGCATCATCCTGAGCAAGGACTCCGTCCTCACCTTCCAAGAGCGGCCAGGAGATGTATTCAGCCCCGTTAGACAGAGGATCAGGGAGGGAAAGGGGATCATCAGACGGATGGGCTCAGACTACCTCGTCTACTCGCTGCTGAACGCCCTAGTCGACAACTACTTCATAATCGCGGAGAAAATAGGGGACAAGATCGAGGATCTCGAGGAAGAGCTGGTGACGAATCCCACGATGA
>CAZPMB010000132.1:0-3678 GCA_964587735.1 uncultured Candidatus Bathyarchaeia archaeon | reverse complement strand
CTTTGACTTCGAGTTCTTTAACATCGGAGTATATTTTTAAGAAAAACATCATTCACTCAATTTGAACCGCCCTAGTTTTCAGTGTAGTGATCTATGTAAGCAAATTATTCAAATGGAAGCCTCTCTGGCCTACTCTTTTCTGCTGTCTTCTGCTTCTCCGTGAGGTTTTCTCTCAGTATCTCCGAGTGCTTTCCTATGTTAACGAGCGTGATGACCTGCATCTCCTCTGGTATGCCGAGAACCTCCTTCACCCTCTTCTCCCCGTATCCCGCTATGGGATGGGCCACTAGGCCCAGCTCGGTCGCCCTGAGGATGAGAAAGGCCGTGGCCATGCCCGTGTCGAACTGGTGATACTCCCTGCCGCTGATCATGCAGTCGTCCCCTTTCCTGCTGAATACGGCGATGATCATAGACGCATCTCGGGCCCACTCATTTCCCCTCGAAAGGGTGGCATACATCTCCGCAAGCACGCTGGGGTCCTTCACGAATACGAACCTCCATGGCTGGTTGTTGAAGCAGGATGCCGACAGGCTAGCGTTCTCAGCAAGGTCCCTTATGAGCTCCTCAGTTATTTTGACCGGGGCTAGGGATCTGTAAGCCCTCCTTAGTCTGATCGCCTCTTTCACATCCATTAGATTCGCCTAGTTCTTCTCTTTCAGCTCTGTGAGCTTCTTCTTCACGGCATCGATATGTCCATCGACTTTAACCTTCCTCCATACATGCGCAACTTTTCCTTTAGGGTCGATCAGGAAGGTGGTGCGGACGATGCCTGCTGACTCCTTCCCATATATCTTTTTTACCTGCCAGACGCCGTACTTCTCCGACACCTCGTGCTCCGGGTCGCTCAGGAGGGTGAGTGTGAGGCCGTGCTTTTTGCAGAAGTCCTTGTGGCTCTTTGTGGAGTCAGGGCTTACCCCAATAACAGCCGTGCCCAGGGCCTCGAAGTCCCCAAGGCTCATGGTGAAGTCGATGGCTTCCATGATGTAACCTCTTGTGTTATCCTTCGGGTAGAAGTAGAGAACTACCCAGCTTTCACTAAAATCTTCTAAGCAGGCATCTCTCCCGTCCTGATTTGGCAGGCAAAAGCCGGGAGCCGTCATCCCTATTTCAAGCTCTTCGGCTTCGTCCATGGATAAACCTCCAGATATGGGGAGATCAAGAAGTCTGTATTTAAACAGGGCGTTTAGGGTTGAAATACGCCGGGTTCACCGGTGCCCATGGGCGTGCCTGTGGAGGTTGAAGAAGGCCATCTGAACAACCTCCGGGGCGGCCGGGTGAATGTGCATCGCGTTCTGCAGGGGCGCAATGGTGCCGTCCCCCGCGTTCATGGCGGTGATGATTTCCTGTATCAGTGTTGGGGCGTCGGGACCGATTATGTGGGCGCCCAGAATCTTGTGCGAACGATCATCTATTATCACCTTCACAAAACCCTCCTCCACCCCCATGGCGGCCCCCCTCGCCGTGTCCTTGAACTCGTAAAAGCCGACTAGAACGTTGTACCCCCTCGACCTCGCCTCCGCCTCGGTCATACCAACCGATGCTATCTGGGGGTTTCCGAACACAGCGTACGGGACGACGGAGTAGTCAACAGCCTCTTTATGGCTGCTAACGAAGTTGTTCCAGGCAATCCCCGCCTCGTAGTTGGCTACGTGCTTGAACATGTACCTCCCAATCGCGTCGCCGAAGGCCCAGATCCTCGGCTTCGTTGTCTCTAGGAAGTCGTTCACCTTTATGAACCCCCCTTCGTCCAGCTCTACGCCCGTTTTCTCCGGCCTCACCAGATCTGCGTTGGACCTCCTGCCTGAGGCGATGAAAAGCTCTTCCGCGGCGAACTTCGTCCTCTCGCCCGTCTCGGCGTCGACGGCCTCGACCTCCTTGAGGGACCCTCCCTTCCTCGCATCGACGACCTCGACGTTTGTAACGATATTCATCCTGCGCGACATCGCCAATTCGAGAAGTTCAGATACCTCTGGCTCTGCCTGCTTAATGAGACGGCGGCTCCTACTCAAGAGGGTGACATCGGTCCCGATGCTTGAGAAGAAGTGGGCGAACTCCACGGCCACGAATCCTCCACCGACGATTATCATGCTCCCCGGCTTCTTGGTCAGGTCCCATACAGTCTGGCTGGTCAGATAACCGGCTTCTTCCAGCCCCTCGATGCGGGGTATCAGCGGCCGTGCGCCGGAGGCGATGAAGATGTTCTTGGCCTTCACGTTCTTCCCCGAGACACTCATGGTGTAGTCAGATACGAACTCGCCGACACCGTTGTAGAATGTCAGCCCCTCGGCTTTGCTCAAGCCCGACTCCATGTGGCGCCTGTCCTCCTCGACCAGCCTTCTGCTTCGATCCATGATCGCGTTGAAGTCGATCCCTTCAATTCGAGCCTTGATGCCGAGCCTTTCGGCCTCCCAAATAATGTTTATGACATCGGCGGGATGGATCACCATCTTAGATGGGATGCATCCGTTGTTCAGGCATGTCCCCCCTAGGAGACCCATCTCGACCAGGGCGACGGACATCCCCCGGTTCAACGCGGCTTCCACTATGGATATACCAGATCCTGAACCAATAACCAGAACGTCGAAGGTACTCATGGCGGTCGGTAGAGCCTTGGAAGTGAGGGGTAAAAGACCTTTCTAATATCGTGGTGGCATTGGGGGGCTCGTGACCAACCGGTTCTTGACCGGCTGGTTATTCGAGCTTCAATGTACCGTACTTGTCATAGTACTCGACCCAGAGGCGTCTCATTCTCTCATCGAGGCTGTCCTTGATGAGGCCGTATATCGTCTTGATGTTCTCCAGCGAGAAGACCTTGAGCCCCATCTCCTCCAGGTATTGTACAGCGCTCTTCTCCTCGACTACCTCCCTGTCGCCCATCCTCTCCTGCCTGTCGACGGCTATGACGAGCCCCACGACCCTGTGCTCCCCGAGGAGCTTGAGCTTCTCCACGCTCTCGACCTTCGTCGTGCCGGTTGTGATCGTGTCGTCCACGACCAGGATCCTCTGACCGGGCCTGAAGTACCCTGCGCCGACTATGACCCTGTCCGCGGAGATGTCTCCGTACCCCTTCTCCTCCTTCCTGTCGTACATGTACCTCTTGTGCTTGCCGTAGAGCTCGTTCAGCCCCTCGCACGTGAGGGTTGCGAGGCTTATCCCCTTGTAGCTGGGGCCGAAGACATACTCGAAGTCCTCAATGGCCCCCTGCTCGAGGAGAAGGGCGATGTAGCTCGAGAACGCCCACTTCACGGCGGCTAGGGACTCCCCATCTGTGAGGGCGCCGAGGTTGACGAAGTACGGAGAGGGGCGCCCACTCTTGAGGATGAAGGGCTCCTCGGGGCTCGGAGCAAGGCGCAACGCGCCCTTCCTGATGAGGACGTCCAGAAAGACCTGCTCGATCTTCTCCCTCGATACAAGGCCTCCCCCCTCCATCGTGAATTCATCGCTGTTGATGTAGTCGATGACCGAGCCATAGTAGAGGATGGAGTCACAATAGGTGCAGCGGAGCTTGGTCGCCTCAACCCGCCCCTCTGTTTGGACATCAAACCTCGTCCGAGGGGGAGTGTACTTCTCGTTCGTAGGGCAAAGGGGGTTGGGGCACTTGAAGATGCCCTCGATCGCCTTCGGCAGCTGGACCCGGCGCTTCTCCTTAACCCGCCAGTCCTCGATGATGTTTAGGCT
>CAZPMB010000131.1:0-3739 GCA_964587735.1 uncultured Candidatus Bathyarchaeia archaeon | reverse complement strand
AGTATCTCTCGGCATCCCTCACTGCTTCAGTGGCTTCTTTCTCTCTTACCAACCTCTCTTCATACTCGGCGGTATTCTTTATGGAGAGCAGTCTTCCGAGTTGTCTCCCCTTGGTTGACAGTGTTTCTTTGGGTAGACTCAGGTTTTGAAGTAGGGCGATGGCGTCCTCATGCCTCTCACCCGCGTGTCTGACGCCGATCATGAATACCGTTATTGCGTCGGTAGCGCTTATGCCGCAGTGAACGGCGTTGATGGCTGCGGCATTCCAGCGGCGGGCATTCAGCGATTCCTTGGCGGCTTCCAGGCTTTCCCTTGCCTTATCAAGGTAGTTGCCGTATAGTTCTTTCCGGACACTCCTAGTTCTCGTTGACATCACTTGCTTCTCCTTGTTTGTCGCAGACCACGATGCTCCTTCTATTTATTTCCTTCATTAATGGGGCGTCTTCGAGCTCTTTCAACTCGCTGGGAGTCAAAATGTATGGGGCCAGGGGATTTCCAAACCTTCTGGATAGCTCTGACTGCAGCTCGGAAACCGTGTCCTCGGCTCTCTCCCTGTCGTCGGTGAGTATCAGGATGTCGACATCGCTCCTGGGATCTTCCTCCATGCGCGCAACGCTGCCGAAGATTAACACCAGCTTAATGTAATCCTTGCCGCAGAGGCTCCCCCTTATACTCTCTTTTAGATGGCTTAATGTCTCCTCCTCGTATTCGAAGACCGCGTCCAGCAGGGCCAGCAGATGGCTAAAATCGTTAATCCCGACGGTGTGCGAGTTCCCAACGGCCTTAAGGGTTATCACGTTCATCTCGTATAGGTCATTGAGAGTTTTTCGGACTCCGGTGTGGGATGCTCCGATGAAGTCAGCCAGTTCTCTTATGGTAAACTCCTTTCCCCGATGTCTGTGGAGTGTTCTGAGTATCTTTATCTTGGTCCTCGACCCCAGAAGGGTCTCAAGGTAATTGTGCAGGAGCATCCGATCACCTTAAACTATTTATTCCATATGGAAACTTTTGTTTAAAAGCTTTGTTCATTACTGTTTAAGCAGAAGGATACTTGCAACTCATCTTAAGGATAAGATATAACCTTACCCCCCTTTTTTCACTAATCCTCAGTAGGTGAATGATTGATGGTCGAACTAGCCGAGATTCAAATGGTCTACTACATGGTGGCAGCCACAGGAGTTCTAGTCGCAGCGGCGTACTACATCGTGAACACCAGAACCACGCTCCAGACGAGGCAGGCCCAGCTCTTCATGCAGCTCTACGATAGATGGACGTTTGACATCGGGGAGAAATTCTGGGAGTTCCTCGACGACGACATAGAGACGGCCGAGGATTATCTGGAAAAGATTAAGACGGATAAAGGGTTTGCGAGGCGGGCCTCCGTTCTCAGCCGTTACCACGAGGGCGTGGGCGTCTTGGTGAGGTTTGGGCTGCTGGACATCCGATACATCGCCTACCTGGCGTCCTGGCCCACCAGGGTGTACTGGGAGAAGTACAAGCCCATAATCGGGGATCTACGGAGGTTGATGAACGCCCCGAGGGCCGACAGCGAATCGGAGTACCTCTACGACAGGCTCATGAAGTTCATCGAGGAACACCCGGAACTCAAGACCTAGACGGCTAGACCTAGCTGCTCCTTCTTTATGTTTAGAATCAGCATCCGAGTGGTTCAAAGAAAAAGGGGAACGCGATTACAGCTATTCCCTGTAATCGACCGAGTCCAATTTAGCCATCGGATAGATGCCGTCAACTGGGAGCTCCGGAACCCTATCGAAGATTTTCTGGATGGACGCTGCGTCCTTGGCATTCCATTCGCATATGAACCTGAGCACCTTGCCCTCCTCACTCAGCTGCACCTGCGTCCCCACCCAGTATGCGTCGATCGTCGCCCTGGCTGCCACTTTCTTGGCTATCGGGGTCACTGCTTCGGTCTCCATCGGCTCTGGCAATGTATGTATGGCCATGAACTTGGGCACACGCCTCACCTCTCTTCCCTTTCTTGGTACTTAAGCTCCCCACCTCGGAGCCAGGTTCCACTGAAACCTTTTGATTAAGATTACAATGAAACCTTGAAAACACCTAACATTCATCCAATATTAATAATTTACTTCAACTGAAAATAAGAGAGCGCACACGCCATTGGCATTGCGCGCCAGAGTGCGTACGATCTAACCTACGAGATCCTTGTCGCTAACCCGTCGAAGTCCGTGTCGAAGCTGACGATGGCTTCCATCTTGAGCTCCCCGAGGTGGGCCAGGATCGTGTGATCCGTGAAGCTGAGGCCCTCCAGCCGTCCCGCTTTGAACGCGGTCCACGCGGCTGAGAATATCCTCTCATCGACCCTGACGAGCCTCGCAAGCGCCGGTATCGACTCCTCCTCTGAGCCCAGGATGAGCTTGCCCACCCTTACCGCCGTGTCGACCCTCCCCGTGCGGATCAGGGCGGCCGTGACGGCCTCGTCGAAGACGTAGTCGGAAGTGTAGGCCGCTCCGAGCCTCCCTAGCCTTATGTCGTCCATCAGCTCTAGGCTTCGCCCGTGATTCTCGTCTCTCCTGTTGGAGAACGCGATGAACACGTTCGAGTCGATGAAGACATTTTTCAAGGCTCATGCCTCCCGCCTCTTCTTGGAGCCGTAGAGCATCTCATCCACATCCGTCCAGCTCGTCTTGACCCCCCAGTCCTCAACGAGCGACAATATCTTCTCGTATTCCCTATCGGGCATCGGCGCAACGTCCCTGGCCAGCTTCTCCGCGAACTCGTCGCCCCTCGCGTAGGCCTCCCCTATCAGCGCCGAGAGGACCTCCTGCTGGGTCGTCTTCCTCCTCGCCCTCAGCGTGACCAGAGCCTGAAGCTGATCGAGCTTTTCCTTATCCTCCTTATCGATCTTCACCGAGGTTGACATGCGCAAACAAGGAAAAAGTAGAAAAGTATTCTAAATAAACTTTTCTGCCAGATTACGGTCGGCTCGATATCATAAAGGGCCATGAACATACGACGATAGTTACTGGGTCATTGCTCTGCGCGCAGAAGTCTTGAGTGTCTGGATGCAAGTACACCTAAACCTATATCCCTCGCCCGGCATGATTAATGAATGATGGTTCTACCCAATTACGTCAAGTGCCCAAACCCCAAATGCCAAAAATTGAACCCCGTCGCTGGCGGCGATGCGAAACAGGTCAGGGAATACACCTGCATTTTCTGCGGCCATCTGTTCACCGTGCCGGAGAAAGCCGAAGTGGCCGATAGGGAGCCATCATCGAAAAAGAGGGATCGAGGAAAGCGCTTTCCGCCCATGCAACCCGCGAGCAAGCCGGTGAACAGAAACACAACAAAACCGGTCATATAGGTTACACCGTTTAATGCGTTATTCAATCCTATGCGCGGTCGCACGCGTGGGTGCTAGAGTAAGGGGGATATCTCCACGGTATGGCGGGTTCAAACCCCACCGACCCCGCAGGGCCCTCGGAACGATCCGCCAGAGTCCGGAGCATCCGCCCACGGCCCTGAAACCGCTATTCCATCCTAGAGGGAACAAGGCCCCTCGAGAAGGCCGCTAACAGGATCCACTGAAGACAGAGCCATCAGGTTAGGCCCGCCGAGATCTTGAGTCCGGTGAAATCCACTATTCCTTGTAGGCGGAATTACATGCAGCCCGCGCTGAGCCCAAAAGACGGACTAGGACCGAAGTAAGATTCAAGGCTTATGGCTCAACATGCTTTTATCGTAATTCGTCCAAGGC
>CAZPMB010000130.1:0-3743 GCA_964587735.1 uncultured Candidatus Bathyarchaeia archaeon | reverse complement strand
TCTCTTGATCTCTTCGAGGTCCTCCTCAAGCTGCTCCACCTGGGCGTCCGTCACCATCTCGTAGCATACCACGACGGCCCTGACGAGGACGGCCATCGCCTTCACCTGGAGCTCCTCGTAGCCCTCGGGGTCGGCGATTATCCTGTCGCACTCGGCCATCAGCCTCTCCAGGCGTCGGATGTAGTCCGCCCTCTTCCTTCTCGGGTCAATGCGGACTCGACGCGTCGTAATGCTGATCCGAACTCGCTGCGGTCGGTTATGTACCCCCTCCACCTGTGCCGGCGCTGCAGCTCCCTGATCACGACCCGCACCAGATCCATATCCTCCACCAGCCCGGGCATGTTCTGCCTTATCCAGGTGAAGATCCGGGGCACGTCGTCGGCCTCCTCGCCCGTCTCCAGCCATCTCTCTAGCAGCCTCCGCTCCCGGTCGGTGAAGATGAAGGTCCGCATCCTGAACACCGCTGAAAAATGGGAATTACAGGTAGCTTGTAATTCCGGTTTTCACCGGCCAAGCCTCGACCTCCTGGCCAGCGGATTCCTGTCATCCCTGGGCTCGGACTCCCGGGGTTCCTCCTTCAGGGCCTCGGTGAGGGCGACCTCCATCTCGCTGAGGTCGAGGAACAGGCCGATGGCCCGGGCTATGATCTCCTCGCTCTCCGACTTCGTAAGGCCCCAGCAGATCTTGATCGCTTTCTGGACCTCCCTCAGCTTTCTCCGGTATGTTGCCTTCACGCCGTCTTGATTCATCTTTACTTACACTCCGTCCAATCCCTGCACCAGTATAGGTAGGCCTTCGTCTCGCTGAGGACGCTCAGGATCTTCAGGCACCTGGCAAGCCTTTCCACTGGCTGCGTTCTCACGAACTCCGTGAACTCGGGCTTACCGATGTACGGCCGGTCGCTGCTCATGACGCGCTTGTAGTATGCCCGGTCCACGCCCAGGAGGGCCTCCCTGATCTCGCCGACCTGTCCCTCGTCGAGCTCCTCGAGGCGCCTCCGGTTGTAGGCCTCTGAGGACATCATCGTGGGGTTCAGCCCCGCGGCCCTCACCCTCTCGACGGCCTCTACGATGGATCTGTCCGGCTCTCGCCTCAGGATAAGCCTCATGCCGGCCCTCTCCGCGAAGGGGTTGTACTGGGCCATCACCGCGATGAGCTCCACGTGCCGCCGGCCGCACAGGGGCAGCGTCTCCCCGACGAGGCGGTGCCCCAGGCCGGTGGTCCTGTACTTTGGGTGGATGATGACCCGGCTGATGATCGTCCAGTCGCGGTTGAGCTCCTTGATGTCGGGTCTATAGCCCACGGCGTCCATCCTGCCGGCGGCGACCACGGGGGAATACGAGTAGGCGATGACGCCGATGAGCTCCTCGAACCTCTCCATGGCGAAGAACCTGTGGGGGACCGGGACCCGGCTGTCCCTGTAATGGAGATAGGACAGTTTTTCGTAGTCCTGCTTGGATCCCTCCCGGATTGTTATGTTCCTCGAGGCAGTGCAGACGGGGGCCTCCTTGTTGGGCCTGTACTCGATCTTGATCTCCTCGCCCCAGCCCTTCCGTATGATGATGCTGGGGTTCAGGTCCTCCTCGAGGTCGGTGTGGGTGGTGGCCACCGCCAGGGTGACGCCGCTGCGCCTGGCCAGCCTCTGGATGTTGTAGGCGACGATCTTGGCCGTGGTTCGATCCAGGGTGCTGCAGAACTCGTCGGCGAGCCAGTACCTCTTCCCGGAGTCGATCATCTTGGCGATCTTGTAGCGGTATCGCTGGCCGTCGCTCAGCTCGCCGTACTTGCGGAGGAATAGGAAGGCGTCGTTGAGGCCCACCTTGGAGAGAAGGGTAAGGGCCTCCCCGAAGGTGGAGCCTACAGTATCGATGAGCGGCTTGTCCGTATCGATCGCTACATCGACGATATTCACGGCCTCGGCGCCAAGGTCCTCCTCTATGGCCCTGAGGAGAACGCTCTTCCCCGACCCGCTGTCGCCGACGATGTACACGACGTCGCCGTCTGATAGCTCCAGCTCGAAGTCCCGGTACAGGACGTGCTCCTTCTCCTCGTCAATGCCCAGTCCGAAGGCCTCGGCGACCTCTATGGTCCGCTCCGTAAGGGGCGCCCGAGTTTTGAAGCTGACGTCGTAGACGTAGCAGCCCCTCTTCTCATCCCAGCGACGGGCCCTTCGGGCTCTTATTGGGTTCATGTCGCCTCCCTGTAGCCGAATAGGGCCCCGATCAGGCTGCCGACGATGAGCATGATGCCGTTGAATATGGCCTCGTTCCACTCCCTGAAGACGATCATGTGGACGACCTCGATGGCGACGAGGCCGACGAAGAACACGATCATCAGCACTATGGAGACGACAAACCTCTCCGAGGGCGACACCTCCTTGTATCGAACCTTTCGTTCGGGTCCCACTGAGGCGACGCTGCGGCTCGTGAGGCCGCTCCTGATCCATTCCTTCAGTTTCCTATACAGGCCTTATCACCTCCCTCCGGTACGTTCGGAGCCTGATGCGCCTGGGGCCGAGGACCTGCACCTCGGCGATGAGGCGGGCCACCTCCTCCCGCGGCATGACGAGGACTATCTCCTCGATGAGGTCGAGGGGGATGCGGGAGGCGCCCCAGTCCTGGTGGACCTCGGTGACGTCCTTTCCGACGATGAGGAACTGCTTGGCGCGGCCGCCGACGCCGAGGTAGATACCCCAGTCCTTCACGTGGACCTCGGGCCGGGCCTCGTGCATTCCGATGCTGCCCTTAATATCGCTGGCATCGATCCACTTCACCAGGATCAGGTCGCCTTTCTTCAGGTCCTCAAGGCTCACCGTCTTCATTTTCAGCGATCACCCAAACAGATCCCTCTTGAAGTCCTCGAACTGGGCCAAGACGTTCCTGCCCTTGTCCGTGATCTCGTAAAAGCCCATGATACGATGGTTCCTGTCCCCGTTGAGGCGTCTCCTCATCTCGTGGAACTCGATGAGCCCCCTCTCGTGTAGTGGCTTCAGGATCTCGCGAAACGTGTTCCACGAGGTGTTGGTCGCGTACATTATCCTCGTGGGGAGATTCGGCTCAAGGCAGGTCCTCAGGACCTCGACTGCTATCTCCAGCTTGCTCCTGCGCCTCCTCACGTATCTTCTAGAAACTCGTTCCGACTGCACTTCATCCACTTCCCGCGATCACGATGTCCACGCTGAAGTCGGAGATCCCAGAGATCTCGGCTGACACGCTCAGGGTGATTCTGGCGGCCAGGGTGGTGCCGACGTCGAGCGTGGCTCCCTCGGCATCCCAGGTCACCGCGATATAGGTCCCAGCGTTGGTGGGGGCCCAGTTCTCCGTGGTCAAGGACAATACCACGGCCGCGTTCCCCGTGTTCCTGACGTAGATGAGCTTGGTCGCGATATCGGAGGGCTCGAGGACTCCCCAGTCTATCTCCGTGACCGCCGATGTGCACTCGGGGTCCCAGTAGGCCTCGACGCCGAGGACCTTGACGTACACGGTGCCCCTGCTCGGGATCCTCCTCTGAACGAGGCCGATGCTGGCCGCCGTGGCGACGCCGATGAGAGCCGCGACGAGAAGCAGGACGGTCATTCTGTTGAGCTTCACAGCACCGTCACCGTCCCCAGTTTTTCCCTGCGGAGCTCCTGCTCAATCGTCCGCCTGAGATCGGCAGGTAGGGCGTATCGACTCCGGTCCAGCAGAACCGTGGTGACATATCCGACCGACCTGTCGAAGACGTGCTCGGCCTCGGCGATCACG
>CAZPMB010000129.1:0-3788 GCA_964587735.1 uncultured Candidatus Bathyarchaeia archaeon | reverse complement strand
TGGCTGATGTAACTCACGTTGTACTGCGGGTACTTCGCCTCGAAATTATCCTCCAGCACGTCCAGGAACCCAGTCTCGTATAGGCTGGTGGTCGTAGAGACTATCAGCATCTTCACGGGTGGTGGACGGGTCAGGTACCAGCCCGCCCCTACGCCTGCCACAAGCACGATGGCAACGATGATGACCATTGTCCTCTGCTTCATTTCATTCATCCTCCTTGTCTGAACAGAGTTCGATATGTTTAGATATACCGATCGTATAAGTTTTTGGATGGAATCAAGGCGTTATACCCCTAAAGGCATAACAATTTTCTACTTAAGAGACAGGTTAGGTTAGGCGGACGGATGAGCAGGCCCAGGGAGCTCCTGATGGACCCCTACGGGAGGGTCGTCAACAGCCTCAGGATCAGCGTCACCCAGAGGTGCAACTTCGACTGCTTCTTCTGCCACCAGGAGGGCGAGTCTAACCCTTGCGGCGAGCTAACGCCTGAAGAGATAGAAGAAATCGTCTCGGTCGCCGCCGAGCTCGGGGTAAGCAAAATCAAGCTGACAGGCGGGGAGCCCCTTCTGAGGGAAGACATCGTCGAGGTAGTGAGGAGGATAGCCCTCTACGTCGATGAGGTCTCCATGACGACCAATGGATATGGTCTGGCCGAGAAGGCCTGCGATCTGAAGAAAGCCGGCCTGAAGAGGGTGAACATCAGCCTCCATTCGACCCGCCCTGACGTGTTCTGCAAGATAATAGGCAGGGAGGCCTTGACAGAGGTCAGAAGGGGCATAGCTACCGCCCTGGAATGCGGGCTAAGGCCCGTGAAACTGAACATGGTCGTGATGAAGGGCGTTAACGATGGCGAGATCGAGGAGATGATCGATTTCTCAAGGGAGGTCGGGGCTATCCTCCAGCTCATCGAGTACCAGCCCCTTGAGAGGGGAACTGAAGATTGGGAGGCGTACCACTTCGATCTCCGTCCTTTTGAGGAGGAGTTGGGGGCCAAGGCCAAGAAGGTCGTAGAACGGGAGATGCACAGGAGGAGGCAGTACCACCTCAAAGGGGGGGCCGTAGTGGAGGTCGTGAGGCCGATGCACAACTCCCAGTTCTGCAGGCACTGCACCCGGCTCAGGGTGACCTCCGATGGGCGCCTCAAGCCTTGCCTCATGAGGGGGGACAACCACGTCGAGGCGGTCTCCCTCATCAGGGTGGGCGCGAAGAGGGAAGTGATCATCGAGGCGTTCAGAGAGGCCATCGCTCGGAGGAGGCCATATTGGGGCGAGGGGAATGAGGATTAGGCTGAGGTACTTCGCCTCCTTACGCGACCTTATCGGTTGTCCTGAGGAGGAAATAGCGATGGTGGATGGCTCGACGGTTAGGGGGCTACTGGAAAAGGTGAAAAACCTCCACGGGCAAATTCAGGATCTGGATCGTATTCTCGTGGCGGTGAACGGCGATTATACAGACCCCATATCACGCCTATTCGATGGCGATGTCGTTGCGCTGTTTCCGCCAGTGAGTGGTGGTTGAAATGATAAAGGTTACAACTGAGGACTTTTCCGTCGACGAAGTCCTGCGACGGCTGAGGAGCAGCGGGATAGGGGCAATGGTCACATTCGTTGGCGTCGTGAGAGACAGCTCCGAGGGCAGAAAGGTCGACGGGGTAGAGATACAGGTGTACGAGGACATGGCCATGAGGCAGCTGGAGGTTATCAGGAAGGAGGCGATCGAAAGGTTTGGCGTCGAAGATGTCGCGATCGTCCACAGATACGGCAGCCTCGACATCTCCGAAAACATAATGATGATTGCGGTGAGCGCCGCTCATAGGTCAGAGGCCTTCGACGCTTGCCGATTCGTTTTGGAGAGGATCAAGGAGAAGGTTCCAATATGGAAGAAGGAGAAGACCCCAGAGGGGGGCTTCTGGGTGGAGGGGGAGCACCATGGTCCGCGTTGACCCGATTCGCATGATCGACGTCTCAGACAAGGAGATTGTCCATAGGGAAGCTGAAGCCTCGGGTGTGATCCGGCTGAAAAAAACCACCTTAGACGCCATCAGGGAAAGGAAGGTTAAGAAGGGGGATCCTCTCCAGGCCGCGGAGATAGCCTGCATTTTAGCTGTGAAGAAGACGCCCGAGCTCATACCCCTGTGCCACCCCATACCAATTACGTCAGTGGACGTGGAGTTCGAGATGAAAGGCGGTTCAATATCAGCCCGTTGCCATGTCTCTGCAGACTACAAAACGGGGGTTGAGATGGAGGCCCTCACGGGCGTGGCTGTCGCCCTTCTCACGATCTGGGATATGGTGAAGTACCTCGAGAAGGACGAGGAAGGGCAATACCCGTCGACGGTCATCACGGACGTCAAAGTTGAGGAGAAGAGGAAGGGCTGAGGATGCAGGAGCACAGGAGGGATCAGAGCGCGAAGGCTGTTGTCGGCCTCGTTATTACGAGTGACACGAGGACGCCTGAGACCGATGAGACCGGGAGGGTCGCCCTAAAACTCCTCGAGGAGGCGGGGCATACGGTGGCGGCATATGTAATGATCGGAAACGAGGCGGGGAAGATTCAGGAGGCGCTTGAGAGCCTGCTGTTGGACAAGAGGATCCAGGTGATCATCACCAGCGGGGGCACGGGCATCGGGCCAAGGGACAAGACCGTTGACGCCGCATCCAGCCTCTTAGAGAAGAAGATCGAGGGCTTCGGGGAGCTATTCAGGCGGCTCAGCTACGATGAGTTAGGCGTCGCCTCGATAATGAGCAGGGCAATCGCTGGCATAGCTAAGGGCAAGATCGTTTTCTGCCTCCCAGGGTCCAGTAGTGCCATGGAGACCGCCCTGAAGGAGATTATTTTACCCTCTTTAGGGCATATGCTATGGGAGCTGGGGAGGGAATGAGCATGAGGCCTTTCAAACGCCTCCTCCATCGCGAGGCCGCGCTGAGGATCATAGATGAGAACGTCGCTAGGATAAACAGGGTCGAGAAGGTATCTATCCAAGAGGCGGCGGGAAGGGTTCTCGCCGTCGATGCCGTCGCCGGCTTCAATGTACCGCCCTTTGACAGGTCGGCCATGGATGGCTACGCGCTGAGGGCCGAGGACACGTTTAGGGCCTCTTCAACGTCCCCCAGGAGGCTCAGGCTCATCGGGGTCCAGCATGCGGGCGGGCTCTTCGAGGGCGAGGTCCAAAGAGGCGAGTGCGTGCAGATAGCGACAGGCAGCCCAATCCCAAAGGGGTGCGACACCGTCGTGATGGTCGAGTACACGCTTCTCGATGGAGACGCCGTCGAGATCCAGCGCCCAGAGTACCCCGGCGCGAACATATCAAGGGAGGGTGAGGACATCAAGAGGGGTGATGTCGTCGTAGCGGCTGGGGAGGCCCTGACGCCGGCGAAGATCGGTGTCCTCGCAGCTCTAAACATCGAGTCCGTGGAAGTGCTCGAGAGGCCTCGGGTCGCCGTCTACTCGACAGGGTCGGAGGTGAGGCCCCTCGGCGGGAGCCTGCAGCCAGGCCAGATATACGATGTCAACTCCTACACCCTGGCTTCGGTCATCTCCGCGAACGGATGTACCCCCATCAGGAAGAGCATCGTGCCTGACGAGGATAATGCCATAAGGGCCGCCGTTCTTGAAGCATCTTCTAATGACATTGGGGTATTCTCCGGGGGGAGCTCTGTGGGGACGATGGACCTGTTTGTCGACGCGATCGAATCCCTCGGACACGTCCTCTTCCACGGGCTGCTCGTGAAGCCGGGGAAGCCGACCCTCTTCGGGGTAGTCGAGGGCACGCCAATTTTTGGGATGCC
>CAZPMB010000128.1:0-4108 GCA_964587735.1 uncultured Candidatus Bathyarchaeia archaeon | reverse complement strand
CGAACCTATACAACGACGCCGAGAGGTACTCAGTGCTCAAGAGCGTAAGGGACGCTATCGGAATCTTGGAGGGTTGCCCAGAGGCGGGGCTCCTCGTCCCGGAGGTCCAGATGAATATTGGGATGGCCCTTTCATACGCGACGAACCCTGATGATGTGGCGGCGGTCGACGGGCGCATTATCAGGTTTGGTCGAGGCGTCAGGGCTGCCGGCTGTCCTGGGTATGGGGTCTCAAGACACGTGTCGAGGACGATCCTAGCCATAAAGAGGTTCGACCTTGAGAAGAGGGCAGGGGTGAACATTAGATACTCGGAGGAGGCGGTGAGGGCGTGCAGGGAGCTGGGCCTCGTCACTTCGTTCTACGACAGGAGGGAAGAGCCACCAGAGGTCAAGGAAATGGAGGGGATGTCCACCATCTGGGGGGCAGAGCAGGCGGTGAGACGCGCCGGCAGGGCCCCGGACGTCATCTACCACCTCGGAGACTGGGGCAAGGAGCCCGTGATCACCCTTCTTGGTAGGACGGCGGTCGATGTCGCCGAGAGGGCCGTCAAGGTCGCTAAGAAACTGTCAGAAGCGCGGAAGTGAGGGAGGCACAACACCTGCCGATGAAGCACTCTTTCAGCGAGCTCGCCGGTAAGAAGACCCTCATCATGGGGAACGTGAGGACGGGGAAGACCAAGTTGACGGTGGAGCTGCTGGAGGAGGCCGTTGGGCTCGGGATCTCCAAGGACATTACCATTATAGACATGGCCCCAAGGACAAAGATGGTGAAGGGGCTCAGCATAGGGGGGCGCCTCTCAGAGTTCACCGCGACATTAAAGGATGTAAGGTATCTGGTACCGACTGAGGTTATGACGCCGAGGCTCGAGGCGCATTCGGCCAAGGAGCTCCTCTCAATGGTCAAGTTGAACGTCGAGAGGATAAGGCCCCTGATCGAGAATTACGTGGAAAGGCCAACTCCTGTGTTGTTCATCAATGATGTCTCCATTTACCTGCAGTCGGGTTCCGCTGAACTCGTCTTAGCCGTCGCGGCGATGGCAGGTACGTTCATCGCCAATGGGTATTACGGTGAGTTCTTCTCTAAGGACCACGGGACTGGGGTCTCTCGGAGAGAGAGGGCCCTGATGGAGCTGCTGGCCTCCCGGATGGACGTCGTCATAAGGCTCGACTCCTCGAACGAGCCATAAAAACAGGCTTTTCGGATCGGTCCTTCGTTCAGAGGCTCAGATCGGCCATGTCTCCCTCCTGTAGGCCATGTCCCAGAACATATACTCATACTTGCTGCTCAGAACAAAATGGTCCTTCATCTTCTCCCTGACTGGGGCGCCTGACTCGGAGGCCGATCTGTCGGTGAGATCCCTGTACCATTTTACCAGGTCGATGTAGCTCTGGGACCGATACACCAAACACCAGTCGTTGTAGATCGGATTCTCCCTCAGGGCCGCCTTCGCTCCTAACCTCTCGCCTATCTCCTGGTAGGTCCACATGCATGGGAGCATGGAGGCCATTATCTCCCCGATCGTCCCGGAGTTGGCCGCGAAGAGGAGGTGCCTCGTGTAGGCCACGTTCGTCGGGGCAGGCTCCGTCGTCCTAAGCTGGGCTGGGGTGATGTTGAGCCTCTCGCCGAGCCTCTCGAGCATCATCACCTCTACGGTCAGGCTGGAGTTGAGCAAGGAGGCTAAGGCGCTCATCGTCTCCCTGTCGCCCGCCTTGGCGGTGGCAAGGCTCAAGCAGCGGGCGAACTCCATCAGGTAGACATAGTCCTGTCTCATGTAAAACCTGAACTTGTCGAGGGGAAGAACGCCATTGCCCATCTCGATGAGGAACGGGTGGCCATGTATCCTATCCCAGATGTAGGCGACCTCGTGTCGGAGCCCTTTCGAGAAACCCTCGGCCAATAAATCCTCGCCTCATAACATGATTATGGCTTAATGATAGATAACAACATCCATTCACTGCCAAATTTTCGAGACATAAAATGGCAAGATCGGCCACCGAATTTATAACCACGGCCTTCTCTCGGAACATTCGTCTGTTCTGGCAATCCTTATAAATGGACGAACCTGTGTTGAGGGGAGGGGGAGCTGGGCGAGAGCCCTGCTGAGAGGACGCAGAGCGTCGACCCTTTGAACCTGATCCGGGTAATACCGGCGGAGGGAGAGATATGAAAGGAACGGAGATAAATACAAAGGTCATTGCCGAGGCCGCGGTGACTGTCGCCCTCGGAACTGTTCTCAGCTACATCAAGGTGTTTTGGCTGCCTTACGGGGGCTCTCTGACTCTGGGAAGCATGGTGCCACTCGTCCTGTTCTCCTTAAGGCACGGCCCCGCACTAGGCGTCTTCACCGGGGCGGTCCACGGGATGGTGCAGCTTGCCTTGGAGCCATACATCTTGAACCCGGCGCAGGTGCTGCTCGACTACCCTCTACCATTCGCATGCATAGGGCTAGCCGGCTTCTTCAGGAAGGCACCCCTCATCGGGGTCGCGGTCGGCTCGGCCGGTCGGTTCCTCTGCCACTGGGTTTCGGGCATAATATTCTGGTACATGTACACGCCGGAGGGAATGACCCCGTTGTTGTATTCGACGCTGTACAATGGAAGCTACATGGCTGGGGAGTTCATAGTATCCAGCATCATCATGTACCTCCTGCTGAAACGCGGCATCCTCAGCATCAAGGTTTAGGCCCGAACCTTTCTAGTTAAATCCCCTTACACAGAACAACTACACAATGATTTGAGAACTTTCCAATTAAACAGGGGTTGCATACGAGTTCAAAACCCAAATCTAACATCCCAAGTTTGAAAGGCCTTATATGAACGAGGCAGAGTTTAGAAAGACGGATCCTT
Organism: uncultured Candidatus Bathyarchaeia archaeon; assembly: GCA_964587735.1. Lineage (GTDB taxonomy): Archaea > Thermoproteota > Bathyarchaeia > TCS64 > TCS64 > CAZPMB01. The sequence goes on along the minus strand of CAZPMB010000128.1, from coordinate 1,262 downwards.
TTGAGGTGTCTTCATGCCTGGAGAAGCTCGGCCTTACCCGATGAAGGAGCTGCTTCGCGAGGGCCAGCGCACCTACGAGGGGGCGGGGCTCAGGGAGGCAGCGTTCCCATTGGGCGGCATCGGGACGGGGACCGTGTCGCTGGGCGGATACGGCGACCTCAGAGACTGGGAGATCTTCAACCGCCCCAACAAGGGTAGCCGGCTGCCCTACACCTTTCCTGCCCTCTGGGTCGGGGGCGACAAGCCGATCTCTAAGGTACTGGAGGCGCGCCCCCTACCCCCTTTTACCGGCCAACACGGGTTTGACCGCACGACGGCAATAGGCCTACCCCGCCTGAAGCACGCTCGATTCCGAGGGGAATACCCCTTCGCCTGGGTTGATTTCTGGGACGACGATATCCCCCTCAATATATCTCTGGAAGCCTTCAACCCGATGATACCGCTGAACTCGAAGGACTCCGGACTCCCGGTGGCTATCCTAGTCTACAAACTGAGAAACACAGGTAAAACCCGCGTGCCGGCGACCGTCTGCCTATCCCTCTGCAACGCCATCGGCTACGGCAGGGGGGTCGAGCCCCAGAGGCCGTGGGAGGGCTTTGGTGGGAACCTCAACGAGTGCTTGAGTGAAGACGGCCTGAGGGGAGTCAGGATGACTTCGTCCAAGTATGGCGAGGAGGATCCAGGGTTCGGCTCCATGGCGCTAGCAACGAGCTGGAAGCCCCTCACGCAGACACCCCGATGGGTCAGGGGCGAGTGGTGGGACGACATCCAGCAGTTCTGGAACGATTTCTCGGAGGACGGCCGCCTGGAAGACAGAGGCGACGGCACACCCAGCCCCGAGGGTAAAACGGATGTTGGATCCGTAGGTGCCCTCGTCGAGCTCGAGCCGGGCGCGTATGTGGAGGTCCCATTTGTCATCGCATGGCACTTCCCAAACAATGTGAATGAGTGGGATAGGCACCCGGATTTCAGAGGGAAGATGCTGCGAAACTGGTACGCCACCCAGTGGAGGGACGCATGGGATGTCGCACGATACACGATGGCGCACTTCGGCCGGCTCAGGGATGGGACGAGGCTCTTCCACGACGCCCTCTTCGGCTCGACACTGCCGGGTATCGTCCTCGACGCTGCCTCGAGCCAGATGAGCACCATCAGGACCAACACGTGCCTCAGGCTGGAGGACGGCTCTTTCCACGCGTTCGAGGGGTGCAGCGAGACGATCGGCTGCTGCCCGATGAACTGCACCCACGTCTGGAACTACG
>CAZPMB010000127.1:0-4133 GCA_964587735.1 uncultured Candidatus Bathyarchaeia archaeon | reverse complement strand
GCCCAGGAGGCGGGGCTCGGAGGGGCGAGGGACAGGGACGTCGTGGAGCACGCAAGGAGGCACGGACTCATCCTGGTGACCCAGGACCAGAGGCCGGCCGAGATAACGGAACTCCTCGGGGTGAGGCACGTCCTCATCAACAACATCATGGTCGCCAAGATGATGGACGCGGAGATAAGGGGGAAATATCCTGGGCTCCAGGGGTCCCAAGAGAAGGACGCGAAGAAGGAATTGACCCCGATAGACTGGGATGAGCACTGGAGAGAGAGGGACGAGCCCAAGGGGGTCAAGCAGTTCGCCGTCGAGATGGCCGCGAGGCTGGAGGCAGCCATAAAAACAAAGGAAATAAAACGCTTCGCCGACTTCGGATGCGGCCCCGCAACGGCCCCTCTTCGAATTGGCAGCGAGGTTCCCGGAGATCCAATTCTTCGGATACGACACAGCGGCGTCGATCCTCATGAAGAACAGGGAGAAAGCCAAGAATCTTGGGCTCGTGAACCTCCACTTCGAACAGGACATCCTCCCGAACCCGAGGACGAAGGATAAATTCGACGTGGTCACGTGCTTCTCCACCCTGCATTACGTGGGGGACATCGGGCGGGCCATCCAGGGCCTCTTCGGGCTGTTGAGCCCGGGAGGCCGCCTGATCTTCAACTACCCCAACAGGTACACCAGGACGGCGAAGAGGAACGAGATCGAACCCGACGACGAGTACACGAAGCGGAGGTTCGCCCTCGTCCTAGCGGGCAAAAACCTGACCTCGATGAAGAAAATACGGGAGATCCTGGGGAAGAGGCCTAGGAGATTCTATTCTTCCAGGAGATACAACATTTTCGTCGCTGTCCGGAAAAGGGCGCGGGCATAGACTCATCCGCAGGCTGTAGGTAGTCCCCTCATAACTCGAAACCATTATACGCTACGTCGGTGTCTGTTTCGCAAGTTCGGGAGTCCTGATGGCGCCGATGAAGCAGCTGCACCACAACGGCGTCCTGGTGCCGCCCAGGTACAAAGGCTTGGGCCTGAAAATAGACGTTAGGGGGGAGACCATCCATCTCACAGACGAGCAGGAGGAGATGGCGACGGCCTGGGCCAAGAAGATCGGGACGCCGTACGTCGATGACCCCAAATTCGCCGAGAACTTCCACAACGACTTCTCGAAGGTCCTGGGGATTGAGGTCAACTCCGGCGATGTTGGCTACTCTGCAATCCACAAGGCGGTGCTCGAGGAGCGCGAGCGGAGGGTCAGCCTGACGAGGGAGGAAAGGAAGGCTCAGGTGGCCCAGAGGAAAGCCTCCCGGGAGGAGAACAAGGAGAAATACGGCTGGGCCATGGTCGACGGCGTCAGGATGGAGATAGGCAACTATACCGTTGAGCCGAGCAGCATCTTCATGGGCCGGGGCAAGCATCCGAGGAGGGGAAGCTGGAAGGAGGGCCCACGCCACGGCGACATAGAGCTCAATCTCTCACCCGATGCCCCGAGGCCGCCGGGCGAGTGGAAGGCCGTAGTCTGGGAGCCTGACACAATGTGGATCGCCAGGTGGAGAGACAGGCTCAGCGGAAAGATGAAGTACGTCTGGCCGTCCGACTCCTCCCCCCTGAAGCAGGAGAAGGATGTCGAGAAGTTCGACAAGGCCAGGGACCTGAGGGACAACCTGAGGAGGGTCCGAAGGCACATCCTGGAGAACCTCGGCCACGAGGACCCCAGGAGGAGGAAGACGGCGACGGTCACTTTCCTCATCGATCGCTGCAAGTTCAGGGTAGGCGACGAGAAGGACGAGGATGAGGAGGCTGAGACGATAGGCGCCTCGACCCTCAAGCCCGAGCATATAACCTTCAACGGCGACGGCACGGTGACCTTTGACTTCCTCGGCAAGGACTCCGTCCGGCACCTGCTCCGCACCGAGATGCCAGAACAGATCATCGTCAACCTGAGAGAATTCAGCGCTAATCCGGACGCCCCCCTCTTCGAGGGCGTCGATTCCAAGCGCGTAAGCGACTTCCTCGACGAGGTGATGACGGGCCTCTCGGCGAAGGTCTTCAGAACCCATTACGCCTCTACCGCCGTTGAGACCAGTCTGAAAAAGACCGAGGTCCGACGTGACGAGCCGGAGTATATTAAAAAGTACGCCGCGACGATGGCGAACCTGGATGCGGCCAGGGTCTGCAACCACAAGCGCACCATCCCTAAGACCTGGGAGTCCTCGCTCCAGAGGAATAGGGACCGGCTGAAGGCGCAGCAGGCTAAGGCGAAGGAGAAGGAGACGAAGCTCCGACTGCGGATCGAGGAAATCGAGAAGAAGCACTCAGAGATGCTCGATAAGTACGGGCAGGCGCTTCGGGAACACGAGACCAAACTGAAGGAATATGAGCAACAGCTCGATGAGAGTGCAGATTCGGGTAAGTCCAAGGCCCTGGAGAAGGGCATCGCGTCCGAGAAGAAGGCCATCGATATCCAGCGTCAGCGCGTCAGCAAGCTGAAGACGAGCCACGACCAGAGGATGAAGACCCTCAATGGGCAGCTGGAGAACGGCGTGAAGCGTGACACGGAAGCCATCGAGAGGCTGAGGCTCCAGATAAAGGCTCAGGAGGAGACCAAGGACTACAACCTCGGCACCTCCCTGAAGAGCTACATCGACCCCCGTATCTACCTCGACTGGGGAAAGAGGGTAGACTTCGACTGGAGAAAGTACTACCCGAAGACGCTTCAGAGCAAGTTCAGCTGGATCGAGGCAGACTAGGAAGCGAACTAGGGCTTAGAAGCCCGGCGGACTTCGACCGGCGTTGGGTCCCCTCGCTCCAGCCTCCTGTTGATTGTAAACATTTCTATATCCCGGAGTGGTTAGAAGACTGGGCGAAATGTCGAGAAGTATCGTCGTGATCGGGGCGAACTCGGCGGGCGTCGAAGCGGCGATTATGGCCCGGAAGAAGGACAGGGGGGCCGAGGTCACCGTGGTAACGGACGAGTCAGTGCCGACGTACTCCAGGTGCGGCCTCCCCTTCGTCCTCAGCGGCAGGATATCGTCCTTCGAGAAGCTGGTCGTCTACCCGATTTCCCTGTACAGATTGATGAAGCTCGGCCTCCGCACCGAGACGAGGGTGACCACAATCGACGTCAAGGGTAAGACAGTCGAAGCTCAGGTGAAGGACGGCGGGAAAGAGACTTTGGAGTACGACAGCCTCGTCATCGCGACGGGGGCGAGCCCGCTCAGGCCACCGATCGAGGGCCTCGACAAGAAGGGGGTGTTCGCCCTCCACACCCTCGAGGACGGGGAGGGCATAGCCAAGGCGATGAAGAACGCGCGCTCGGCCGCCGTCATAGGAGCGGGCTACGTGGGCATGGAGATAGCGGAGGCCTTCATCACCATGGGCCTAAGGACGACCGTTGTCAACTCCCAGCCAACGATCCTAGCAAAGACCTTCGACGCGGACATGGCCGAGGAGGTCCAGAAGCACTTCAGGGAGAGGGGCGTTGAGCTCGTTCTGGGGCACAGGGCGGACGCCATCCTCGGGGGCGAGTGGGCCAGGGCGGTCAGCGCAGGGGGCATGGAGATACCCGCGGACCTGGTCATCAACGCCACCGGCGTGAGGCCTAACGTTGGTCTTGCCAAGGAGGCGGGGATAGAGATAGGCGTGACCGGTGGAATCAAGACAAACAGGAGGATGGAGACGAGCGTCAAAGGCGTATACGCGGCCGGAGACTGCGCCGAGACCACGAATCCGATAACCCACAGCCCGGCGCTCCCGCTGCTGGGGGCAACGGCCGTCAGGCAGGGGAGGGTCGCCGGAGTGAACGCGGCCGGAGGGTACTCTACCTACCCCGGCGCCCTATTCTCCGTGGTCTCGCAGATGTTCGACTTCGAGGTCGGGGCGACTGGACTGACGGAGTCATGGGCCCGCGAATACGGACTGGACATTATCGTGGGCAAGGTCAGGGGCCACACTAGGGCACCTTATTACCCGGGGGCAAAGCCGATCGTGGTGAAGATCCTCCTGGAGAGGGAGAGCAAGCACATTGTGGGCGGCCAGATCATAGGAGGCGAGGAGGTCACCCAGAGGATAAACGCCCTCTCACTTGCGATCCAGAAGAACATGTGCTGGTACGAGCTCGTGAAGGCGGATACCTGCTACGCGCC
>CAZPMB010000126.1:0-4177 GCA_964587735.1 uncultured Candidatus Bathyarchaeia archaeon | reverse complement strand
AGGGACCTGAGGTCGTTCATGGCCGCCTCGACGGATTCGCGGGGGATCTCCGGGGAGCCGTCGGCGAACATCGCGATGTTCGAGGTCTCGACGGTTATCTTCGTCTCATCGCAGTCCCTGTGGTTCCATCGGCGGGTCAGGATCCTCGCCCCGTCGGCGTACACGGGCTCCCCCCTATAGGTCTCCTCGGGCTCCGAAGCTCCCAGGGGTAGGAATGCCTCTCCGCCGCCTGAGAGCCTCAGGGTTATGGCGCCCTGGACCCTGTCGAGGTCGAAGCCGCCCATCGGGATGAGGCGCCTGATGGAGACTATGTTGTAGGCGTCCACGGCGGTGTTGATGAGGGGCAGCATACCTTCCTTGAGCGCCCGCCTGAGGAGCGCCTCGGCCGACGGCCTGTAGTCCCCCGGCCTGGTCCCGAAGCTCCGGTACATCTCCCTCCAGGAGGCGATGAATGGGTGCGAGGTCACCGACCCGGATCCGACGGCGTCCGCCGCATCCCGGATTGCCTGGCGCTTCAGCTCCTCGATGAGGGGGTTCCGCCCCTCGACCCTCAAGCCCCGACCGACGAGGACCCCTATCTTGACCCTATGGTACCTCGACAGGATCTCGTCGTCTATCCTGAACCGCATGCCCACATTTCAGGCCTCCATCCCCGCCTTTCGGACCTTTCCATCCTTATTCTGGAACAGTATCAGGGATTAATTTAGGTTAAATATCCATTTTGGTAGTACAGATAAGGCCGCCTGGCCTCTCGGTGAAAAACAGATGCAACGGCGAAGATCCAAGCTAGACATAGTATTAAGCGTTCTCTCAGCGGTCAGCGAGGGGGTCGACAAGCCGACCCGCATCATGTACGCGGCGAACCTCTCTTGGAAGCCGACCCAGGAGCTCCTGAGCAGCATGGTGAAGCAGGGTCTCCTCAGCGAGGTCGGCGACACGGAGAGCAACAAGTCGAGGGTGAGGTACGGGATCACCGAGAAGGGCGCGAACGTCATGAGGTACTTCGACGGCGCAAAGGACCTCGTAGACATCGAATTCCTTTGACAAGAACCTCATTTTCAAGGAACCATGAATAAATAGCCTCAACCAATTTTCGCGTTCGGTAGGGTGATTGCCACGATTTTCATGTACGAATATGAAGGAGGCCACTGAACAAAATTAGACAATTTTGGGGATCCTTTTCGCCCTGTGTAGGTTGTGTTGGAGGGCCTATTTCTTCTCGAGCTCCTGGACCTCTAGCTTCCGGAAGATGTTCCTGAGCTGCCTCTTCATCGATGATCGATCCGGGCTGAGTCCGAGGTAGTCGGCGAAGTCGATCGTCGTCCTGATCGTTGTGTTTCTGCCCTGCTTCTCCTTCGAGATCAGCCCCATCTGGTTCAGGGCCCTGAGGTGGCTGTATGACTGGCTCCCGCGGGCCTCCGCCACATGCTTCTGGTCCACCGGCTGGTTGTAGGCGATGTACGAGAGGGTCCTGAGCGGGCCGGAAGTGAGGAGGGGCTTGATGGAGAATCGCCTTGCCTGCTTCGTGTAGTCCGGCTTCAGCTGGAGGACCACCCTCCCCCCGGTGACCTCGCTCACCTCCAAGGGGCTCCCATCGCGCTCGTAGGCCTCGGAGAGCTTGCCCAGGAGGTCGGAGACCTCCTTCTCTGATGGGAGCTTCAGATACTCGCAAAGGGCGGTTAGGCTGATGGGTCTCCCCGAGGCGTAGAGAACGGCCTCGAGCTCCGCGAGCTTGTATGCATCCGCCATCACCCTCTCCCTCCTGACTGAATATGTGTCCTACCCAGCATTAATAACGTCTCCGATGGGGGCTTGTCCCATTATACCCCCCAGCCTATGTCCTTCCTGTAGTACAGCTCACCCCTTATGCAGGGCATGTCCGAGTAGACCTTCTCCCTCGCCTCGGAGACGGTCCGCCCCTTCGCCAGAAGGGCGATGGAGCGGCTAGATGTGGTTCTGATTGCGCCATCCGCCTCCTGGACCGATGCGAAGTAGAGCTCGGAGCGCCGGGGAGGCGTTATCTCGACCCTCGCGTCCTTCCTGGGGTTCGTCGGGTAACCTTCTGGAACGAGGTAGACGCAGACCGTAGCCCGGCCCTCGAAAGGGGGCCTGGTGAGCCTTCCGTCGACGACCTCCCATCCGACGTCGATCAGGGGCTTCCCGAGGAGGGCCAGGACGTTGATGGCCTCCGGGTCGCCGAACCTCGAGTTGTACTCGATGAGGAAGACCCCCCTCTCCGTCTCCATGAATCCCCCGTAGAGGACGCCCCTGAAGGCGCCGACGGATCTTGAGAGCTCCCTGATCGTGCCCTCCATGATTTCTGCACCCTTGTGCACCGCAGCCCTAGACAGGTCTGGTAGGCCGTGGTCGGGGCAGCTGTAGCTGCCCATGCTTCCGGTGTTCGGCCCTTTGTCGCCGTCGTAGGCCCTTTTGTAGTCCCTCACGAGGGGCATCATTTCGAGCCTTTTCCCGTCCGTGAAGGCCTGGAGGGTGAACTCCCTCCCCACGAGCTTCTCGTCGATGACCACGAGGCCGTCCTCCCTTATCCGCTCAAGGGCGTACGCCTCGACTTCCGAGGCGGAGTGGAGGTGCTCCCCCGTGAGCCTCACCCCCTTTCCCCCTGTGAGGACGTCGGGCTTCACCGCGACCTCCTTGTGGCCCCTGAGGAAGCCCCTGACATCGGCCAGGCTCCTGCATATCCTGAACTCCGGGTTCCCATCAATGCCGTGATCTTCGAGGAATTGGCGGGCGAACGCCTTGCTCCACTCAAGCCTCGCCGCCTCCCTGGTCGGCCCAACCACCGGGACCCCCATCTCGCTAAGTCGGTCTGTGACGCCGGCGGCGAGCGGTGCCTCGGGCCCGATGAAGGCTATGTCCACTTCCCCGAAGACGTCAAAGAGCGTCGGGTTCGTTATGTCCATGATCTCCGAGCGCTTAGAGAGCCCCGCGATCCCGGGATTCCTGTGCGCCATGGCCGAGTGGAGCTCGACGTCCCCCTCCGCCAGTTTCTTAGCGATGGCGTGCTCCCTCGCGCCCTGACCGACGACCAACACCTTGAACGTGGATAATCGCCTCCGAGGATCTCTGGATCGAGGGCCCAGATCGATTTGAGAATACTATCCGACATCGGAAAAGGTTTGCCACGGCGGATGAGCACAGTCCACAATCCGCTTAAACTTGGCTGCAGGCGCCACATCACGAGGCGGCGGTTTTTTCTATAACTCTTATTAGCCTGAGGGCTTTATTCCTTGAAGGGGCCCGTGGCCAAGTCAGGACAAGGCACCGGCCTTCTAAGCCGGAGATCGAGGGTTCAAATCCCCCCGGGCCCGCTGTCACTTTTCGCCTAAAGGGATGTTTTCAGGGGTCCTTTTGGGGTATTATTTGGTTTTATTTCTTCCCCTGTTTGGCTTTTTCCGGCTGTTTCCTTCTAAGGTTTAAATTTATCGTTTCGTTTTAGTTTTACGAGCGAAATGGGCCGGTATGGGAGGTCCAAGGCCGCGATTCTGGCGTTTCTGGTCGACGGCAGTTCGATGAGCTGCAGGGAGATCGTGAGGGGGACCGGTCTTTCCCGGAACCAGGTTTACTGTGCCCTAGACCGTTGCTGGAGGAGGGGTCTCGTTCTTCGGACGGCGAGGCCGATCCTCTCGCATGAACGGGTCCTCAGGGGCAGGGGCGGGGTTTCTCAGCACACGAGGCCTTTCCACATGTACGTGCTGGGGCCTGAGGGCGTGGGCGAAGTCGTGGTGGATGGTCGTCGGTACGTGGGTTTCTCGGAGGAGTATCTCGATCCCCGCGGCGGCGGGGCGATGAGTAAGGCGAAGAGGGTTCTGGGCTTCGAGGAGAATGGCGGGCTGGCCTTTTTCAGCAGGGATGTCACGGATGCTCTGGCCGGTTTCGGCGTGAAGCCTAGGGACATCATGGCGAACGTTCGCCGGTATGAGAGGCGGGGGTTGGTCTATGTTCGGGGTTACAAGACGGATGAGGCCGAAACTCCCTTTGAGCGGGGTTATCTTCTGTCTTGGTTGGATCAGGGAGCTCCCAGGAGGCAGGCGATTGCCGATGCCGTTGGGCGGACGGATGCGGCTCTGGAGGGTAGGGCGGCGAGCAGCCCGCTCATGGAGAGGGTGCACCGGATCAGGGATATGATTCTGGAGCATTCTCAGCTTCGGCAGCTCGT
>CAZPMB010000125.1:0-4215 GCA_964587735.1 uncultured Candidatus Bathyarchaeia archaeon | reverse complement strand
TAGTCTTCGGGGAGAACGTCTCGAGCGGCTGGAGGCCCGCGACCAAGGGCCTGAGGGAGGAGTTCGGGAGGGAGCGGGTGAGGGACGCCCCGATATCCGAGACGGCGTTCATCGGGCTCGGCGTCGGCGCCGCCATCCTCGGCATGAGGCCTGTCGTGGAGCTCATGCTCGTCGACTTCGGGCTGGTCGCCATGGACCAGATCCTGAACCAGATGGCGAAGACCCACTACATGTCCGGCGGGGCCGTGAGGGTTCCCCTGACCCTGAGGGCGGCGTACGGCGCCGGGACCTCGTCGGGCGCGACCCACTCCGAGGCCCTCTACTCCCTCTTCGCCCACGTGCCGGGCGTAAAGGTCGTCGTCCCATCGAACCCCTACGATGCGAAGGGGCTCCTCATCAGCGGCATCAGGGACGACAACCCCGTCCTTTTCATGGAGCACCGCCTCCTGTACGGGATGGAGGGCCCGGTGCCAGAAGGCGCCTACACGGTGCCCCTCGGCGTCGCGAACACGGTCAGGGAGGGGAGCGATGTGACCGTTGTCGCGACGGGCCTGATGGTGGGAGAGGCGGTCAGGGCGGCGGACGAGCTCGGGCCCGGCGTGAGCGTCGAGGTCTTGGATCCTAGGACGATTGTTCCCCTAGACGAGGAGGCGATACTCCGCTCCTTGCAGAAGACGGGGAGGCTCGTCGTCGTGGACGAGGACTACGAGAGGTGCGGCTTCAGCGCCGAGGTAGCGGCAATCGCAGCTGAGAAGGGGTTCAGGCATCTGAGGGCCCCAGTTTCAAGGGTGGCCACGCCGAACACCCCGATACCCTTCAGTCCGACGCTGGAAAGGCACATCCTGCCGAACAAAGAGAAGATAGTCAAGGCGATCAGGGCGGTCGTGGCCTGAGTCTTATTAAATGATGGTTCAAGAAGATTTTTTGATTACTTATTCCTCGGCTGCTTCCCTCACGTTTTTCTAAGGGCACCTCTCCTAACTCGCTGAAAAGAGTGACTCGAATCTCTCAGCGCCTCTCAGACACCTTGAGAAGCGATAGGTTCACGAGCTATTCTTCACCGACACCCGGGAGGCAACCCTCGTGACTCCGCCCTTCTTGAACCTGAAATCGCACTTCAGGTAGCCATCGGCGAGCGTCATGGTGCGCACCAGCCCCCAGCCAAACCTCTCGCTGTAGAGGATGTCTACGAGGCAGGTGTAGGGCGCGAGCTCGGGCGCCCCCTGCCTGATGAGGAATTTAAGGGTTGCGCACTCCGTGTAATCCACGCCGAAGTCGAACTCCCTGCCGTCGCCCTCGACAAAGGCGTAAACGTAGTCGTCGGGGTTCTCGCGTCTCTGCGACTCAGTGGCCCGCTTCCGCAGGGCCTTCAGGTGCCTGCTGGAGAAGTTCATGTTGCCGACCAGCCGCAGCACGAATCGGGGGTAGGAATCCAGAAGCTCCTCGCATGCCTCGTAGATCGTTTTCCCGGCCTCCTCGACTGTCCTTCCGTGGTTCTTGAGCACCCTGTACATCGCTAGGAATTGAGCCGTCGCGACGACGAACTCCGTGAAGGGCTTTCTGCCTCCGACGTAGGGCAGCTGCGGTATGAGGCCCTCGTACTCCAGCCTTGTCTCCCTTATCATGGCATCGGTTGAGTCAACACCATAACGAGATGTGAGCACCCTTCTCACGCGTTTCACCGTTTTGTCGAAATCTCTCAGAAGCTGTGATTTTCTTGAGGTGTAGTAGTCATCAATCATGTGCCTTCCACATTGTATTCCTGCTCTTAATAAACTTGAATTACCAAACCCATGTCTCGATGTCGAGCTAATTACATCTATGCGTGTTTAACCGAAGATGAGTTTGTCGTTCAGACCTTTGTTGCCTTTCCGGCCTCGAACGGCTGGATGAGCCAGCCGAGGACGAGGACCGTGAAGGTGAGGGCCGACATGACTACGGCGGTGACGCCCAGGTCGAATCCCAGGAGGTACCCCATGAGGATGGACGCCGGGATGTTCCCTATCCAGGCCCATGACATGTACATCTGGTAGACGGTCGAGGAGAGGGCGAGGGGCGTCGCGTCCGCCATCAGGGCGTAGATCGTCCCTGTCCAGAACCTCTCGAGGAAGCTGGAGATCATCGCGACGACGACGAACCAGAGCACGGCCCCCCTGGCGAGGGTCGCCCAGAGGAGGCCTACCCCCGTGAAGGCGACGCTGGAGATCACGAACATCCTCTTGTGGCCGTGCTTGTCGGCCATCGAGCCGCCGAGGAGGGCCCCGGGGAGACCGGCGAGGGTCGCCGCAAGGCCCAGGACGCTCACCGTGGACGGGTCGGCGCTCACGACCTCCCTTATGGTGAACGTGAACATGCCGCCTAGGGGCGCCGTGATCTTCTGAGGGGTGAAGGCCCTGGCGAACATCACGAGGGCCGCCAGTATGACGGTCTTCTCCGTGAAGGTGAAGGCGATGGCCCGGCGGCTGAAAACCCGCTCGCTCTCCAGCTCGGGCTCCCTCGCCGTCAGGAAGAGTAGCGACGTGAGCCCAGTGAGCCCCGCGACTACGAAGACGAGCTTGTACCCGCCCACCCCGAGAAAGTAAAGGGGCAGGATCGTCGCCAGGGCCGACCCGATGGACTGACTTGCCGTGCTGACGCCACCCATCACCCGGGCGTGGTATTCCGGGGGCGTGACGTCGACGGCGTAGGAGTCGGCGGCCATGTCGTAGAAGGCCCCGGCGGCCAGGACGGTGACCACGGCGGGGAAGGTGACGGTCCACACTGGGGCCTCCTCCATGTTTCCGAGGAGCATGACCAGGATCCCCACGAGGTAGAGGAGGCCCGTGATCGCGAACCACGGCAGCCTCCTGTACCTCCTTCCGCGCCAGGGGACCGGAACGTAGTCCGCGACGAACCCTATGAACATCTTCCACGACCAGGAGACGTACATCAGGCCGACGAAGAGGGCCGCCTCCAGCGTGCTCACGCCGACTACGTTCAGGAGGAAGACGGGGATCCAGAGGCTGTACGAGGTCCTGACGTAGCCGTTGCTGAAGTAGGCGAGGCCGTAGAGCAGAGAGACCTTCCTCGGCTCCCAGACGCCCCGCATCAGCTCCGCGACCCTCTCCCCCTTCGGCGCCTTCCAGTAGGTGACCCCCTCTGCCTCGAGCCTCCTCCTCCACCTGCGGCCGAGGTAGAGGAGGACGGCGTAGGCGGAGACCGTTGAGACGAAGACGGCGATCCCAACTTTGTACTCGAAATCCAGGTCGGCTAGCCAAGAGAGCATGGGAATCACCGGATAATCCATTACCGCCCCAACGTCTGTTATAAGCTTTGCAAGGGGCGAATCGGAGTCCCAACATGCAATTAAAACGTGTCTTCGCTCGTCGCAGCTTTGAAGGAGGTTGGCGAGGGAGCGGTACATCGGCCCTCATCAGCTTCGCTGCCGATAGATCGGCGCTGTAAGCTACATCAGATTTGCCTAGGGTTAGTTCACAAACATTATATACGGGAGGAGCCTCACCCGATGAAGGTTTATATACCGTAGAATTATTCCTAGGGGATAGGTCATGGCTTTGAAGGCTGAGGTCGCCAAGGCGATCGAGGAGGTCCGCCCCCACCTTCAGGTGGACGGCGGGGATGTCGAGTTCGTCGACATCAAGGACGGGGTCGTCAGGGTGAAGCTCAAGGGGACTTGCGCCGGCTGCCCCATGTCCCAGATGACCGTTAAGTGGGGCGTCGAGACCTACCTCAAGAAGAAGGTGCCTGGCGTCAAGTCGGTTGAAGCTATCTAAGAGGAGACGAGATGCCCCTATCCGAGGAGCTTGAGAGGGCCAAGGGCTACGGCGACATCTTCGCGCTCGTGAAGAAGACGGTGAAGAGGTCGCTCGGCGAGCACAGGGTAGGGCTTATGCTATACCTGGGTAACCTACCGATGAGGGTCGGCGCGTTCCACCCGATGGGGACGAACGACATAGTCCTCAACAGGAGGCTGATAAACGCCACGGCGAAGACCGAGCCGGCCTGGAAGGCGTACGTCTTCACCATCCTCCTCCACGAGTACATCCACAGCCTCGGCTACGTCGACGAGAGGCAGGTCCGCGGGCTGACGTACCGGGTCTGCGTGGAGAACTTCGGGAAGGGGCACCCGGTTGTCGAGGCGGCGGTGACGGGTCCCTGGGTCAACCTCTCGCGCGAGGCGTTCGAGTCCCTCGGGGAGGGGATCGAGCTGGAGCG
>CAZPMB010000124.1:0-4278 GCA_964587735.1 uncultured Candidatus Bathyarchaeia archaeon | reverse complement strand
TTAAAAAATGATCCTGAACCTGCACTCTCTGTCCCCGTTCACGACGGACTTCTCCCTCACCACCTCGACCTTCCCCCCGGTAGCTCCCTCGAACAGGGCCTTCGCCCACCCCCTGCTGCAGTCGCAGTACGTCGCCGATAGCTGCCCGGGGCGCATGTTCTTCACCGTGGGGCAGTAGCACCTCGGATAGACGAGGTAGACGCCGTCGTCCTCGAGATGAAGATGCCTGTTCACCTGGGAGTATTTCTTCAGGAATTCTTCAAGGCCCTCCGACTCGGAGTACACATCCCTGGACTTGTCGATCACGTTTTTCGCTATGCATTCGCGACCGCAGCGCTCTAGGATGAGCCTATAGGTCTCCTCATCCACGAGCTCGTCCAGGCCGGCTACCAAATTCTTGACCCATTTTTCGGTGTGCTCTGTCATGGGATTCAGAGATGGACATTGTTTATTAAAGCCCAGCGGTGGGAGATCGCCTGAGGGTGGGCTTCAATGGAGACGAAGGTACGGCTTGAGAGGCTGGAGCCGATACTAGCAGCTCACACGCACGCAATCGGAGGCATCCCGGAGGAGGACGCCTGGAGGATGCTAGAGACGTGGGCGAGGCCGAGGGGGCTGTTCGACGAGGGCTCCGGGGCCAGGGTCTTCGGCAGGAATACGTACCCGACCGAAAAACCAGAGCCCCATGGCTACGAATTTTTCCTAACAATAGGGCCAGGTGTCGAGCCCGAGGGCGAAGTGGATACGAGTGAGATTCAAGGTGGGCTGTACGCCGTCCTAGGGTTCAAGGGGCTCGATAAGATCGGGGAATCATGGGAGCGGTTGTGGAATTGGCTCCGAGATAGCGGATACGAGTACATCGGTTGGCGAAAGGGTAAGTACGGCTGGGCCGACGGATACGAGGAACGGCTCAGGCCTTTTGAGGGATCACCGCAGAATTGGGCTTTCGACCTCTGGCTGGGGCTCAAGGAGTAGATCCTTAATCGGATGAAGGTGGCTCAAGCCAAGGAATACCTTTAAAAAAAAATTGTGGTCCTCAGGCCGGCTCCGGGGCCGAGTAAAAGAGGGAGTTAAAGAGCACCTTGAAGGTGCCGTGGGTCTGGCTCCTGAATATCGGCGGGAAGCCGATGAGCACCGCCCTCCCGCCGCCCATCGGGAGGTCGGCGACGGCCGTTTTACCATGCAGCAGCTCTTCTCCGAGGATCCACCCGCTCAAAAGGGGGTTCGCCTCGGGGTAGACGGCGACGCTCTCGCCGAGCTTCACGTCGAATGCGGGGCTCCCCATGAAGAAGACCGCCTCGTCCCTGCTCAGGCCGTAGCCGACGGGGTGGGCGTCGTCGAACACGGCGCGGAGGAGGGAGCCTGGGATGTAGAACTCCGTGGGGGGCTTCCCCTCCAGCACGTTCACGGCTGGGGCGGAGAGGTCCTTGATCGCGAAGTCGCAGGTGTTGTTCACCGTAACGACGGTCCCCGAGCCCCTCAGGAACTTGAGTACCTCCCCGACCCCCTGCTCTCCGAGGCCGACCTGGTACTTGGGGTCGTACCTGTCCCTGTTGAGGGACCTCTGGTCGGCGGCGGTCATGCCGTCCACGATGAAGTTCCTCGGGTAGTCCGGGAATACGATGGCGTCGAACCTCTCCGAGAGCCCGCCCTGCCTCACGTCCTGCGGTGTGAGGGCCTCGAAGGGGAAGCCGGATTCCTCCAGGACGAACCTGGTCCAGCCCTCGTCGGCCATCTGGGACCAAGCCCTGTAGATCCCAACTCGAGGGGCTTTCACCCTGAAGGCGTACTCGGGGATCTCATCGATGCCGTGGAAGCCGAGGCCGATGCCTTTGGCGATCTCCTTCATTGTCGATAAGGCCTTTGCATCGCTCTTCACGACGAACGCGCCCGGTGGTAGGCTGAAATCGTCGAGCCACAGGCTCTCGTAGACCCTGTACAGCTCGGCCCCTACCTTGAGGAGGAGGTTGGCCGCTTTGAAAGAGGCGTTCCACTCCGGAGTGAAGGCGTAGAACCGCCTTCCCGCACCGTTCACCTTCCCCTCGGGCAGGTTCACGCGCTCGACGGGCGCCATCTCGGCCTCGAACTTCCCCGAGATCTGATGCGACTCGACGTGCATCGCGAGGGGCAGCGTCTGGGCCGTCACGTCGTAAGGGCGCACGGGCGGCTGGCTCTGGTCGTCCCTTAGGTCAGGGTAATTCTGGACCTCGAGCATCGTCTTCGCGAACCTGCCGAAGGGCTGAGCCATGAGCACGACGTGGCTGCCCTGGGGGTACCTCACCCCGTCGGCCTCGAAGGGCCCCTTAGCAGCGTGGACCTTGACGTCGCCGAAGATGAGGGTGTTGAGGAGGAGGGCTGCGGTCACAAGGTCCTTCTGACCCGGCGGGAACACGTACGCGTAGGGGCCGCCCTCGTTGCTGAGCGCTCTCTTGAAGATCTCCAGGCTCCCCCGAAGCCATCTGTCCCTGTATCTGGCGGCGTTCCTGAGTAGGGCGAGGGCCGCTGAGAGCTCGTACTCGACGATGTCCCGGAGCGTCCACTTTCCGCCGGTCCAGGGTAGTGGGTTGTTCCACCGCTGGGTGAGGGGGCTGAGGCCCCTTCCCGCCGTTATCTCCGACCGCTTCACCTCGATCGGAGAGGCTATGTCGACGCTCGCGGCCTCTGAGAGGATCCGGACTCCGCCGTGGTAGCACTGGTAGTGCCTCGCTGGCGTCCAGAGGTCGTACCCCGCCGAGCACCAGACCCCCCTCTTGCCCTCCGTGACAAGCTCGTTCAGCATCGAGGTCCCTAGGAATGCGATCTGGGACTGGAGGACGGGGTCTATGTTCGGGTCGATCGGGTCGGTGAAGGGGGGTACGAAGAGGCGGGCGCCCTTGCTCCCCATCTGGTGGAGGTCGTAGACGATCTGAGGATGCCAGGCGTTGTGGATCTTCTCGACGGCTAGGCGTGTCTCTTTCTGGGTGAACATGAACCAGTCCCTGTTGTTGTCGTGGCCAACGTACTTGTGGTACATCCAGGGCGGACTCGTCCCCTCGTACTTGGTTCCCAGGTTCTCCCTGTACCACTTTACGACGATCTCGTGGCCGTCGGGGTTCAGGGAGGGGACGAGGAGCAGGACGACGTTGTCAAGGATCTCCCTGATCTCCGGTGTCTCCTCCGCTGCTAGCTTATGCAGAAGCTCCATCGACATCTGTGAGGCGGCGATCTCCGTTGAGTGTATGCTGCAGGTGACGAGGACTATGGTCTTACCCTCGGATACCAGGCTCTCCTCCTCCTCGGACGTTACTCCCTCGGGGTTACAGATTCTCATTTGAGTCCTGCGGATCTCCTCTAGCCTCGTTAGGTTATCGGGCGAGGTCACAACAGCGCACACGAAAGGGTTACCATCGGTCGTCTCGCCGAGGACGTCCACTCTCACCCTATTCGATGCGGCGGCGACTCTCTGGAAGTACTCGACGATCTTCGGCCAGTCTGCGACTTTCTTATCGGCGCCGGGCTTGAAGCCGAGTAACTCCTCAGCAGAGATGATCTTCGCCATGACTTTCATCGTTTTGTAGAGTGCACTCAAATGTATATAATTGGTTACGCTTGAGAACCGGAGGGTTTCAATATCACAACTTGTGAAATGGCAGGTAGGCCCGTAAAGCTGCAGAGCCAATTGATAATCAATGAATGAGAAAAAGGGGATTGGTTTACTACTCCGCCATGGGCGGGAGCTGGTCCAGAGGGGGCTTGAGGTCCGGCGGGAGCGGTGACTTGTAGGCCAACCCCTTCATCCTCCTCTCCCAGTCCTCCCTGGCAGCTCTGAGCCGATCAGGCTTAGTCAGCAGGTCGATCGCCGTGGAAGCCATCACCTTCGATGCGAAGATGGTCGATTTGTGGGCTATGCTCGTGCCACCGATCGCCGTATGCTGCCATGAGTGGCCGGGGCAGCCGACAACGAAGTAGGCCGTGCTGAACTGCTGCGTCGGGGTATTCCAGGCGACATCGGCGACGTCGGAGGAGCCGCCTCCCCCCTTGACCTCCTCGCCGAACGGATCGTAGATGTTCGTGTCCAGGTCGACGTGCTCCAGCTCGAGGGCACTCGGGAGGATCTCGGCCAGCTTCCTCAGCATGCTCACCTTCTCCTCGTGGGGGACCGTCTCCCCCAGCTTCTTTGCGAACTCCAGCTCCTTCTTCGTGTACGTGGGGGCCCCTATCTCCCTCATGTTCGCCACGATCAGCTCGGCGAGAAGGCGGTTGGGCATCCCGTTGTGCACGCCTGTTAAGAACTGGACT
>CAZPMB010000123.1:0-4342 GCA_964587735.1 uncultured Candidatus Bathyarchaeia archaeon | reverse complement strand
GATAATCGATGAGAAGAGAGCCGCACTCGATTGGATCGCATCCAATGAGAAGAGGATCACGGATCTAAGCGATATCATATGGGGGTTTGCTGAGCCGGCCCTTCGAGAGTACAAGTCCGCTAAAACCCATTGCGATTTCCTGCATGAGAACGGATTCGAGGTGGAAATGGGCATCTCAGGCATGCCCACCGCGTTCGTGGCAAAATATGGAGAGGGGAAGCCCGTAATAGCCACGTACGCCGAATACGATGCAACGCCTGGTAACTCCCAGAAGGCCGTCCCGCTCAAGGAGCCCATTGTCCCCCACGCGCCAGGCTTCGAAGACAAGCACAACATGCTGGGCGTTGCAGCCACGGCGGCGGCGGTGGCTGCAAAATTCGCCATGGAGAGACACGGCTTTAAAGGGACGATCAAAGTCTTTGGGACACCGGCTGAGAAGATATGCATAGGCAAGACGTTCCAAGCAAGAGATGGATATTACGATGACCTAGACGCCGTCGTTGCGAATCATCCTTGGTCGGCGAACTCCGTATCATGGGAAAACCTGCCCGACTCCTACATGGCAGCCGCATTCCGGTTCCAAGGCTTACAGGTATACGGCGGAACACCATGGGAAGGGAAGAGCGCAATCGACGCGGTAATCCTGATGAACGTTATGGCCAACTATATGAAGGAACATCTGCGGCCGCCCCAATCCCTCAACGAGATAATAAGCATCGGGGGCCAGTGTCTGACCAACATCCCAGAGTTCACGGAGGTCTTCTACGCCTTCAGAGCGCCAAATGAGGATCTCGTTACCAAGATTCTAGATGTCCTGAGGCAATGCGCCGAGGCAGCGAGCAGAGTAACTGGCTGTTCCCACGAGCTTCGATACATGGGTGCAAGTCGAACGGGGTTGCCGAATCTGGCGTTGTCCAGAGTCGCCTTCAAGAACATGGAGCTAGTGGGGCCCCCCAAGTTCACCGAGGAGGAGAAAGATTTCTGCAGACAGCTTCAGAAGAACGTGGACATCGAACCCATGGAAGAGCCCCTCGACGAGACATTGACCCCCCCGGAGAAGGGCGCGATGCAGTTCGGCTCCGGGAGACAAGCCTGTGTGACCGGCTGCGACGACTTCAATGAGTTTACCTGGTACGCTCCATCCACGTGGGTTCACACCACCCAATGGTTCAAGAGCTCAGCGGACGTTCATCCACCCAGCTGGTCAATGGCAGCTCTGTCATCAACAGGCGTCACCCACAAGGGGGGAATCCTCGCAGCGAAAACGATGGCCTTGACCATGGTCGATCTGTTCACAAAGCCCTCGTTGCTGAAAGAAGCGAAGGCAGAGTTCGAGGAGAGGCTGCGCAAGAGAGGAGGAAGGGAGCCGTGTTTGATGCCCCCCGATGCCAAACCGCCCATCGACCTTGCACTCGTCGAGTTCAGCGGAAAGGAGACAGTGATACGGTATCCCACCAACGGGAAATCACCTATGTATAAAGTCTGAACTCCTTTTTTTTACAGTTGCTGACTGGAGGATTTGACGTGATTTGGTACCTTTTTCATTCTGATGTTCTTTCTTCGTTTGTTTATCATCAGACCTCGATCGATGACGCTCTTGACAATTCAAAACACTGGGACGTAAAGGATTCCTCGAAGATGATGGAAGAGCTAGTTTACAGGAGATGAGAAAAACCATCTACGGTGAATGTTTGAAAGGCCAATGGGGATTATGAAACAGAGGTCCATCCAAAAGAAGTTTGGTCGAACGTCCTCGTTCGTCCCATTTTTCGTAGCTCGGCCCTCGATTTCCAGGGGTCAGGGGGAAAGGAACGTTATTAAACCTACACTATGCTCAGATCGTGCAACCGGAGGAGGGGAGATGAGGACAAGGATAGCCTTCCTGACCGCCTTGATCGCATGTATAGTTTTTGCATCAGCCTTCATCGGCTTGGCGTCGGCGGGCTCTGCGGCAAGGCTCGTCATCATAAGCCCGCACTGGGAGGGGATTAGGAAGGAGTTCGAGGCGGCCTTCAGGTTGTATCATTTGGCCAATTACGGCGAGGACGTGGAGTTCGAGTGGTTAGACGTTGTTGGCACGTCGGACTGCGTCAAGTACATCGACTCGGGCTTTGAGGCCACACCGGATGGCATAGGCATAGACATCTTCTGGGGTGGCGACTTCGACCCATACATCGCGGCGGCGGAGAAGGGGCAGCTTCAGCGTTATAGGGTTGAGGACGAGATCCTCAGCAAGATACCCGCATCCTACGCTGGCATACCGATGTACGACCCCGATTACAGGTGGTACGGCGCTTCCCTATCGGGCTTCGGAATCCTCTACAACAGGGCCATCCTGCAGCTGGAGGGGCTGCCGACGCCCGCTACTTGGGAGGACCTCGCAGACCCCAGGCTTGAGGGCTGGGTCGGCATAGCGGACCCCCGCCAAAGCGACATCTGCAACACGATGGTCGAGATAATTCTTCAGGCGTACGGCTGGGATGAGGGCGTGAAGCTGTTGACGGCGATGGGAGCTAACATGAAGGACTTCCCTACGAGCTCCAGCGAGGTGCCCAAGTCCGTGGGTGCCGGAGACATCGCATATGGGTTCTCGGTCGACTCCTACGCCCTGTCGGAGATCTTTGCCTATGGGTCCGACAGGCTCGGCTACGTCATGCCCGCTGGCCTCACGGTCATCAGCCCGGACGGCATCGGAATACTGAAGGGCGCCCCGAACCTCGACGTGGCCAGGAGGTTCGTCACCTTCGTCCTGACAAAAGATGCGCAGAGGCTCTGGATGCTGCCGGTCGGAGCCGAGGGTGGACCCAAGACGTACGTCCTCGGGAGGATATGCGTGATCCCCGAGCTTTTTACGGAGTTGGTCAACGTCTCTGTCGTGCCGGTGGAGAACCCCTTCGAGGAGGAGCCGAAGCTGATCTACAACTCCACCCTGAGCTCATTGCGTTACTCGCTGGTCAACGACCTCTTCGGCTCCACCATTATAGACGCCCATGAGGGCCTCGTCTCAGCCTGGAGCGGGATAGTCGCCACGGAGAACGCCCTCGCAGGGGCAGGCTTCACTTCGACGAGGATCGAAGAGGCCAAGGAAAAATTGGGCGAAGCGCCGTTGACACAGGATGAAGCGTTGGCTGCGGCGGGGCAGTGGGGCAACGCGGAGATAAGGAACAGATACATCTCGGCCTGGCACGAATTTGCCATCGAAAAATATCAGAACGCCACCAAAATCGCGGCTCTCGCCAGAGCTGAGCTATCAACACACCTTGAGAACGAGAAGGAGGCGCTGACGGCCCAGTACGATTCGGTCATAAAGACGCTTGGTGATGAGAAGAGGATCAACCTGTACATAGGGCTCGGAGGTGGCGTGGTCCTTGGGGCAGTCGTCGGCTTCGCCGTCACATACTACATAGTGAGGCGGAAGGAGATCGCGTCGGTGAAATCATAGCGTCAATCTTTTGTACAAATTATCATCTCGCTGTCAGACCCTTCAAATTGAATCATGCAGCCCCGAGGGCTCGTCATAAATCCCTAATCTGCTGTTTAGATGATCAATTTTTTTCAGGTACCTTGTAAGAGAATATGTCCAAGGGGGTCTGACCGGTGAGCCTCGACTCCTTTATGAGGAAGTCCCTCAGCTCTCCCTCGTCCCTGAATATCCTGGTTGCGTACCACTCGAAGAAGGGGCTCGGCTCGTAGGGGTAGTAGGCGTATACAAGCTTCGCGAGGCTCTTGGCGTAGACCATCTCGCACATGACCCCGGCCGAGATGCTCTCCCTGGGGTGGTAGACGACGACGATGGAGCTGTTCTCGATGAGCTTGTAGTCGGTGTCGATGATCTGGAATCGCATGTTCTTTATCGCCGATTCGACTTCAATCGAGTCTAGCTCCTCCTCAACCGGTCCGTCCTTGTACTCGATGGAGAACCAGAGCTTCTTGGGCCTCTCAAGCCCCTTCTCCGTGGCCTCGTTGACCGCCGACCTCCAGGCATCCACTAGGTTCCAGTCCTTGATCATGTAGGGGTCGAAGACCACGTAGTACTCAGAGAGGGAGTCTGCGAACCTCGTAACCCTCCCGAAGAAGCCCTCACCCTCGCCTGTGATGGGGTGGCTCAGGTAGATCTTCTCTTTCCCCCTGCCGTAGACGATCTCCCTGAGGAAGTCCGGGCCGTTCTCGAAGGCGACGAGCTGGACCTCCTTCCTCCGGGTGGAGGCCTTGGCCAGCCTGTAGACCCCCGCCACCTCCTCCCTTCTCCAGTTGGCGATCTCCCCGAGGGTGAACCTGTGGTCCCTCCACTGGACGTCCTTGCTAAGTCGGTCCCTCGCCCTGATGAGGTCGTCGAAGATCA
>CAZPMB010000122.1:0-4384 GCA_964587735.1 uncultured Candidatus Bathyarchaeia archaeon | reverse complement strand
AAGTATAAAATAATGAGCGTATGCCCGAAAAATTAGACTTTATCACCCCGGCGTTCATGACGGTGCTCGGGTTCTTTCTGGGGGATCCCGCTCAGGTGCACCATGAGAGGGAGGTTGTCCGGGGGGCCGGTGTGAGCAAGGGCTCGGCCAACAAGATCCTGAGGCGGCTGGCGGGCATGGGCTTTCTGATCAGGGAGACAAAAGGGAGGATGGTCTTCTACAGGCTCAACTTGGGGGAGCCCGCGGTGAGGCAGTTCAAGGTTCTGGCCAACGTCTACTCGCTGAGGGGATTGGTCGATCGGCTGAAGCAGCATTCCAGAAAGGTCGTGCTGTTCGGCAGCTGTGCGCGGGGCGTGGACGTAAGGGGAAGCGACGTGGATCTCTTCATCCTCAGCTCGGAGAAGGGGTCGGTTAAAAGGATCGTGAGCGATTTCAATCGGGGAAGCGAGAGGAAGATCGCCCCGGTAATTGTGGACTCGAACGAACTGGTCCGGCTCAGGGGAGAGGACGAACCACTGTATGAGAACGTTGAGCGGGGCATCGTGCTATGGGGGACGGAATGAGCTGAGTTTGAGAGGTTCGTGGCCGAGAGGAAGCTGATCAGGGCTCGAATAGGGAGGGGCATGATCGAGAAGGAGATTGAGGCAGCGGAATCGGACCTGAGGGATGCGCGGGATTCCCTTGAACGGGGGAAGCTCAAATGGGCGACGATACAGGGGTACTACTCTATGTTTCACGGCGCTAGGGCTTTGCTCTACAGCCGAGGCTTCAGGGAGAAGAGCCACTATGCCCTGCTGATAGCAATAAGAGAGATCTTTTTCAAGGAGCATAAACCCTCTCTCATCGACGGGTTTGAGGACGCTATGAACTTGAGGCAGGAGGCGGATTAAGGCTTGAAATTCTCAAAGGCAGGAGCCATCGAGACAATCGAAGGCGCAGAGGAACTATTGAACGCGGCTAAAGAGCTCCTAAAAATGAAGTGACTTCTCCGGATTTCGCGAAACGCGCGAACGCGCGCTATACTCCCCTAAGCTTCTCCTCAAACCCTTTTGGGATGTAGAGCCTCCAGTTTGGGTTTAGAGGCCCTCCGATGTTTCTGATCAGATAAGTCGGCACCCCGTGGACTTTCTTCTTGATCTCTTCCTGTGTGTTCTCAGGGAGATGTTCATAGAACATGGACCTCTTCTTTAGAAGTTCGAGGACAAACCCGGTCTTTCTGAGGAGGATCTGCTTATCCTTTTGAATTACGAAATCTCTGATTTTCTTGAAATCGAGTCCTCCTAGGTTTTCTAAGCTCTTGAGGGCCTCTTCCCAGCCTCCTGCGTAATCTACTCTGTCAAGGCATTCGATGAAGGTTCTCTCCTTGCTGCTGATGCAGATGGTGTGATCCCTGTACTCTTTCTCCTCGATCTCGGTCTCCAGGTCGTCGATAAAGACAGGTTTGAAAATATAGCTGTGGAAGGAAAAGGGTGTGAATTGGTCTTGGGGCCTCAAACAGGTATAGGTCTCGTTGTGGGCCGAGTAGGCACATCCGTGATATTCGAGGGCCGTGTGGAATCCCAAATAGTAGTTCTTCCTGATCTTCGAGGCGATGAGGAATTTGTCGACAATGGGGCCACTCTCGGTTGGGGGGATCGCTGCGTACAGGCCCCTCCTTATCCTCTCAAGACGGTTGGATTTCAAGAGTTTTTGAACATAGGTGTTGTTAATGTATGGCCTGTCGAAATCCTGTTCGAGGGTTTTCTCAGCTAGGTCCACAATGTCGTCGAATCTGACCACCTTTTTTCGGAGAATCTCTTTGTATAGAGCGTCGGTCTTCGACAATGTTTTTCACTTTTTTAATGTTATCTATACAATTCTCATATATAACGTTAAATATTTGTAAAAGGCTCCTTTTTTAGGAAATTTTACAGCAGTATATAGAAAACATGATAATGACAGTAAAATTGTAAAAAAGGATGTTTTAATAAAAAAATCCATATCTTTGTGCGCTGTCTGTGAATGGGGCACATAACCTTTTAGTTGGATCTCTTTAAAATAAAATGAATTGAAAATCGGGTTCGGTAACTGCTATGTTATCTTCAGGCGAGCTAAAGCCGGAGGAGAGGGTAAACCTCGCGATCGGCGTGCGCGCCGGCGACCTTGACTCCTTCCGCAAAAACTATAGAGACTGGTCCTGCGCGCGTGTGCGCGTTTGTCGGTACGCATAAAGGCCATGTGATGTTCGTGTAGATTGGTGAAGAGGAGGGGATGGATGTGGACGTTGGTAGGGTGCTGAGGCGGCTGGAAGAGCTGGTCATGGGCGGCGGAGAGATTCATGGGGGAGACCTCCTTTTCGTGAAAGAGGTTTTAGTGGACCAGGACTTCCCATACTCAAGGGTTCTAGGCCTGTTCCTCAGGCATAGGAGGGGTGGGGAGAGCCTGTTGAGGAGGATGTCGGATGCTGACCCCGAAGACCTGAACGTCTCCACCCTCCTCATTCGGGTTCTGGAGGCGGATGGACGGTATCAGGAGGCGGAGGAGCATTTTAAAAGGCTTATTGGACGATATCCAGAGGACGCTTGGCTGTATACGAGATATGCCTCCTTCTTTCGAGACCTGGGGCGAAGAGACGAGGCAGAGGCCTGCTATCAGAGGGCTTTGAGGCTGGACGCCTCAGATCCGCTCTTCAGGATCCAGTACGCAAGTTTTCTGGAGGGGTGCGGAAAGGCTGGGAGGGCGAAGAGTTTCTACAAGCAGGCTTTGAAGCTCCTGCCCCCTGATGATGAGCTCAAAGACTGGTTGACGCTGAGGCTGAGGGATGTTACGGGGCAGATGATGTGGGGCTTCTTATACGATCCACCTTCAGCTGGGTCCCTGAGCCGTTTCATCCGTCACCACCAAGAAGATGTTTTTGAGATGTTGAAGGAGGAATCGAAGAGGTCTCGGAGTCCACCCCAGGAGAGCAGCTTCGTACGGAAGGCGAAGGAGACTGGCATGTACGGGGCGACCATCTTGGAGGTGGAGGAGGCGAAGGAGCGCACCGCGGTTGAAGACCCCGACGACTGGGCGCACATAGAGGAGCTGAAGATCTTGGATCTGTGGAGGCCAGGCTTCGAGCTGAACGTGAACCAAGTGTTCTTCAGCTCCAGGTGCCCTGAGTGTGGTCTCGACGGGAGGAAGAAGAGGGGGTGCAGGGAGGGGTTGCACAACTGCGCCTTCGAAGAGGAATACGACGAGTTCGAGAGGGAGTACGTCCGGGATGTCGTGAAAAGGCTCAAAGAGGGGGTTGACCCTGAAGGAATCCAGCAACTACATGTCCCGGAATCCTTGAAGGAGATGGCTCAAAGATTACTCCCACGCGCTCCACCTCCTAGATCTGATTGATGCGCGCGAGATCTTCATAAAGGTCATCCATTTCTCCGAGTATGGTGTAAGGTGAAATAATCAGTCTCGATATTTTGAGATTCTTGGAGGTTTAATTCACGCCATAACTTTTCGGCGCTTACAATAAGGGCTCTATTTGGCGATTGGAAAAAATGGTTTAACGGTTCATAATCCTAAAACGTGTTGTGCTTCCCAGTGATGCGTCGGACATTTTGGATAACGGTTCGTGGGACGATCTCAAGATGGATGCGCCGCTTCTGCTTGATGAGGAGGAGTAGGAAGAATATCACGATGAAGCGCGTGAAGGTCTCTGTATGATAGCCTGAAATTCAGAGGCGAGGTCGTTACTTACGAGCGTACGCATTTTTCACACTCATTTTATAGCGGAATTATTGAGGTATCATCTCAAACTTTTACTTCTTTTTTAGATCTAGGAGACTTAACAACTTCAGGCTTCTTATGATCTTTATTTCGTCATACTCTTTCAGTGATAGAAGGTCTTCGTCTCCGGTTACGATGTAGTAGGATGCTCCCGAGTGTGCGCACTCCAGAATCTTGATGTCTTCTCTATCCCTGATCTCGACGTCATCCAGCCTCTTGGGGACGCGGACCTCTGATATCTCCATGATCCTTATGAGGTAGCCCTCGGCCTCAAGCTCGCCAACCCCGAGACGGGCTAGAACCCTCCCTAACTCGTCGAGAATGGCGGGTGAGGTGATTGACTTGAACTTTCCCTCGATGGCGGCCTCGAGGATCTTTCTCTCATTTCCCGGGTACAATAAGGCTGAGACGAGGATGTTCGTGTCAAGCGTTGCGCGGATCAATCTCCTCGCCTGACTGATCTGATAGCCTTCAGAACGTCCTCGCGGGTTATTCCTCTCTCTAGGGCGAATTTTTCTCCGTAATCGAAGAGCTCGTCCCAGCTGGGCAGGGACATCTTCCTCAGAATAACCAGATCCTTGACCTCCGTGGCCACGAGGTAGTCGCCTATCTCGATCCCGAGCCTCTCCCTGGTCTC
>CAZPMB010000121.1:0-4504 GCA_964587735.1 uncultured Candidatus Bathyarchaeia archaeon | reverse complement strand
GCGCCACCGTGACCATGAAGGTAGGAGGAAAGACCGAGCCATGGGTAGGAGAACCACTCGAACTAACAGGCTATGTCAAGACGATTAGCGACGGGAAGTTCATCGCCAAAGGACCCATGCCGTTCGATTTCAACATGGGTAGAACTGTCGTCTTCAACGTTAAGGGAATCGACATAATCATCTGTGAGCAATCGACACAGGCAACTGACCTCGGTGTTTATCATAGCATCGGACTCGATCCAACTGGATACAAAATTCTCTTGGTCAAATCTTGCGTCCACTACAGAGCAGTTCACGACGCAATCGCGAAGAAGATCATAGAGTTAGATCTACCCGGCTGGCACGGTACTAGGCTGGCTGCGTTCCCCTGGACCAAGCTTAAGAGGCCGGTCTTTCCGCTGGATATTGAGACGTACGACATATCGGAATTAAAAACGGAATAATCATTTTTTTTACTAATGGCTATTTGGTGATGGAATTATAGTATCTAGCATGAACCTATAAAAACAAAATAGGATAAGTTAGATCAAGGGCCTATGCATTCTTTATGGAAAAAAAGCAATTCTAAAAAAGGGTTTAAATAGGAAAATAGGAATTGAGGCAGTTAAATTTCTGATATGCTCTTCCTCAGCTCAGAGATACCGAGCATCTCTGCATCTAATGGGAAGATCGGTCTAGGGACCCGTTTGTATTTGAAGCCAGCCAGGCGGGTGCCATGTATGCCTGGGCCATCCACCTCTATGATCTCTTTCGCGATAGGCTCGTGCACCGCCCTGTAGTGGACCGCTGACTTCACGACTATTATCTTCTTTTCTGTTGGCTCTATGCCGAACGCCCTGTACTGCTCTAGGTCGGTCGGCTGGACCCTGTGTTCAGTGAGCATTATCTCGATGCCGTCCACGTCAAATACAATGGTTCGACCGAGATCTGTGACCAGTCCCCTGCCCATGATGCTTTTTACCACGAACTTACCGTCGGATATGAGCTTCACGTACCCCGTGACCTCGACAGGCTCGCCATGCAATTTATCTGTCTTCCCCCCAATCTTCATGGTCACCTTGTTGCCGACCCCTGCCCTGATTGCTTTTTCAACCGCCTCGGGATCCCGCATGACGCAGACCACGACGTTCTTTGCCTTCTGCCTGATGAGCTCCTGGAGTATGGCGGTTCCGTCCGCTGGGGCTCCACCGCCTGGGTTGTCTGCCTGGTCCGCGAGGATTATGGGCCCCTCCTTCGCCTCAATTGCCCGCTTCACGGCGATGTCAACGGGCACGACGTCGGCGATGAACTGTCTGCGGATGCCCCATACATAGTCTGTGATCTGCTGCGCCTTCTCCTCGGCGAGGCCCCTATCGCCGTTGGTCGTGACGATGATGTTCATCCCCTGACAGCTGATGTCCGCGAAGGGGAATCCAGGGAGGATTGTGACGTTTAGAATCCTCTCGTCCTCCTCGATCTTGTGAGCCAGGTCGTACACCGACTTCATCGGGTGATAGCTTGTCTTCTGTACCTGAGGCGAGGTCATGAGCGGCGGCTTCCTGAAGGCGGCCACAGGCTTTATCTCCCTTTTAAGCATCCTGAACATCAGTTCAGCCGCCTCAAGCCCCCTCTCGTAGGGGTCGATGTGGGGATAGGTGTCGTACCCGACGAGGATGTCCGCTGCGTCGACAGTGTCTTTAGTCAGGTTTCCGTGGAGATCCAGCGTCGCTATAACCGGCATCGACTTGCTGACTAGGGCGCGTATCTTCTGGAGGATGTATGCCTCGGCGTCCTCGTGGCTCTCCGTTACCATAGCCCCATGAAGCTGGAGCAGTACTCCGTCGATCTTCCCAGCCGATTTGATCCCTGCAAGCATCTTGTCCAGCATGTAGTCGAGTGCCTCATCCGTCACCAGTCCCCAGGCGAAGACCTTGTTCCATACGGTGGGAATAAGCTCGAAACCCCTCGCCTCCGAGATCTCTATGAACGCGCCCCCAATCGACCTCGTTCCTCGGTATACTTTGAAGAACTCCTCTCCCTCGATGATCCCCATCTCCCTGAACCTGCTCAGGTCCGAGATGACGTTGGAGAATGTGTTCGTCTCGTGCCCGATACACCCGGTTATAACCCTCATGTTCATTAGTAGATCCTCTAACGAAGGTTATTTATCATTTTGCATTAATATGAATTTCATATTTAATTTATACATAATGTTATTTATTCAGATAATTTGGTTTTTTATCTTTAAACTATCTTTGTTATTTTAATAATTTAATATTCAAAATTCAAATACCCTTATCTTCGTTTTAATATATTTTTTCCGTTACAAGCATAAAGCTTCAAGGAAAAAAGTAAAGGTTGTTTTTACTTCTTCCTAAGTATTTTCCCAGGGTATTTTCCTAGGTGTTTACCGTTTTCAACAGTGATTACTCCGTTGACGACGACGTAATGTACTCCCGTTGGGTATTTATGAGGGTCTTGATAGGTAGCGTTGCTTGCGACTGTCTTAGGGTCGAAGGCGACCATGTCTGCTGCCATCCCCTCAGCGATTATGCCCCTGTCCCTCAGGCCTATCTTACGGGCAGGCAGAGAGGTGAGTTTCCTCACCCCCTGCTCCAGCGGCATCAGACCCTTGTCTCGGACGTATGCGCCCAAGAACTGAACTGCGTTGCCGTATGTCCTTGGGTGGGGCTTACCCTTTCCGATGTAGCCCCGAGGGCTTATTGAGCTGCTGTCGGATGCGATCATAGTTAAGGGGTGGCCCATCACATACATCGCGTCGTCCTCACCGATGGAGAAGATCACGATCTCGACCATGCAGTCTTCTTCTATTAGCAGGTCGAACACGAAGTCGTATGCGTCTATTTTCTTCTCATCGGCTAGGTCCTGAACCATTTTGCCTTCGTACTCTTCGTGGATGGGACAACGGGTGATCATTACACGGCTCCATCCGCACTCCGATACCAGACTCTCCCAGCCCGGTATCCCGTTGATTATGTCCTCCTTGATCTTCTGCCTTGTCTTATCGTCCTTCAGGCGCTTAATAATTGCCTCCTTTCCACCTTCGTGAACCCAATGGGGAAGCATAGCGGTGAGGCCTGTCGCGTTTGCGGTCCAAGCATAAACGTCCGCAGTTACCTCTATGTCTCTGTTTCTCGCTTCCTGCATGAGCCTCAGGGTCTCGTGTACCTTGCCCCAGTTCCTCATTCCCATCGCCTTGTGGTGGGATATCTCCACAGGAAGCCCAGCCTTCTCACCGATCTCGATCGCTTCCTTCACGGCGTCGATCAAGGGGTCTCCCTCGCCACGGATGTGGCTCGTGTATATGCCGCCGTATTTTGAGGAGACCTTCGCCAACTCTATGATCTCATCAGTCTTTGCGAACCCACTAGGGGCGTACCAAAGCCCTGTTGATAACCCGAATGCCCCTGCCTCCATCGCCTCTGCCACGTGTTTCTTCATCTTCTCCAGTTCCTTCTTTGTCGGAGGGCGATTTTCCATCCCCATCACCGCCATTCTAATTGTTGCCTGGCCAACGACTGGGACAAGGTTGATGGAGCATTTCATGGAGTCCAGCTTGTCTAGGTACTCGCCGAAGGTGCCCCAGTCGAACTTGATGTCGTAGTGTTCTGCAAGTGGTTTGCTATCCTCTTTTAGGAAGTCTGACATCGGAGCCGCTGATCCTCCGCAATTACCCATGACGTTTGTCGTGACGCCTTGGTAGATGTGGCTGTCAGCCTCGGGGGCTACGAACGGCGTTAAGTCTGAGTGGGTGTGAATGTCAACGAATCCGGGTGAGAGGACGAGGCCCTTAAGATCGATGACACGTTTGGCTTTAGAGCCCTTAAGATGGCCGATCTTCACGATCTTCCCGTCCTCGACACCGACATCCGCCTTGTACCAGGGGTTACCAGTTCCATCTATTACCACACAATTCGTGAACAGAATATCAAAAGACTTGGTCTTTACCATCTTTTATCCCTATACCTGCCATGAACTTTAGATAAAAGACTTTTTCTTTGGATTTAGAAAAAAAGAGTCTTTGGAATGCATTTGAAGGTAGAATAAGGGTGGATTCATTCTGTTCTGAGTTCAGAGATCCCGATGGTCTCTACGTCGATTGGGAATACGGGTCTCTTTAGCTTGGTCCAGGGAAACGCAGCCAGCCTCGTACCGTGCCAGCCGGGGAGGTCCATCTCGATTATCTTCTTGGCTATCGGCTCATGGGCAGCCCTGTAGTGGACGCAAGATTTGACTAGGAGGATCTTGTAATCTGTTGGCTCCAAGCCCAGGCTTCTGTAGAGTTCAAGGTCGGTGGCCTGCTGGCTCTTCTCCGTCAGGATGATGTCAATTCCTCTGACGTTCAGCACCGCGGTCTTTCCCATGTCGCTCTCTATCCCACGTCCCATCGGCCCCTTCGGCCTGTACTTCCCGTCTGACAGGCGTTTGATGTATCCCGTTACCTCTAGCGGTTCTCCTACCCATGGCTCGGTCTTTCCTCCTACCTTCATGGTCACGGTGGCGC
>CAZPMB010000120.1:0-4977 GCA_964587735.1 uncultured Candidatus Bathyarchaeia archaeon | reverse complement strand
AGTTTTCGATACAAGGTTAAATAAGAATCTACGATTATCTTTTCTGAGGAATTTCACATGGTGAAGACCACCCTATCCCTCATCAAGGCCGATGTAGGGAGCCTGGCAGGGCATACCATCGTCCCGGAGCCCCTCTTCAAGATCGCCAACCAGAAGATGGCTGAGGCGAAGAAGTCGGGGCTGATCAACAGCTTCTATGTTTTCAACGCCGGCGACGACCTTGAGCTCCTCATGACCCACTTCAAGGGGGAGAACAGCGAGGAGATCCACGGGCTCGCCTGGAACACCTTCAAGGCCGCGGCGGACAAGGCCAAGAAGCTTAAGCTCTACGGGGCTGGGCAGGACCTCCTCGTCGACGCCTTCAGCGGCAACGTGAAGGGAATGGGCCCCGGAGTGGCCGAGATGGAGTTCGAGGAGAGGGGGAGCGACCCAATCGTCGTGTTCGCCGCCGACAAGACGGAGCCAGCCGCGTTCAACTACCTGCTATACAAAGTCTTCGCGGATCCCTTCAACACCGCCGGCCTCGTCATCGACCCCAGGATGGTGGGCGGCTTCAAGTTCGAGGTCCTAGACGCTATAGGGAGCAAGACCGTCGTCCTCAAGACGCCGGAGGAGGCGTACTACCTGATCGCCCTCATCGGCACGACGGAGCGGTACATGATCTCCAGGGTGTGGAGGGCCGAGGACGACGAGATCGCCGCGGCCTCAAGCACGACAAAGCTGTCGCTCATCGCCGGCAAGTACGTTGGCAAGGACGATCCCGTCTGCCTCGTCCGGGGTCAGAGCGGGTTCCCCGCTATGGGGGAGATCACCGTGCCGTTCCTGCACACCTACCTCGTGGCGGGCTGGATGAGGGGATCCCACTGGGGGCCCTTCATGCCAGTTGGGCTGAAGGACAGCATGTGCACCCTCTTCGACGGACCTCCCAGGATCGTCGCCCTGGGCATCCAGATCGCCGACGGGAAGATCGTCTCAGGCGACGACGGCAACCCCCTGATAGCGGACATCTTCGCCGACCCGGCCTTCGACCTCGCGAGGAGGGAGGCCCTTGATGTGGCATCGCACCTTCGCCGCATGGGGGAGTTCGAGCCCGCGAGGCTGGGGCCCGAGGCCATGGAGTACACGACCCTGCCGCAGGTGCTGAAGCACCTGGGACCCCGATTCAAGAAGGCCTAATTCCCCCCTTTTTAGAGAGTAGGAGAGCCCTGTTTCAGAGCATTTGATATTTTTTTATAACATTCTGTAACTCCGAGAGGCTCTCAGCGTAGAAAAACATTGGGCCCTCTAGAATGGGTTTCAGACAGGGGTCAGCCAGCCACGCCTTTTCTTCACGTTCCCGGCAAGGATCTCAGCGTAGTACTCCGCGATCTTTCTGGTTATCGGCCCTGGGTACTCGTCGCCGAGCCTGATGTCGTCTACGCTTTTTATCGGGGTGACCTCTCCGCCCGTGCCGCAGAGGAAGGCCTCGTCTGATGCGTAGAGCTCAACCCGGGTGAAGTCCTTCACCTCCACTGGGATGCCGAGGTCCTCAGGTACGAACTCGATGAAGAGGCCCCTCGTGACCGACTCCAGGATGGAGGCGGTGACAGGGGGCGTGATGACCCTGCCGTTTCTGACGGCCATGAGGCAGGCGCCGGTCCCCTCGCTCACGAACCCCCTGTTGTCCAGGAATATCGCGCCATCGTAGCCGAGCCTCGCCGCCTCCCTCGTCGCGAGGCCCGAGTTGGCGTAGTTTGCCCAGGATTTGGCCTGGGGGGGCAGTGCGTCGGATGCGATGCGCCTCCAGCTGCTCACCATGAACCGGCGTTCCTCGCCGAACTTGCTGTTGCCCTTGCCGAGCAGCGTGTCGAACTTCCAGGCCGGGATGACCACGTGGAAATCCTTGGTGAGGTATCGCTCTATGCCCGCCTTCGGCCAGATTCTTGGCTGGATGTAGACATTGGTTTTGAAGCCGTTTGCCCTGATGGTCTCCCGGGTCGCCTCAAGCATCTGCTCCTTAGCGTAGGGAATCTCGATGCCGTTGACGGCTGCGCTCCGCCAGAGGCGGTCCACGTGGGACCTCCAGCCGATTATGTTTAGTTTGCCTTCGCCGAGGACGTTGCCCTCCACATAGGCCTTTATGCCCTCGAAGATGCCGAGGTAGATGGGCTCCATCGCAGAGACGAGGGCCTTCTCAGTCTCGGTTATCTTCCCGTTCATCCAACAGTATTTCGCACCGTGAAACGCTATGGACATAGAATCACAATCCGATCTTCACGGTTCAACTATTTGAACCTGTCACACGCTTATGAGGGCTGGCTGTTTGCACATTAGTATCTTTTGAGTGTAGTCACTTCGACAGTTCCACCTGTATAACTGACTAAGGCTCAAAGCAGGAGCAGAACGAGCAACACTGAGATTAAACCCGTCGTGTAGACGCCGTCGAATGTACCCGCGCCGCCGATGCTTACAACCGGCGCTCCAAGGCCAGCGATCTTGTTGATGTTCAGAAGATCGGCACCGATGAGGGTGCCGATCGTGCCCCCGACATAAGCGATCTGCGTCGGGCAGGATAATGGGATGAACCAGTCGACCAGCAAAGTCGTCAGGGCCACAACCATGGGCGGGATGAAGGCGGGTGTCGCGATACCGAGCCCCCTAACCAGCCTAGATGACCTGTGGACGACGATGGTCACCATGGAAAGGACGATGAGAACGTTCGAATAAGTCAAAAGGGTATTGGACGAGCAACTGGGGATCGACCAGCCAATTAGGTATAAAGAGAAGATGAGCGGAATGAGAGCACCGCCGACGTTCAGGGTGATCAGCGTCTTCCTGACGCCAATCTCGAGGCGGGGGATCCTCCAGGTCACTCCGAAGAAGCCAATGCTTTCAATGGCGTATATTGGGATGGCGCTGGTGACCTCCGTCAATGGAATGTTGAAAAAGCTACCCACGAGGCTGAGGAGGAGGAATCCGCCAAGAGCCTCGGGCGATAGGCCTAGGCCTTCGACCATTATCTCGCGGAAGAAGAGCGCGAAGTATGGCAGCAATATCAGGAGTAGGAATAACAGTAACGCATAATAGACGATGGAGAGGGGTCTAAACACTAGCCTCCCGCTCAACACTGGTACCTTCCGCGTACTATCATCTCGGTTCAACTGATATTTTTATGGTATTAATCAGGGCATGGGCTAAAATTGCTAGTTTCATTTTTTCCAATTCGATCACAGTTCCTCCCAAGTAGGAAGCCTTATGGTTTCTTCGTATGAACTTTTGATCGGGGTTCGAGGGCAATGGCTCGAAGGGCTACTGTCATAAGGGTGGATGACGCAGTAACCTTTGTCATAAGGCCAAACATGGTTGTCAGGCTGGCCGGCGTTGAGCCCCCCAAAAGGGGCACTGCGGAGGCAATCAAGGCGAAGGAGAAGCTGGAGGGCCTCGTAAAGGGGAAGAAGGTCGAGTTCGAGACCATTGAATGGGATAGGCTGGGGGTCAGCATAGCCGCGGTCACCGTGGACCACACGGACGTTAACAAGGCGATGGAGGAGTTCCTGAGAAGTCTCCTATAAATGAACGCTTCCGCCGTTTCACTCTCACAAATAAAATGAGGCGAAGGGGTGATGTGAACCAGCACCCCCAGGTCAAGCGGTTTTTAAGGGTTAGATCCTTTCGATCTTGAAGACGACCGGTCTAAGACCGTCCGTGCAGCAGTTGACCGATACGCCAGGTTCATCGATCCAGTCGAAATTGCCGTTGAACCTGAGGGTCTGTATGGCCTTATTTATATCGTCCCAAGCCCAGTCGCAGAAACCCTCCGGCATTCGTCCATCCTCCTCAACGTAGAAGACCTGGCCGTCCCTATAAGTATCGCATGCATCTATAGAGCCACCCTTCACCGGCGACTTTTTGAAGACCTCACCGGGCCTGAAACGCCTTAGGACCGTTATCTTCAATCTTCTCGCTCTCTCAACCATTCTGTAGCCCCAACATAATACGCTTCGACGCTTATTTCAAATTTCCCCGCGTGACTAAGGCTATAAACCCATTCCGGGAAAGGGATATTGATCCGAATGACTGATTTCCACAAGGAGAAGGCGGAGAAGGTCATGGAGGAGATGAGGGACGTCGGGGCAGAAGCCCTAATCCTCTTCCCAGGAACCGATATCGGCTACTACACGGGATTCTCCATCGGGATGAGCGAACGCCTCGCGGCCACCCTAATCCCCTTCGACGGAGACCCCGTGATCGTCGTCAACGAGCTGGAGAGGGAGCTCAGGGGCCAAAAGCCCTGGATTGCAGATGTAGATATCTGGTTGGAACACGAGGACCCTATTGAACTCCTCGCCGAGAACATCGAGCGCCTTGGGCTCGAAGGCGCCGTCATCGGAGTTGCCGAGGACGCCCCGTGGGGATGGGTGAACAAGCTTAAGGCAAGGCTTCCAGACATACACTTCGTCGACGCTACTCCCATCCTCAGTCATGAGAGGATGGTCAAGACCCTTCGGGAGCTTGACTGGATGAGGATGGCCTGTGCCATAACAGACAGGGCCCTAGAGGCAAGCTTCGAGCAGCTGCATACCGGGATGACCGAGATGGACCTAGCTGCCGTTATCACATCGGAGCTTCAGGCCAGGGGTGGCGAGGCTGGTTTCGCGGGGGTCCTCTTTGGGGAGAGGGCCACCCTCCCACACGGTCGTGCCGGCGAGAGGATGCTGAAGCCGGGAGAGGGCGTGCTCGTTGATACGGGGACGAAGATCCATGACTACTATTCGGACCTTACAAGGACGGTCTTCTACGGAGAACCGACTGGGCGCCAGAAGAAATTGTACAACCTCGTTTACGAGGCGAACAGGGTCGCCTGTGAGGCCGTGAGGCCTGGGCTGTCATGCGGTTCCCTCGACTCAATCGCCAGGAAGGTGATCGACGACGCGGGCCTCGGAGAGCACTTCATCCATCGCCTCGGTCACGGCGTTGGCCGTGAGATCCACGAGCCCC
>CAZPMB010000119.1:0-5121 GCA_964587735.1 uncultured Candidatus Bathyarchaeia archaeon | reverse complement strand
GACGCGGTCGAGCTGATGAACATCGGCGTCAACTACCTCAGGGAGCACGTCATCGAGAAGGCCCGAATCCACTACGTCATCGAGGAGGGCGGAGGGCAGCCGAACGTCGTCCCTGACTACGCCCGAAGCTGGTACTACATCAGGGCGCCGGAGAGGGACCAGCTCGAACCGATCCACGAGCGCATCGTCAAGGTAGCAGAGGGCGCAGCCATGATGACCGAGACGGAGCTGAAGGTCGAGTTCATCGACGCCCTGTACAACGTCATCCCATGCAAGACGCTGAGCGACGTCGTCGTCTCCAACATGAGGGAGATAGGGGCCCCCACATACACCGCAAAGGAGCTGGAGTTCGCAGCGAAGATCGCCGAGACCTTCCCGAAGCAGCAGAGGATAGACAGGCTGAGAAGGGAGAAGGTGCCCAACTATGAGAAATATATAGACGTCGACCTCGTGACCGAAATCCTTGACCCCTGGGACGAGGGGGAGGTCTCCCCTGGATCGACGGACGTAGGGGACATCAGCTGGATAACGCCAACCATGGAGTTCGGCACGACCACCTTCGTCCTCGGCGCCCCGGACCACAGCTGGCAGGCGGTTGCATGCAGCGGCACGAGCATCGGCCACAAATCGCTGATATTCGCCGCCAAGACGATCGCGGGGTCGACCCTCGACCTGATCACCAACCCCGAACTGCTTCGGAGGGCGAAGGAAGAGCACAGGGAGATCTTGAAAGGCAGGAAGTACAAGTGCGCAGTTCCGGATGACATCGAGCCGCCTCTCGAGATCGCGAGGAAGGCGGCAGAGAAGCTCAGGGGCAGGGCCTGATCACATTTTTTTTAGCTTTGCACGTTTCGAACGAGGGGATTCCATAAAATCCCTCCCCTCAAAGGGGCTTTTTTTTACATTACCCGCAGGTTTATTGGATACATTCAGTGTGCTGGAATCCTTTTAACGCCAACGAACAGGGTCATCATTGAGGCAGAATGGTTAATGTTAGGATATCAATAAGGAAGGCAGAGGCGGGGGACCTCAGGACTATTAACGAGCTGACTGATGAGATGCACAACTACCTCGCCGCCCTTTACGGGTTAGAGCTATCCCATGAAGAACTGGAAGATGAGCACTATGCAGAGGACGAGCTCGAGAACACCTACGTTGCC
This sequence comes from uncultured Candidatus Bathyarchaeia archaeon, assembly GCA_964587735.1. Lineage (GTDB taxonomy): Archaea > Thermoproteota > Bathyarchaeia > TCS64 > TCS64 > CAZPMB01. The sequence continues at coordinate 3,961 of CAZPMB010000119.1, read as the reverse complement.
GTGAGCGACGAGGGTTTGGTCGTAGGGTACATGTCGTTCTCCCCGGGCAGAGACGAATGGGCGGGCCCACACTACGAGCTCGAGCACATAGTAGTTCACGAGGATTATAGAGGGCTTGGCATAGCGAGAAGGCTGTTCGACGTACTGCTCAGAAAAGCGAGGAGAGAAGGGGTGAACATAAGGACGGGGACGCTCGAGAGAAACAAAACGGCTTTAAGATTATACGAGAGGCTCGGATTCAAGACCCTCTCACTTGGCCTCCTGCTCGACCTACAGAGGAGGATATTGGATAGAAAAACGGAGAAGGCGAGAACTCACTGAATCCTTATAGGGTTTAGAAGCCATTGGAACTTTATCATGAATTTTTAACAGCCCTTTGAAGGTCAAGCCCAATTTCTCCTCGTCCTCGTAATCCCAAAGATACCGATGGCGCCGAAGGCAACGACCCACAGCTCAGCTAGGTAAACAACTAGGAGGCTCCCGCTTGAGCCCAACACCCACTGAAGGTATGGCGCGGCCGCGTCCAGGACGCTCTTGTATACAAAGGCCAGTACGAACGGCTGGATTCGACTCCTCCTAACGGCGTCGAAAACGAGGAGAGCCGTGAAAACGTGCGCAAACAAAGTGAAAGCCCTCTCAAGGATAGGGGCGAGCACCAGCCACGTCGAGGCACTCAGCTGCTCCAATAACAGGGCGCGTTGCTCTTGAGGGATCATATCGATGAGGGACGGATTCGCCATGAACGAGGCAAGCTGTATCACGGAGGGTAAGCCCAATACGATGGCCTCGGTGGCTCCGAACCCCACCCCGAAGGCAGTAGCTTCGTCCAGGGATGCGCCCCTGAGACCCGTTCTGCCGACGGCAAGGTACGTGAACCCGCACTCGAAAAGCCCGGTCCTGAGGCCCACGTAGGCCCCGACCGCGAAGAGGGCCCCCATCAAACCGAGCGAGGAGAGCATGAGCATGGAGAGGGCGGGGGTCACCGTGAGATCCATGACGAACTTGGGGGCTATTGATATTGCCCACAGGAGTCCTCCGATAAAAAAATACCTTATTGGCACCCGGCTTCTCCTCCACCAATAAATAACGGACGCCACACCGACAAGGATCATCCCCGTGGGCCCAAGGATCAACCAGGGATTCATCGGATCCCTCACACATCATTGTCCAATCACAGAATAAAGGCATCCCATCGTATTTCCGCTTCCGCGCCATCCCGAACGGTGGGAAGGAACTCAGTGAGGACGATATTCAAAGTGCTGTCGAGGCTTGACTGTATGGCGAACATTGAGATAATTAATGCCTATTTAGATGGCAAGGGCCTTGGACATTCTGAGGATTCATAGGTCGTTTATTGGATGGTTGTTCTTCTGCGTTATCTAGTCCCCAACCACCTTGTGCTTGAGCACGCCTATGGGGGGGATCTCGCACTCCACGGTGTCCCCGATCTTCAGGTAGCCGTCGGGCCAGCTCCTGGCGACCCCGGCCACGGTGCCCGTCGCTATGACGTCGCCCGGCTCGAGGGTCGTTCCGTTGGAGAGGTACTCGACGATCCTCGGGATCTTGATTATCATCGTGTTCAGGTCGCCGTCCTGCCTCGTCTTGCCGTTGACCCTGGTTATGAGCTTGAGCGGAGGATTGTATGGGTCCTTTATTTCGTCCCTCGTCAGGAGGCAGGGCCCCATGGGGGCGGCGTTGTCCATCCCCTTCCCCTTTGTCCAGTTGATGTCCCTCTGGAACATCCGGAACGGGACGTCCTGGGGGAAGCCCTGGTCCCTGAAGCTCACGTCTATGAGGATCGTGTACCCGGCGACGTGGTCGTAGGCCCTCTCCTTGGCGATGTACTTCCCCCTCTTCCCGATGACGATGGCGAGCTCACACTCGTAGTCCAGTAGGTTCGAGGCTTTTGGCTTTATGATCGGGTCCCTCGGACCGACGACGAGGGAGGGTGGCTTCTGAAAAACAATGGGGATGTCGATGTTAAGGCCTTTCAGGCGGTCGATCTCGGCCTGCCTCTCCTTGGGGTCGGCGATGCTCTCGGTGGCGTGGTCGTAGAAGTTAACGGCGAGGCAGTATACCTTCCCCGGGGAAGTCACTGGTGCGCAGAGGCGCACGTCTTCCTCGCCGAGGAAGAGGCTCTCCCCCTCGATGCCCTTTGCGCCCTCGCCCAGCCTTCTAGCGTGGTCTATTGCTTTCCCGGCGGCTCTCATGGACTCCTCCCCTCCGGTGATGAACCCCTTCATGCAGGGCGGGATCAGCGCAGAGGCCCATCCGCGGGGATTCTCCTTTCCCTCCACATCCCTGAGGTAACGGGCGTACGCAGAGTTCAGGTCCAGCATCCTCCTCCCCACGTATGCTCCGAGGCGCTCCTCCGTGTGCACCCTGAAGGTAACCAGCTTCATCTCAGGACACCATTAAGGTAATCACCTTATGATCACATATTTTAATTTGAGCGAATTGGAAAGCTGCGAAGTGACGGGTTTTGACTCCTCCAGTACGATGAGGAGCGTGATGCTCGAGAAGTTGACATGGGTTGAAGCTGAAGAGATCCTCAGGAAATACGATGTCGTGATGATACCCCTGGGCGCGAGAACAAAGGAGCACGGCCCCCACCTGCCCCTGAACACCGACTGGATAACGGCTGAGTACCTCGCCGAGAGGATCTCCGCCGAGGTACCCGTGGTGGTGATGCCCACGATCCAGTACGGCTACTACCCGAGCTTCTTGGAGTACCCGGGCTCGGTCTCATTGGGGCTGGAGACCTTCAAGGAGGCTGTGAAGGACGTCTGCGTTTCCATGAGCCGCTACGGTGTCAGGAAGTTCTACGTGCTGAACACCGGCGTCTCGACCTTGAGGGGGCTGAAGATCGCGGCCGAGGAGCTGAGGGAGATGGGGATAGAGATGAGGTACACGGACATCCTTGAGGCGGGGCGAGAAGCCGAGGAGGCCATTTCCGAGCAGGAGGGCGGCACCCACGCCGACGAGATGGAGACCTCGATGATGCTCTACATCAGGCCCGAGGTGGTCGAAATGGGCAAGGCGGTGAAGGACTACCATCCCATGGCGGGCCGAGGGCTGACAAGAGACCCCGAAAACAAGGATGCCGGCGCCTACTCCGCCTCGGGAGTCTACGGCGACGCCACGCTAGCCAACCGGGAAAAGGGCAAGGCCGCAGTAGAGGCCCGCTTGCGGTATATAATCGAAGAGCTGAAGGAGCTCATTCGGGAATAGTTACCTACCCAATGAATCTGCCCCTAACATCAAGGCGGTTCTAGACCCTATGTAGGCTGAAGCCCGCGTCCAGCCTCCTTATTGCCGCCCCAAGGATCTTGACCAGGTTCTCCAGGTCCGTCAAGGAGAAGACCTCTATGGGGCTGTGGGAGTACCTCCTCGGCAGGCCGATGGTTGCCGCCGGGACACCATTTCCCGTCTGCGCCATGGCCTTCGCGTCCGTTCCCCCGTGCATGAACGCCGACTGGTAGGGGATCCCCTCCGCCTCGGCCGCATCGACGAGCCACTCCCTCACCCTCGAATGGTGGACCGCGCTTATCCTCCCCTCGCCGATCTCGCCAAAGTGGATCGCCGGGCCCTTCCCAACTTCATACACGATGTCCCTCATGCCCACGTCTGGCTGATACCCCGCGGGAAAGGTGTCAATCGCGACCGCCATGTCGACGTCGAGGCCGTTAAGGACGACAGACGCCCCCCTGAGGCCCATCTCCTCCTCCACCGTGCCGATGAAGTAAACGGTGGGAGGGATTCGCTCCCCCTTGAGCTCCTTCGCCACCGCTATTAGGGCGGTCAACCCGCCCCTGTCATCCACGGCGGGGCTCGCGACGAGGCCATTTGAGAGCACCAGGGGCTGGGCGCCGAACACGATCGGCGTCCCGATCTTTACCCCCATTGCCTCCGCCTCCTCCCTGCCCCAGGCCCCCACGTCTATGTACATCTCCTCAATCGG
>CAZPMB010000118.1:0-5212 GCA_964587735.1 uncultured Candidatus Bathyarchaeia archaeon | reverse complement strand
GGTCTGTCACTTGAGCGGCGAGTACGCCGTGGGCTTGAGGAGCAGATTGTCCACCCTCTCCACCAGAGGCCCGCCCGCCCTTACCTCGGTTTCCTGCCTCGCCTTTATCCACTCGGGGTCGGTGACGAAGGCGTTCCACGCTTTCTCCTTGTGGGCCATGTCGTTGAAGGCAAGCATGTAGTACAGGGTGTTGCTCGTGCCGAACACGGCCTCCCAGAAGCCCACGACCCTTATCCCGTGCTTCTCGAAGAGCCTCATCGTGATCTTGGCGAACCGCTCGTTTAGGGCGTCCATCCTTCCTGGCACGACGTGGTAGACCCTCCACTCATAAAGCACTCTCAAACACCTTCCTATCCAAGTGATCTGCGCTCACGGCTTAAGACATCTCCTTTCGTAAAATGCAGCACAACTCATACTTTGCCGGCCCGCTCTTCATTGTGCTTCTTAAGCAGGTCGTAGGCTAGACCAGTTGCCTCTGAGATGATCCCTCTGCACCTTTTCTCCCACATCCCCGCCTCCCTGTACGCTTGAAGACCCTTAGGGTCGGATAGGTCGAGTTCCAGCAGGTCCCCACACCTGACATGCCCCAGCCTCACCCTGAACCTCTCTACGAGCTCGGAGGTGAACCAGTAGGGCCTCCTCCCACCCTCCTGCTCCTCGACCCTGGACCGGCCGAACCTGAGGCCCAGGCCCATCACCGCCCCAGAGAGGGCGCCGCAGACCTCCCCCTTCCGACCTACTCCGGCCCCGAAGCCGGTGGCGATTTTCGGGATCGTCCCGCTCCTCACGCCCAGGCACCTACCGATCGCCATGAGGACCGCCTCCGAGCAGAGGAAACCCTTGCCAGCGTACTCCTCCGCCAACTCAACGACCCGTTCCCTTGAGAGCAAACGGACCACGGATAAACCTACGCCCAATACCGAGCTAAGCTTTGCCCCGACCACTGGAAGAGGATCATCAAGAAAAGGGATAGTCCATGCTACGCGATTTCCGACCGCGTCTGCTTTTGGATCTAGACCTTGGGGTGGCGGGTGTGCCAGTCCGTCACCGACTGGTACCTCCTCGCCGCCGCCAGGATCAGGTTCTCGTCGTACGCCCTCCCCATGAACTGGATCCCGGTGGGGAGCCCCCTCTTCGTGAACCCGTCCGGGACGGATATCGAAGGGAGCCCGGCCCCGTTCCCCACGGCGCCCATCACGTCCTTCGTCGCCCCGGGCGCGACCTTCCTGAACTCGACGTCGATTGGGGTCGCCGGCCTCTTCGATGTTGGCGCAACCAGGGCATCGAACGGCCTCATCGCCTCGTCGACCTCCCTGCAGACCGCCGTCCTCAGCCTCAGGGCCCTCAGGTAGTCCCTCGCCAGGACGACCGTCCTCGAGTAGGGGCCGAAGTGGTCCTCGGGCGCTGTGAGCCCATGGCTCAGCCCGTCCTCGACGAACCCCTCGAAGGCGCTCGCTGCCTCGGCGTTCAGTATCGTTCGGGTCATCGCCTCGTATGGCAGGTCCGGGAACTCGACTTCCTCAACCCTAGCGACCTTCCTCAGGGACCTGAGGGCCTCCTCGAAGTTTGCCTTCACTTCGCCATCGGCGTCGTCGGCCGCTCCCCTGAGCACCCCGAGCCTGAACCTCCTCCTGGTCGTCATCTCGTCGTACTTCCAGGGTTCCTGGATCGTCGTTGGGTCGCTAGGGTCCGGGCCGGCGATCGCCTCGAGGACGAGACCGCAGTCGTCGGCGGTCTGGCATAGGGGCCCGAGCTTGTCGAGGGTCCATGAGAGGGCCATCGCTCCCCGCCTGCTCACCCTCCCGTAGGTCGGCCTGAGGCCGGAGACTCCGCAGTTGTTGGAGGGGCTGAGGATGCTCCCCCATGTCTCTGAGCCGATCGCGAACGGGATTAGGCCGGCGGCGACCGCTGCCCCTGAGCCGCTGGAGGACCCGCCTGTCCAGGTCCCAGGGTCCCAAGGGTTCCTCGGCGGCCCCGTGAAGGATGCGTTCGGCTGGCGGTACCCCATCCCGCCGGCGAGCTCGATCATCGCCAGCTTGGCGCAGAGGACCGCCCCTGCCTCCTCGAGCCTTTTGACGACCGTGGCGTCTAGGTCAAGGACCCTGTCGCGGAAAGGTGCCGCGCCCCAGGAAGTGGGCACCCCCCTTGTTGAGATGAGGTCCTTCACCCCGTACGGGACCCCATGGAGCGGCCCCCTGTACTCCCCCGCCTCAATCTCCCTCTGGGCCCTCCTCGCCTGCCTCAACGCCAGCCTCCTTGTGACCGTGATCACCGCGTTGAACTTGGGGCCGATCTCCTCCAGGCGCTTGAGGAAGAACTCTGCGAGCTCGATTGGCTGCAGCTCCCCCGCTCTAATGAGCCTCCCGAGCTCCCTGACGGGCATGAAGAGGGGGTCTGGCCCCTCCATCATCTCCTCCCCCTGAAAGGCCTGAAGACGGATGACGGCTCGTCCCAGTTCTCCAGCCCAACCCTCCTCAAGGCCTCGGCGTTCTCCGCTATGACATCGACGGCCTTCCTGACCTCCTCGAGCTCGTCGGCGCTCAGGCGGCCGCCGTACCTCTCCCGGATGAGCTCGAATAAGATCTCGGACTCCTTCTTCTCAGCTCCCTCGCTCATAGAGACCAAAAATTGTAGGGGGCAAAGGCTATTTGAGTTTATATTGCACGATGCCGAGATGCCTTCTTGGCCCTGGACCCGCCGTGTTCGGTCTTAAACGACCGTCTCCGAGTGCTCTTTGTCCTCCAGAACTCCTTCCAGACCGATGCGCAGCCAGAGAGATCTAAAAGCAGGTCCTCGACCCAATCCCTATATTTTGGCCTGAAGTTCCTCCACACGACGTCCATGCTCCGGGATTTCCCGTCGCATTCAACTGTCAGAGTCACCTTCATGGTCCTACCTCCCCACGCGGGGTTTAGATATAGATTCCTGACAAGTATCAATTAAACGTTCCTAAGGTTCTATATTTTCTAGCTAATAAATATCATAAATTAACACACGAAGCCGATTTCCCGACGGTTTTTTGGGATATACTCGTATCTTTGCATGAAAATAAATGGACTTCTTATAAAATGCCAACATTTGACGTAGAACGAGCGTTGTAGTGCATCTGCGATCGAATCTATGTTTTTAAGAGGCCTTTGATTCTTCGCATCCCTTTGTTGCCCTGACATTCAGAAGTTAGACCACGGAATAGTCGTGTAAATAATCAGACAAGTGATAACGCGGTTCGTCTTTTAAAAGAAAAATGTGAGGCTTGTCATCGCTCGCTTCTTAATTGTGCGGTGCACAGGGCCATTCTTTAAATGCGCTCGATCTTGAAGATGACCGGCCTCATCCCGTCGGAGCAGCATGAGACGGCCACCCCCCTCTCCTTGAAGTAAGGGAGGTTGCCACCGAAGCCCAGCGTCCTGACGTTCGGGTATATCGTCAGCCAGGCCGACGGGCAGAAGCCCTCGGGCATCCTCAGGTCCTCCTTCACTGTGAACTCCTGTCCGTCCTCGTAGACGTCGCAGGGGACGAACCAGTCCCTCTCCGTGACGGGGTACTTGTCGAAGATCTCCTTGGGGCTCATCCTCCTCAGCACCGTTATTCTCAGTCTTCCCTTTTCGGCCATATCTACCGATTAATACAGGGCTGCAGGGTTTTTAGGCTTTTTCAAGCGCCCTTTAGCATATGGTGGCGTAAGTCTCATTTTGATATCCCCTTCTCCGATCGCAGGCTATACGTTGACCGTATAGACGCTCATTCTGTCCTCGTCCTTCGTTACCTCGTGGCCCGCCTTCCTCAGCTCTCTCATTGAGAGGCCGAGCCAGTCCCCGAACGAGCCCACCTCGATGTTGTCGGGGTCTATTCTGGAGAGGTCTTCATGGCCCCTCAGCCGAGCCGCCTGAATCAGGACGTGCTTCGAGGCCCAGTAGTCGAGGGCGACGGGGTCCAGGCCAGCCATGACGACGTTAAGCCTGGTAGCTTCCTCGTAAGTCGATCTTGGCCCAGTTCCCGGGTTAGCGTTGACCCAGATCGCGTCGAGAATGTTGAGGGTTGGCATCCTCGTCCCAGCGATCTGGGTTCCCATGCCGCCCCTCCCCACGCTCCTGTGGGCGCTTCTCCCGGTCAGCTTGTCTGATGCGACGCCCATGTAGTGTTTAACGCATCCGGTGACGCCGTAGATGGAGTGCGACTTGAGGACGGGGACATTCAGGACCTTGAGCCCTTCGCTGTTATAGACCCTGGACTTCTGGTTCCATACGCCCTTCTTGAAGCTGATGTGTGTGCCATGCTCCGTCGTGAACTTGGGGTATGAGACCCGTATGCCTGTCAAAGGGCTCTCCACCTCCTCCACGATGTAGCCGTCCTCGGTATCGCCCTCCGAGTACTCGCCTACGGCCCTCGTCGTTATCCTGTCCCAGAGATATGTTGAGACCTTATGGGCGTCGGATAGGGCGTCAACTACATCTTGGATTGACTGGCCCGTGTCCTCGGCGTTGTTCCTCTCATAGTCCAGGCTCCCTCCATGTCCGTGGGCTCCGTACTGGGCCTGCCCATTGTCTGTAACTACGACCTCGCCTGCGAACCCGTCATGGTGTTCCAGGACGGCCTCAACGATCGCCTTGACCAGGTCCGTGTTAGTGCCTCCCCTCTCGTCCCACTGCGAGTTCACCTTCACGATGATTACATCGTCAACGGCAATCAGCCCTTCAGGACCCTGAACCCTCCCCCTCCTCGCCGACTTGTAGAATGGCAGGCCGTGCTCGCCCATGAGGCCCAAAAGGGCCTTGAAGTAGTCGCCTCGCCCTGTCTTTCCCCTCGCGATAAAAATATTGGATGATGGTCGTCTCTTCGCCCTAATCTCACCAATTTTTAGCTCTACGACCACACCCATATCAGATCATCATCCGTAGATATCCTGATCGCCTCGTACATACAATGTTATCTCACATCGGCGGGTATTAATCATTGATTCATCGTCGATCCTTTCAGCAGCCCAGGGTGTTGTTCCTCTCACCCTTAAGAACCGATTGACAGCCCCATTGGGCCTGAAGTTACATTACACACAAATTTAAAAATTCAAATCTTTGCGGAGAAATGGATAAAATTTAACACCAACCAACCCAAAAGAATGAGCCAGAGAACAAAGACCAGAACTTCACTGCCAGAGATTTTTTATTTTCAAACAATCAGAAGCTTGTCAGTGGTACCTATTATGTCGGTGTTA
>CAZPMB010000117.1:0-5324 GCA_964587735.1 uncultured Candidatus Bathyarchaeia archaeon | reverse complement strand
CCATATTTGTTCAGGAATGCCATGAACTCCTCGATGAAACCCTTCGGGGGAGAGGGAGGCGGACTCGGCGGGGCCGGCTTGGGCTCCAGTGACGCCCTGATCTTCTGCAGCTCTTCGAGCATCTTCTCCTGAACTTCTTTTGATGCCATGGCGAAGTAGATTAATTCTGTGACTTATTAACCCTTTTTTGGGGGATCGTAGTACATGTTTGCTGATAAAGTTGAACTTGCTGAACACCCTTATTAGAAAAAAAGGGAATTGGGCTCAGTAATTTTCGACGAATAGCTCGAAGTAGGCCCTGTCGTGGACGCATACCGGGCATTTCATCGGCGCTTCGGCGGCTTCCAAGACGTGGCCGCAGTTCCTGCACTTCCACTTCACCGGTTTGGGCCTCTTGAACACCTGACCAGACTCCACGTTTTTCAGGAGCCTCAGGTACCTGGCCTCGTGTTTCTCCTCGACGGATGCTACGCGATGGAACAAGCCAGCGACCTCGATGAACCCCTCTTTCCTCGCCGTCTCCTCGAAACTCGGGTACAAGGTCCCCCACTCAAGCTTCTCCCCCTCAGCCGAACCCCTGAGGTTTTGAGTGGTCGTCCCAATGACTCCGGCGGGGTACTTCGCGGCGATCTCCACATCTCCCCCCTTCAGCTGCGCAAAGAACAGCTGCGCGTGCTCCTTCTCGTTGTCCGCAGTCTCGGTGAAAATCGCCGAGATCTGCTCAAAGCCCTCCCTCCTCGCCACGCTTGCAAAGAAGGTGTACCGCGTTCTGGCCTGAGACTCCCCCGCGAAGGCGGCGAGGAGGTTAGCCTCCGTCTTACTACCCTTCAGATCCATGTGCAACACCCCTCAATATCGATCGCCTCTACTCGATCATATTAAGATCGACTTAGAAAAGCCAGAGCCCCAATTTGATAAATTGTTTTAACCTCAAATCGTTGATGTTAAGATGGTTTTTATGGGGACTGATGAGCTCTGGGTCTTCTCAGCTGGGGCCGTGGCACCGCCCCTTCAGGAAGCCCTCAGGCTCTTCGAGAAGAGGGAGAGGGTGGTGTGCAGGCTGACCGCCGGAAAGCCCGAGGAGCTCCTGAAGGCGATAGGCCTCAACAGGAGGGGAGACGTGATCTCCTGCGGTGCGGAGTATGTCCACGATGAGGCAGAGGACGCGGGCATCCTCGCGAAGGGGACGAGGAGGAGTCTGGGGCTCAGGAGGTCGGTGATTGTCGTCCAGCCCGGGAACCCCGTGGGAATCGGCTCTCTAGAGGACCTCTGCGCCGAGGGCGTCAGGATCGGCGTAGCCGTGGGAGGTTGCCTCAAGGGCGTCTGGGACGACGTCTGCAGCAAGGCCGGGCTCACGGAGCGGATCAGGGAGAACATCGTGGAACACGCCGACGCCTGCGGCACCCTCATGGGGCTGATCCATCAGGGGAAGGTCGAAGCCGTTTTCGGATGGAACGCCTTCAAGAACATCTGGCCCGACACATGCGACGTCATCGAGCTCCCCAGGGAGATCCAGGTCTTCAGGAGCACGGCAGTTCAAGTTATCACATATACCCGAGACGAGGGCCTATCCAAGCGGCTGATAGATCTCCTAACCTCACCCGAGGGGAAGAGGATCTACGAGGAGTACGGCTGGATCCACAGTATGTGAGCCTAGAGCCTACTCCTGTTAAGCGTCCAGGTGGATGCAATAACCGAAGCCGCCGAGAACAATATCAGCGCCCAGAGATCCACGACGTAAGTGAACGTGACTGTCGTGCTCTCTATCGCCGACCTCAGAGCCTCAACCGTATATGTGAGGGGTAGGAGCCTAGCAACTATTTGGATTTGAGAAGGCATTGATGACAACGGGATGAAGGTTCCTGCCAGGAAAGCCATGGGGAACCTTAGCAGGTTGGAGTACATCTGAGCTTCTGGTACCCACCTCGCATACGAAGAGACGAGGGTGCCCAAGGCGGAGAAGGTGAAGCTGGAGATGAGAATGGCCAAGAAGACGAGGAGTGGGCTCGCTATCGAAGCCCCGGAATATATCATTAATGGCAATAATACAGAGGCTGCGACTAGGGGTCCCAAGAAAGTGCCGGCAAAGGCCTTCCCAAGCACGAGTGTGAGAGGCGTAATAGGTGCCGCCATCAACCTGTCTATTGTACCCGTCTGCTTCTCCATGACGACGGCGACGGCCTCTATGCTCATTGTCCCAAAGAGGATGACGAGGGAAACCAGGCCCGAGACGAGGGTCACCGGGTTCATCTGCCCTGTGATGCCGAAGGCGAGGTAGAGCGCGACCGGCATCAGGAGGCCGTATGTGAGGTTCGGGGCCTTCAGGTAGTACACCCTGATGTCCTTCCGCGCGATGTACAGCGCCTTATATAACCATCCCAACCCCATTTACTGGGCCCTCCCCTGCCCCGGCTGTTCCTTCTCCTCGTGGGCCTCCTCGGGGGCTAGGCCAGTGATGCGAATGAAGGCGTCCTCCAGACTCGTCTTCAGCGTGTTCAAGGTGACAACTCTCAGACCACCTTTCCTCGCATAATCGATCAGACCTCCCACGATGTCTGCTTCTCCGCCGACGGTTAGCCGGTACCTATCTCCAAGCCTGTGAACCTCCATCACGCCTTGGATCCCCTTGAGCTCTCCCTCGACAGGATGGCCGGAGAAAACGACCTCCACGACCCTCGTTCCCGTGACGGACGCCTTTAGGTTCTCGGGCGAGTCCAGGGCCGCGATCCTGCCCTGGTTTATCATGGCGACGGTGTCGCAGAGCTGGTCGGCCTCCTCAATGTAGTGCGTGGTGAGGAACACCGTGACGCCCTCATCCCTTAGCTCACTGACATGGTCTCTAAGTTGGCGGGCGCTCTGGACATCCAACCCTGTTGTTGGCTCGTCCAGGAAGAGCAGCTCTGGGCGGTGGATCAGGGCGCAGGCGATCGTGAGCCTCCTCCTCATCCCTCGGCTGAAATCTGCCACCCGGCCCCCGGCCCTATCCAACAGGCCGAAGGCCTCAAGGAGCCCACGGGCCCTGTTCCTCCTCTCCGCCCTGGGCACGCCGTAGAGTTCGGCGGCGAATACAAGGTTCTCGAGGGCCGTCATCTCCTCGTAAACATTTGATGTCTCCGGGACGACACCGACCATCTGTTTCGCCTTGACGGCCTCGTTGGTGACATCGTAGCCCATCACCGTTGCCGTTCCTTCAGAAGGCCTAGTTAGGCCAGTGAGAATGCGGATCGTCGTGGTCTTCCCGGCTCCATTTGGCCCGAGGAGCCCGAAGACGCTCCCCTGCTTCACATGAAAGTTGATCTTATCTAGAGCCAACAGCCCGTTGTAGCGTTTGGTGAGGTCCTCGACGCGGATGGCGTACATCATACAATCACCCTCTTGAACATTTCACCTCGGGAAACCGTTGGCTTGCTTCAATGATCTGGGTCCTTCCGGGGCTTTAAGAGAATGCCATCAAATGAAGAAAAAGCATCTCTACCCAATAGGGCATTTTTAAGCAATTTGGGTGATTATCAGGGGCAGGAAAATGAGCCCGAATGTTGAGGTTCAAACCATGACGACCCTACCACTAAGCGGAAGACGAATTTGTAATTGGGTTCTTAGCCGGCGAGAAAAGGATATTACGGTGACACTCTTGAGCTAGAGAGATGGTTTAGGGGATGCAGTGCCCTGTCCGTGAGATGCTGCCGAATGAGAGGGCAGATGTAGAAGAGCTCTTCGCTAGGAGCCTGGGCATCGTCGACAGGATAGTTTTCCTGCTCTCGTTTGAGGACGCCATGAAGAGCGCTCGTAGGCAGAGCGGCGGCAGTTTGGTTGCGGAGTACGACGGTAGGATCGTCGGATGCGTCTCCGTGAGGGTTCAGCAGATAGGCGGAAGGCGGACGGGCTTCATCGACGCCCTTGTCGCCGACAGCGGCCTTCGAGGGAGGGGCATCGGCAGATCCCTTGTGGACGGGGCCATCTCTTGGCTGGAGGGGCGGGGATGCGAGGCGATCTACGCCACCGCCGACAGGTACAACTCCCCCTCCTGGAATACTTTCATACATAGGGGCTTCTCGGTCTACGAGCTTCCGCAGCAGTGCAGGGACTACGGACTAGGATTCCTGCGGCTGTGGATCGGCGAGTTTCATTTCATAGGCTTCGGCACATTCTTCATTAGGCGGGGCCAAGGGGATGAAGGGCCACGCGAGACAGGCGAAGCGTGGCATCTATTGGCGGCCTGGCTGGGCGTTTCCCTCGTCTGGTGGATTCAGGCTCTACGGGCCGGTCTGCCTCTATATTACATCCCTTATTTTTCAGCCGTGGCAGGGTTGAGCCTCTTCGCTCATGAACTCTCTCAGAAGCTCGTTGGGCTCCGGCTCGGGCTGGAGACGACCTTCAAGGCCTGGGGGTCGGGGATACTGCTCGGCTCTCTACTGGCAACGGTCGGATCAATTTTCCCGGCTTATGGCTCCACGTATGTGAAGAAGCCCGACTACTGGTACGATCTTGGGAATAAGAAGGAGGGGGTCTTCTTCGCAGTCGGCCCATCAGTAAGCTTGACGCTGGCGTTCACCTTCTGGGTCTTGTCCTCGCTCGTGACTAATGGCCCGTTAGCTTCATCGGCAAGGGTAGGGTATACGATGAACTTGATCATCGTCATCTTTAATCTAATACCGGTGCAGGCGGCGGGCGGGTTCGTTTGGGACGGGAAAAAGATACTCTCGTGGAGCAGGGTTGTCTGGCTGACGCTGCTAATGGCGACGGCTGCGCTTGTAATGATTGACAGGCTCTTATAATGCTCGTTGATAAACTCAGGTAGCAAGAACCGGCTGGATGTTGGACGTTTTTAAGGAGCTAGCCGTCATGTAGCCGCCAACGGGGCATTCAACTCATCGACCAACGTCAATGTCGGCCGTCTCGGGGATTACCTCTTTTCCAATGATCTCGATCGGCTCGATCTCGTGGACATTGGGCATGTTGAATATGACGTGCTGGATGCCCAGGTCGGCCATCTCGCTGCAGAGCTCAACTACGTCGCCGGCGCTCATCGCGTTCGGGGAGATCTCCGCCGGCGCAAGAACTGTGCGCTCGATCTCGTTGTAGGGTCGTCCGACCTTCTTGCAGTGGCTCTTTAGCACATCGAGTTTTCTTGTAAGGCGCGGAATTCGCTCCAGGTAGTAGTCGTTGAGCCACGGCGCGTACCCCCTCAGCTTCGGGTGGGCGCCCAGGTGCAGGTTACATGCATCCCCGTACTCCGCCACAAGCCGGAGGGTCTTCCTCTCCCCTCCGCCGCCTATCAGTATGGGCGGGTGGGGCCGGCTCAGGGGCGGGGGGCTGTTAATGGG
>CAZPMB010000116.1:0-5557 GCA_964587735.1 uncultured Candidatus Bathyarchaeia archaeon | reverse complement strand
ATCACCTATGTTTTCGATTTTTTTAAGGGTGTTTAGTTCCATCAGCTTTTCCCTGATCTCGGGTGCCCTCCTCCTCAGTATCAGGTGGTAGCCTATGACCTCGTCCTCCTTTGGCGCCCTGTTGTACATCTTGGCGCACTGGTTCCTGAGCTCGTAGAACATGGTGCCGATGAAAACGCCTATCGCGAGGTCCTCCCTCGAGGACGAGGGCAGGTCCAGCTCGTTCACCAGGTCGGTGATGTACTGCAGCTCGCTTCCGAAGATCTTCTCGTCTATCAGCTGCTCGCAGACCCCGCGCAGCAATGGGTTCAAGCGACTCCCCCCTCTTTGATTCGGTCGGAAATGAATCTATAATATTTATAGCTATTATGTATCCGGGCTCCATATTATCGCCGGCTGCGAGCTGAAAAACCATGAGAGGCATCATAGCGGTTCAATCCCCCCACACAATTTTCTTTTTCCAGGCTCTTTTCTCAAAAAGAACTGAATTGCCAGCGCCTGTCTCTCTAAAAGGCAGATAGGTTTAAATATATGTGCGACAAATCTAACATTGTGTTTAAAATGTCCAACATTTTGTTGGAAATGGATAACAAGGGTGAACCGATTTGACGAGCCGATACGCGTTACTTGCGTTAGGGGTTGCAGTTTGTTTAACGGGCGCCTTCCTGATGGGCTGGGGAGGTCCGATACTGGGCGAAAACCACGCCGGAATCTCAACGGTGATAGGGATAGTGGGAATCGGGATAATCGCCCGCACACGTAAAGGACGTGGAGAATGTAGGCTAGGAGGATGAAGTCATGGTCGATCTGCCTTGGTCTGGGGTGAGTTATGGGATACTCGTTACCATCGTTCTGATCGGGGTATTTTTTGTCTGGAGAATATTGAGGGAGCTGAGGTCAGGCTTTCCCCTCAAGGACGAGCGTACGCAGATGGTCACGGGGAGGGCAGCCACTTACACGTTCTATATCGGATCTTACTTCATGATAGCCCTGATGGGAGCGAACATCCTCAGCAGGGAATTCCGAGGAGAGTACCTTCTCGATGGATGGTACGCAATGGTACTATCGATCTTGGTACAGAGCCTGGCTTTCATGGCGCTGCGACTCTACTTTGAAAGGAAAGGGGACTTCCAGTGAACTTCAGGACGAGGATCAAGGAGTTCAGGGCGAGACACGACATGACGCAGGACGACCTGGCCAGGAAGGTGGGGGTGAGGAGGGAGACGATCAGCTTCCTGGAGAGGGGCAGGTACAATCCGTCCCTCAAGCTGGCCCACGACGTGGCCAAGGCCCTGAACGCGTCCATGGATGAGCTGTTCATATTCGACGAGGAGGGTGGCGAAAACGAAGATGAACGCAAGAATTGAGAATGCCCAAACCCAAACCCTAGAATTCAATCCTTTTCTCGGCGAACACGCCTTCAATCACGTGCTCTAATCTCTGATTGGCATGAAGACTATTACTATCGCGGGAATAAAATTAATACATGGTTATGCGGGCCAAGAACCGTTTATGAGTAAATTTAATACATGCATTTTCGATAATGTGATGCGCCGTGGGGTAAATGAGGATAATGCTACAAGTGTTCTGAAACCCCCTATCGCACCTGTTTTTAAAAACACCAATGGCTTCGAGAGGCGAGAGATGGTGGAGTCTTTCCAGAAGATGAGGTCCGCAATGCGCGGGAACCTCGGCGTGATGGTAGTGACCACCGGGCTTTCGACGCTGGCGGGCAACCTCACCACGCCGTTCCTGGCCCTTTACGTCCTCGAGCTTGGAGGGAGCATCGTGAACGTGGGCGAGATGTTCGCGCTGGGCGCTGTTATCAGGGTGATCCCCGGCTTCCTAGGCGGGTACTTCGCCGACAAAATGGGCCGCAAGAAGATAGTTTACATCATGACGTATGTGATAGCCAGCATAGCCCTGGTCAGGGCCTTCGCGCCCGACTACAGATGGCTCCTGCTGGCTGCAGCGCTGGATGCCGTCTTCATGGGCTTCCGGGAGCCGTCCATGTCGTCCATCATCGGCGACTCCACCGACCCCAAGAACAGGGCGATGGGCTACGCGTTGATGATGGTCGTGCCCCAGCTTGTGGGAATACTGTCCCCCACGGTGATCGGCTTGTTGATGGACAGGCACGGCGTGAAGACCGCCATGATGTGGGGCTACCTGATCGTTTTCGCGGTGGGCGCCCTGATATCCCTCATAAGGCAGAGACACCTGAAGGAGACTCTGGATAGGAGGGAGGAAGCGGCTCTCCCATCGGGTTCATTGAGTCGCATCGTAAGCGAATTCAGTGACACGGTGAACAGCCTGAGCAAGCCCTTCAAGGCCTTCCTGATGGTCGACTTTATCTTCACCTTCGCTCTGGGCCTCGGTGACCCATACTACGTCACCTATGCGACGGAGGGCGCCGGGCTTTCCGCCTCGCAGTGGGGCCTCGTAACGAGCCTGGTACTCTTGGCTCATTGCGCCACCCTCCTGCTGGTTGCCTCACCATCCGATAAGCATGGACGAATCAAGTTCGTATTGGCCTCCATGATCTCTTGGCCCATTACGTTCGTCCTCTACGTCCAAACCGGGAGCTTCCTGGCCGTACTGGTTGCCAGGATAGCCATCGTGCTGGCCGCCGCCGTGGGGCAGCCCTCATGGCATGCCCTCTTCGCGGACTTCTGCCCCAGGGAGCACAGGGGGAGGTTCAGCGCCTTGACCACCGTGGTCTGTCTCTGCTCTATGGCGGCGGATACTACTTTGGGGGAGTCCTGTTCCAGAACCAAGGAGTCGGCGCACCGTTCCAGGTTGTGGCCACCTTCATGTCGGTCGGCGCCGTCATAGCCGTCTTCACGCTGAAGGAGCCTGAAAATAGAGAGGAGTGACGCCCCCCTCTTCCACGAGACATGTAACTGAAGTTAGATACTCCGCGGTTTCCGACGTCTACCTGTCTTATGCAGGCATATTTTCGCGACGGGAGAACCTGCCGGGCTTGGGAAATCCTCCTACGGCTTTATTTTGACTACCGCTCGCCCCAAATGGCGCGAGTCTACATTTTGGTCGATAAACTTTTATCGTAAATGCCTGAGGAGGCTTTGTTGACTGGGCTCATTCTAGGCAGGGGCATCGATTTCGTCAGGAGGCAGCACAGGGCCCTAAAGGTCAACATCGCGAAGAACTTGGTCGCCAACTTTTCTATGGGCCTCACTCAGCAGTACCAGTCCATATACGTCCGCGATCTAGGCGCAGGCCCGATGGAACTGGGTTACATTAACAGCGTCGGAGGCTTCTCGAGCACCCTCATCACCCTCCCCGCGGGATGGCTCGCTGACAGATTCGGTGTCAGAAGGATGCTTCTGGCGGGCCTAGCCCTCATGGCCGCGGGGTACGCCGTCTTTGGGGCCGCCCCCGGCTGGCAGCTAACCGCCATTGGCCTTGTTCTCACGACGGTGTCCACGAGTGTCACCTGGGTGGTATGCCCCATGGTCTGCGGCAATGTCCTGAGGAGCGAGGAGAGAGTCACGGGCATGCAGCTCTGTGATACTGTCTCCGCCTTCCCACGCCTCGCAGCCCCCCTCATCGCGGCCTATGTAATCAGCGCCCTCGGAGGCATGACTGCGAAGGGTATCCGTCCCCTCTTCTGGGCCCAGGCGGCCTGCATGCTTGTCGCCATCGCCATAATCTACTTCCTCTTTGAGGATCTGGCGAGACCCGGCTCCAACAGGGCAAGCTTCGTAAGCGGTTTCAGAAGGGTGTTCTCCGAAGGGGTCATGGTGAGGCGATGGCTTGCGTTCTCCATGCTCACCGCCCTGCCCATGTACCTCGCCTTCTACGCCCCCCTGTACGCGAAGGAGGTGAAGGGCGCCGGCTCCTACGTCGTGGGGCTCATGGACTCCGCCCACTGGCTGGTCGTCGTCCTCCTCGCCATCCCCGTGGGCCTTGGCTCCGACCGGTTCGGCAGGAGGAGGGTGATCAACCTTCTGACGCCCCTCTACTGCGCCTCGATGCTCCTCCTCGTCCACGCCCCAAACGACGTCGCCCTAGTCGCGTCGGGCCTCCTAAGCGGGTTCTTCATGCTCTCCGCAGTCGTCCAGGCGGCTATAAGCATCGAGCTCGTGCCAAGGGAGCTCCTGGGCAGCTGGTCCGGCGTGATTAGTCTATTTAGGGGGATCGTAAATATCGCGTCGCCAATAATTGGTGGTTTCCTCTGGGAGTCCCTAGGCCCCGAGGCGGTCTTCTACTTCATAGCGGCGACCCAAGTTGTGAAGCTCCTCATCCTGGCTAGCATACCCTCCAAGGTCACGAGGGGCTGAGGCTCCTCCGGTAGAGTTTGAGGAAATAGGTTAAACAGTAAAATCGTTGGATGCTAGAAACTGATTGAAAGGGCCAGAAAAAATGGAGTTTGTATCTCGGGCGATCAGAAGTGTGGGTTTGCAGCGCGCCGACGCGGCCTTTCAGACAACCTATAATGAGCAGGATTTATGAGGACATGGACACGATGATCAATGCCTCAGGAATTGAGAATGGTTCGGTCGTCTCGGATGTTCACATCCCGCGAGCTCTCGATGATAGTGGTCCTCAGCGCCCTGGGCGGGGCGGCCAGCGTCCCGATCGGCCACCTGGGAAACCTGCTTAAAACGATCCCGGGTGCGCCCTTGGGATCGTCCCAGGCCCTTTCTGGGCTGCACGTTCTCTGGATAGTCTTGGCTGCGATGCTCGTGAGGAGGAGGGGGTCGGGCTCGATGACGGGGGTTGTGAAGGGGCTTGTGGAGGCGTCTCTATTCAGCTTCCACGGAATATTTGTCATCCTGATATCCTCCCTCCAGGGCGTGATCGTCGACCTGGTCTTAATGGCTTCTAGGCGTGTAAACATTAGATCGATCTGCCTGGCTGGCGGTCTGTCCTCCGCTAGCAACGTCATTGTGGTGCAGTTCATCCTTGTTCCCGGTCTACCCATACCAGTGCTCGCGTTCATGTACCTAGCCTCCTTCATCTCCGGCGCGCTGCTCGCGGGCTATCTGTGTAAGCGGGTTCTGGATGTCTTCTCGGTCGGTATATCAACGTGATGCGAATGCGTACCAGCTCTCAGATTCATGGTCTTCCGAACGCATTCAAAAATTGGTGTTGGATCCTTCATCGCGTCTTTTGCGTTCTATGTATCGGGCGGCGTCAAGGTACATGTGTGCCCCGTGGAATGTGAGGACCGCCCTCTCCGCCCCGCTCCCCGACGCCCTCCTGTCGATCAGCTCTATGAGCTCTTCCCCGTACTCCAGGGCCCCGTGGCTGAAAAGGCGCGAGTAGACGACCTCTGAGCCCTTTACAGGTTCGTCCACCGACAGATCGACCACCGGGGTCAGCCCCTCCCTCAGCATCTCCGCCTCGACCCGCGACCTGGGCTCGGCGCCTCTGAGGGATCGAGCCTCCCAAAAAATCCCAACCCACTCTTCTTTCAGGCTCTTCAGGATGGACGAGACCTCCCTCACCTTCTCCCCGTCCACCCCAAGGTCGGGCGGGGTCTGGAGGACAAGCATCTGCGACCCGAGCAGCCTGCAAACTGCGAGCATGC
>CAZPMB010000115.1:0-5608 GCA_964587735.1 uncultured Candidatus Bathyarchaeia archaeon | reverse complement strand
ATGCAGGCCTCGTGGGATGCGCCGTCGGTGGTGGGGGTGCACATGGCCGTGGCGCCGTCGGGGATGCCGACGTTGGCGCAGTTGAGCAGCGTCCTCTTCTCGGTCTGCTCGTCGTGCATCACCTCGGGCCTGTTGAGGACCCTGGCGAGGCATGCCTCTATCCCGTAGCAGGCCCAGTTTGAGGAGCTCGCCGGGATGACCACGTCGGCCCTCGAGGCCGAGACTATCCCGCCCCCGCATGGGCAGCCGCAGTCGGCGCAGAACTCGTGGTGCCTCCTCAGTATCTCGCCTATGGTCCCGAAGCCGCACTCGTTCCCGTTGTCACCCGTGGCTATGGTGAGGATCTTCCTTTTCTTGGCCGCTTCCAGGAGCTCGTTCCACCTCGTGATCTCCTCGTCCGGGTCGCCGCTGTTGCTCGGGCTCCCCAGGGCCCCGTGCATCACGCCCCTATCGTTGCAGGACACTGCCTCGACGGTGATCAGGGCCTTCGGCCGGAACTCGTCCAGCACGTCCTCGGATGCCGCCCTCGCCTCGGCAGCGGACATCTCTGGCCACCTTCGGACGAGGACCGTGTACGGGGTCCATATGCTCCCCCTCAGCTCCCCCTTCTCCCCGACCGGGATCAGCTGCGCCCCAATGCACGACTGGGGGACGGCCCTCTCGAACTTGGTGTTCTCCGTGTAGTCGGTCAGTATAACTGGCACAGCCCTCAGGCCGACGATCAGCGCCCTGGCCATGGCCGCGGCGCCCGGGGGCCCGTCCATCTCATGGCTGTTGGTGACGATTAGGGCGTAGTCGCCCTCGCCCACCTCCTCCTTCAGCCTCTCGGCCGCAAGCAGCGTCAGGGGCCTCCCATACCACCTGCGCGTATCGTCATAGACCCTAATCCACGGGTACACCGATTTGGCAGGGCCTCCCCTTCCCTTCCTCAGGAACGGCGCGGTCCCCACCGGGGTCGCCACAATCCTGTCAACGACCTCACCAAAACCCACCAGAAGCTCTTCCGCTAGGCTACTCAAAACAGTCCACAACCCTTCCGTGGAACATCCGATATTAAACGGTTGAGGACCCGTCTAGCTCAGTAGAGGCCAAAGAGAATATCTCCCCCACGCAGGCAAGCGGACGTTACACTTAAGTCCGAATCATCGACTTATCGAATATGAAGTCCAGATCGGCTGTGGCTTGTCTACTAATGGCATTGTTCGTGTCAGCATCGGGTCTATGCGTTAATGGCTTTGGTCCTCAGCCCACACAGAAGAAGGAGGGCACTTTTTTCCATTTCCAGGTTTTTCTGAAGCGGATGGAACTCGAGGGGATAGAGGCATACATCGAGATCCTCTTTAACGATTTTCCCTTCGAGGCTCAATCAATCACTGTCTCTGTTGAACGGCCGCAGCTGTTCATGTTCAGCCCGGGGAAGATTGATCTCCAACCGGACGAGTTCAATCGACGTGTCTACAGAGGAAACATGACGATTTTCTTCTATCCCGAAGGGTCGACAGAGCTCTATCCGATGGACGCGTACCTTCTGGACTTCAATATCACGGTATACGTTAGAGTACCGGAGAAGATGGGGGTTCCGAGGTCTTTCATCGATCAGAACAACTCGTGGGTGGGTTTCCGATGCTTGATACCGGGCCTGGACGAGGTCGAGGAGCGTGGAGCGTCCTTCGGGGTTTCCTCCATAACCTATGACATGAAGGGCGTTCATATTAACTCAAGGGTCTACCTTCAAAGATGGTTTTCAAGTCAACTCATCATGTCCGTGCTGATCATTTCGTATTTGCTCCTGGGCAGCCTACTCCTCATCAGGCCAGACAAGCTTGAGCAGAGGCTCTCAGTGTGCCTGACACTGTTCATGTTCGCCATATCGTTCACCTTCACGATCGATCCTCCTCCTGTCTATCAAGCGAGAGCGACGTTGGGTGAGACCCTGACCTTTTTCCTGTTGATGGGGGCTGGGCTACTCTCGGTTCTGAGCGTCATCGAGAGAACTGTCTTCGAAGCGAAGCCAAAACTCGAAATCCTCCAGTATCCCATCGAAGGATCCGTCCTATCTCTGCTGAGCTTCGCCCTGTACTCACAGCTAGCTTACTATGCAGGTCTGGTGAGACCATATCCGACAGCGCAGTATCATCCCCTGATCTCCGTCATTTTTTTCACCGCAATCCTCTATGGATACCTCGCTAAAACCATTCTATTCTTGGCAATCAGGATACGAAAGCACTAGTGGCTCTCCCAATAGATCTCAGGAATTATTTAATTCACCTGCGCGCGGCGTCGTGGTCAGGAAGGATGTCCTCGACGTTTCTGACGACATCGAACAAGAACCCGCCCAGGCCTGTAGCCGCTCCTATGAGGCCCGCGAAGATGAAGATGAGCGCCATCCCAGCACCTGGACCAGTGCCCAAAAGCCATCCGAAGACTGGGGCGAGGGAGCCTCCCGGCATCATCGCAGGCTCCATGACTCGGTCGGCCAAGGGGCCAGCCACGAACATCGCCACCGGCTGGGAGGCCTGGGCAATGAGGCGCCTAGTGGAGAAGACCCGGCCCTGGAGTTCTGGGGGGACCTTCGACTGCCAGATGGCCTGGCCGCAGCCGTTGGTGATGGGGTTGATGAACATGAAGAAGAACGCCGCTGCCACCCAGATCGGTGCACTCCGGCCCAGGCCCATCAGCATGTTGCTGAGCAGGGAACTGGAAACGGCGCCCAGGAGGAGGCCATACACCTTCCGCTTGGGACCGCCCCAGGCGCTAATAAGGAGACCTCCGATAACGCCGCCCACGCCAAAGGCGGACTGGACGGTTCCCAGGACGATGCTGTCGTTTCCGGAGCGGCTCAGGATCATGGGTGCGAGGAGGGCGAAGCTGACGCTCGTAGTGAAGTTGACGACGAAGAAGATGCTCTGGAGTCCCAGGAGGCTGGCACGGGCCATGATGTAGCGGAACCCGAACACCGAGTCCTTAAGCAGGCTTGGTCTCTTCTTTGCCTTCGTAACCCAATGAGGCTGGGGGATGTAGATGATCGTAAGGGCGCCAATAGCGACGATGAAGCTCAGGACATCGAAGGACATGATGCCCCCTGTTCCGATGACAGGAAGTAGTATCCCTGCGGCGACAGGCGCGAAAATGCCCGATGCCGACTGGGCGAGGCTCAGCATACCATTAGCCCGGGCATACTGCTCCTTATCAAGCATCAGAGTGATGGCGGCCGAGAACGCCGGAAATTGGAAGGCCTGGAAAGCGCCCGAGAAGGCGGAGGTGATGTAGAGGTGCCAAACCTCGAGCCTGCCAGAAATGAATAACACGAGGACGGTCAGCGTCGAGATGCCCGAGGCGATGTCGCTCAGCATAGTGACGAGCTTTCTGTTCCATCTGTCCACCAGGGCGCCTGCGAAGGGGCTCGCGAGGATGTGCGGCAGAATGAACGAGAATCCGACCAGTGCGAGGGCCGTTGCCTCGCCGGTCTTGTCCCAGGCCCATATTGTGAGGGTGAACTGGGTCATGCCCGTTCCGAGGAGCGAGATGAGCTGACCGAACCAGACGACGGTGAATCCCCGCATACCAGACAGATACTTCTCGCGAGCCAGTGAGATCAAGTCCCTACAAGTTCAGCGTTAATAAAACTAATCTATATGTCTAGGTTACATTTTGAGAAAGGTGTTTCTTAGTCGAGTTGAGGTAGTAAACGCTTGGAGTAGGTTTACCTTGAATCCCCCTCCAACATATCGAAGGGTATGCAAGTTTTACCTATGGCATGACGCACTGTCAGAGAGTTGTCATCGATGAAGTGTGGGGATCAGGATCTTCATTTTTTCCTTCATGAAACCTAATAAAGGAGATCGCTATTTCACCAACCTCACCGGGTATTAATAATGGCTTTTACTATTCTGATAGCTTTTAATTGTATGAATAAACTCGTTTGACCGTCGCGTCCTTGCCAACAACAAAAATTTGATAAATTGAATGGTTGCATAGTTTAGACTTATGTTAGAGCATAATCCGAGCCGCATAAGGTGAAATATGTGAAAATAGGTGAAAAAAGGGCTATATGGAAAGTTCTGATAACTCTCCTATTTATTCTCGTTTGGGCGTATGGGGGTAGAATAACAAAAGCCAACCCTGAAGATCCTGGAGCCGCATTAACTGGCGTGATACATGATCAGGGGGTCGACGAGGATGGCGACGGCACGTATGACTTCCTCGAGATCGGAGTTGAGGTCAACGTCACCAAGAAGGCATATTATGGCGTCGCGCTAAAGGGGCTTGTGTCCAGCAATTCCATCTATATGGATATCATGCCAGAAATATATCTGGAACCCTATGAAGTCGGCCTCCATGTGGTCCTCATAAGGATTTCTGGCCAGTGGATCTACTCTTTCGGTCTGAATCCGGTGAACGTATCCTCTATATCACTGCGCGACCGAGATAACAATCCTCTTGAGGGAATCGCGCAGATTCCACTTTCAAGAGAATATCTCTACACCGAATTCGATGCGCCAGGAGCGGCCTTAACCGGCGTGATACTCGACCAAGGGGTCGACGAAGACGGCGACGGCACATACGACTTCCTCGAGATCGGGGTTCAGGTCAACGTCACCAGGGAGGCTCAATACAGGATCGATGTTAGTGGCGCACAATATTCTGGGTACGCGTGGGGACTCGGCGTCCAAGTCGTGAACGTCTCCTTAAACGGCCAGATGATTTGTGTCTCGAGGCTCAACCTAGCAAATATTAGTTACGTTTCTCTCTCTGATGAAAACGGTAACATCATCTGGAGGCTTGAGGAGGTCCCCCTTTCAAGGGAATATCTCTACACCGAGTTTGATCGACCCGGAGCCGTCCTAACTGGTAAAATATTTGACAAAGGAGTCGATGTCGATGATGACGGCACATTCGACTATTTAGAGATCGGCGTCGAGATCAACGTCACTAAACCAGGAGACTACTACATAGCGACCTGGGGGCTTCTGACAAATGAAACGGAATCCATAGAAGTGGGAGGATATCAATATAAACTGAATGTTAGTGTTGGCGTTCAAACAGTACCTTTGCACCTCGACGGCCCCACAATTTATTCTTCACGTTCTGACCCTGTGAACGTCTCGAACCTTGAGATCTCTGGCGACTACCGGGCATATAACCAATTACTCAGAGGAATCCCGCTCTCACGCAAATATCTCTACACCGAATTTGACAAGCCTCAGGTTTCAGTTGGCGACTGGGCTAAATACACCATGGACAGCACGTGGCATTCCACCGATCCAAATGCCACCGAGCCCGACCAGATCAAAGAACAGAGAGATATAAAATGGATGAAGATTGAAATCCAGGAAGTCTACGGCACGCAGATAACCCTGTCACAGACACACATCTACGAGAACGGCACAGAATCCCAGCTACCGTCCGTGTCCGGAGACGTGAATTATCAGTTCCTCGCTTTCATCATCCCCAGCAATCTCCAAAAGGGCGACCGGATCCCGTCAGGATTCATGCCTTTCAACCCCATCGATGAAGTCCAGGGAATCTATGCGGGTATGAGGAGAAATTTGACCTATGCAAACTTTACCATGTCTTTCTTTGGAATAAACATGACCATGAAAATGTA
>CAZPMB010000114.1:0-5613 GCA_964587735.1 uncultured Candidatus Bathyarchaeia archaeon | reverse complement strand
ACAAGATGAAGCCATGGGTCTACGAGGTGAGGTTGGAGATGAAGAGCCCGCACACTTGGGAGAACTTCGAGTATCTGGCTGAGGAGGCAAGGAGGAGGCATGCGGACGTTATCTCGGCAGATGATTGGAACAGGTACGCGAAGAAGGTCCTCGAGGGAGTTGGGTGAGCAGAAGCAAATGTGCTAGTTGGAGATGTCAATTAGTACGCGCTTATCATTACTCTCAAGATATGTTTCTTTAAGGGTTTTTCTCCAGCCAATTCTTGAACCAGTCCCCGAGCCCCTTGCTTGTGGCTTCCAGCCTCTGCGCCAATACGTCGTTCGAAGGTTTGTAGGCATAGATGACGTGTTTTATGAAGCCTTCACCATAGACCTTGTAAAGCTCCATTGCGCCAATATTGAACTTGCCATGATACCAACAGTAGTTAGCAGCGCCCACGCCGACATAGAGCCTCTCGAAGTCCATCAAACTCGTGTGCCGAACAATCGAGCGCCCGCCCTCGTACATGATCCTGGATAAGAGCTCAAACAGCTTCAACTCTAGCCTCTTATCATCCTTATACCTCTTCAGGAAGGCGTAAGTGAAGTAGTCGGCGAAGAACTCCTCGAACCACCGCAGCCCGAAGAATACGCGGTCCCCACTGGCGAAATTATGCATGTACTCATGCACCATCAGGCTGTCCCACCAGACCAGACATGCAGTGAGGAACGGCGAATCGCTGCCCGTAAGAACTGAGTCAAGCTCCTGCTTGAGCGTATTCGGGCAGCTCTCATAGTAGGATACCATGTTTCCGTAGACGGGATTGTCCTCCTCGACCGTCGGATACCAGAGGATGTTGTCTCGCCCAACTATAAGCCCATAGGGGACCTTGATTCTCCTGTTCCAGTCTTCTTCATCGAGGACGAGCAATGTATTCTGGACGTCTGATTCGAAGAATTCCCTGATGAAGTGTATGCTGTTTTCTGCTATTTTGGATAATTCTTTGGCTCTATTCTTAGCTCCCTGGGAGTAGTATGTTGGGACCCTGTATCCTTCAAGGAGCTTTAATCCTGATAGAACGCCTTCTCCACCACTCATTTTTCATCTTCTTCCCAGGTGACTCGGTTGTCGCATGACTCGCAGCCATGCATCCTCGTCTTGCCCTGTATCAGCCTTATCCTGGGGTGAAGGGCCCTCATAATAGCGTGGTCGGCTCCGCACGCCCAAAGGTAGCCTATGTCTCCAGCTCCCATCTCCCTGAACATCTTAGCCCAGAGGCAGTCACCTGAGCCGGAACCGATTTTAAAGTCCGGGAGACCGAGTATGGGAGCCAGCCCTCTCTCAACGTCCTCCAAGGTTTCAACTTTCACATCCTTGGTCATCTCCTTGGCCCAGTCATAGGCGAGACGCTGTACAGCGCGGGAGATGACGCTGTGAGCTTTTTCTCTGCCAATTTCCTTCTCAAGCTCACGAGCTATCTGCACAATCCCTACGTGGGGTATGTACCAGGGCGGGTTGAAGTACTCCTCGTAGGTGAGGATTACATTTTCCTTCCAAACACTAAGGGCGGTAGAAGCCATGATCATTGATAAACTGAAACGGATTTAATCCTTTACAGTAAAGCGAAGGGTTCAATCCTTTCTTTATGCTTCCAGATTCAGCCTCCTAAGCGATTCAAAAAGGGATGGTAAGTGTTCCCGCAATGAGCCTGTTGCTATTAATTTGACAAGCTTAGCGAGAGGCGTCTTTTCATTCTTCCCAGTAGCAGTCGAAATTGCAGCATTCGTCCCCCTGCATCAGGGTCTTGGTGCGCCTCAACCTCAGCTTGGGATGGAAAGCGGGGGTCGCGGCGAAGTCGGTGTTGCAGAGCATGATGTATCCGAGGTCTGCGGCGTTCATGTCCCTGAAGACCTTGGCGTTGAGGCACTCGGTGCAGGTGAACCAGTACTCCTGCGGCGCCTCCTTCAGCGTGTAGGTTAAGACGTGCGACCAGTACGGCGACCCGTAGGTTTTCTTGATCCAGGCGAGGAAATCTCGAAAATTCTCGATGCGTTCTTTTTTCCTGGTTTGCCTTGCCGACTTCACCGCGTCCCGTTCGTACATGTTCTTGATTATCTCATGGGTTTTCTCTTTCCCCAGGGTCTTCTCGAACTCCCTCGCCAACTGTACACAGGGCGCATATATTTCGCGAAGATGCTGCTCGTAGGCAATTTCCATCTTCTCCTTCCACTTTGGGTTAGATACAGTAGAAGCCATGATCAGGTCTAGGCTGATACGGATTTAACACTTTACACGCGCAAGAATAGTAATTATGCCAATTCCTTTAGGAAATTGTTCAAGCTTTTAATACAATTTTCATAAATTTTGTCCGGTATTTTTCCAAACGCCCCTTGTAAGCTCTCCCTGTAACCTTCGCTGTTAACCTTTGTTTTTATGGAATTAGCCCTCTTGTGAATCAATTCTCTGGTGCACTTTCTCTCTATTATCTCTTTGATGAGGTGCCAGTTCACTTCGGCCTCGGAAAGCATGAAGATGTCGCGAACGTCTTGCCTTCTGGCCGAGACGAATTTCATTGCGAATAGTAGCTCGGGATCGGCTATCCTCATGATGATCAAAGCCGGATTGGCCCTCCCAGTGGTGGTCCTTACCCTAGAATACCTTTTGAAGAGGTCGCCTTCAAATACCACTCCTGTTTCCCTGTCGAGCACGGAGTTGAGCATCAGGTCGAACGAGATCTTGTCCCTTTTCCTCACAAACCTGATGTATTCGCCGTTTGGCTCATCTCCCCTCTCGGTTTCTGCGAACCCCTTATCCGCCATGATCTTTGTGATCTCAGGCATTTTATCGAAGACAACGAGATCACAGTCGATCGAGAACCTCGGCGGCACAAAGGCGTTGACGGCGTACCCCCCTATCAGGACCACGTCCTCGGGCATCGATCTCAAGGCCTCAAGGATTATGGCCTCCCTCGCCTCGAGCACTAGATCAC
Organism: uncultured Candidatus Bathyarchaeia archaeon; assembly: GCA_964587735.1. Taxonomy (GTDB): domain Archaea; phylum Thermoproteota; class Bathyarchaeia; order TCS64; family TCS64; genus CAZPMB01. The sequence goes on along the minus strand of CAZPMB010000114.1, from coordinate 2,645 downwards.
CCTAGCCGCCTCTTCCAGAACCCTTTCATCTATCTCCACCCTCGTCCCGACCCCGAATTTGCCCTTCAAGTATGCCAAGGGGTATTCGAAGGCCTCGATGTGCCTCTCGCAGAACCTCGTCACATCGCCCAGCCCATCCACAGGCTTACCATTGTAAACGTCGTGGTCGAAATGTTCCTCCGGGAACAAGACGACGAACTCGCCCATTGCCGGCTTCGCGTCTTCGATGAACGCCGCGATCTTGTGATCCCTAAAGTGTCTCACCCAGTGGTCGACATCCTCTCTCAAGACCTTCACGAAGTACGGCGAGTGCTCCCAGCTCCTCTGGATGTAGCTGTAATCGGTCCAAACCTCCGCGGCGCTCGCACGCGTGTAGGCGTATTTCCTTCCAGTTTTTTCGAGTATTTTCGGCACCCTGAAACGGACCATCTCCATGAAGACTTCCCCAGGGCTGACGCAGACGTAGACGCCCTTACTCTCCCTTCGAATCCAGCCCCTCCTCTCCAGCACATGCAGGGTCTTCTTGATCATGCCCTCGGACAAGAACCAGCCGAGGTAATCGGAGTTGAACGACCGATCCCCGAACCTGTTGTACAATATGGCGTAAGCGTGCTGGGCGTAGGTCGGGATGGGCTCTGACATAGTTACTCATCTGGTAACTATATATTTAAATATAGTTGGTTACCAATTCGGTATCTTCATAACCATTTACTCCACTTTTGCTTTGAGTAGCGTTAAAAAGAAAAACACGTAATTTCAATTCTTTTACCAGTAAATTTGTATGCGATTCTTATTCCTGCACCAATTGTCGATGTGATGGGTCCTTTTTTTTTTAAAAGATTCTGTCTTATTTTATGAATTGGTTTAATATTGAGATTGAGATAGATATAGTCGGTTGATTTGGTATCTGAGAACAGCTCCCTAATAACAGACAAGGACAGAGCACTCTTGTTGAAGGTGAGCACCCTCCTTGAGGAGCTCATCGAGACCTTCGACATACTAAAAGACAAGGAGGCCATGACGGCGATTCGAGAGGCGGAAGAGGATCTGAAGGCGGGAAGGGTAAAGGATTACGACGAGCTCATAGAGGAGCTGAAGAAGTCTGGCGAAATATAGGATTCAGGTTACACAGGGATTTGAAAGAGACTTCCGTAAGCTCATTAAACATATGAAAATAAGATTGGATTCTGCTTTTAGGCAAATGAAGAGTGACCCTTATCTCGGAAAACCCCTCAGAGGAGAATTGTCGGGTAAATGGAGTCTTAGAGTGGGAGATTACAGGGTAATCTATAAGATAGATGAACAGGAGAAAATCTTGACGTTATTGAATGTGGGACACAGGAAAGCGGTTTACAAATAGTCATCATCTGTACAATGAATTTCGAAGTGGACCGAAGGAGTTATGTTCGGGATTAATTTTTGTTTTCCTCCGCGGGTTCGAACCCAACTGCACATTAGTTTTTTTTATATTCGTGTCTTTAGGTTCTTGATTATCCCTGTATTGAAACCAGTTCCACTATTTGTTTTCGGATTAGCCAGAGCAAAGGACGGTTCCCATCACCTTCTCGCCCTCATTTTCTCCCCGCTATTTCACGTGGGTCGACCCTCTTCAGCCCGGGCACCCTATCGAAGACCTCGTCGGTCGACACGAGGGTGTGGTCATTCACTTGGTTGAGGGCCGTCGCCGCGTGGTACGCGTCGAATATCGAGGCCAGCCTGTAATGCCTCATCAGCGCCAGGGCGAGCAGGTCGACCTCGACCGTCGTGGGAAGGAATCTTAGGTTGTCGATCGACGTCAGGGCGGCGACCCGAGTCAGCAGCCCGTCGAGCTCCACCCCCTCCTCCCTGGAGATGTAGTAGAGCTCGTGGAGGACCTCCCTCGAGGCCGAGACCTCCCCGAGCTCCCCCTCCTTCACCATCCACATAAACTTGTCTGCGGTTGGCTTCAGCCTGTCCGATCTCTTGACAAAGGCGTATAAGATGTCCATCTCGATCATCATAACTGCCTTCTCCTCCTCGCCCGATCGGTGGCGTCCTCAGCCGCCTTCCTCTCCGCGGCCTCCTTGAGGGCAATCGCGTCGCGTTCTGTGTCGAGCCAGCTACCGGCAACTTGGTAGGGGTCGCCCACGATCGGCACAACCACGAGAAACGACCCCGCCGGGATGATCGCCGCCCTAGACCCCCTGAGGCCGATCTCCTTGGGGATCGTCATCCTCCCCCTGTCATCAATTTCGACCACAGACAAGGAATTTACCCAATAATTAAAAAAATACCCTTAATTTATCTTTTTTCCCCATCGATACAATGGCGGGAAATCGATCCCGTAAGCTAGAAAGGCCCCGAGGTTAAGATTGGTTGGGATCTACGACCCAGAGCCTGTATAGCGCAGCCGCGGCTAAGCTGAAGAGGCCCAGAAACCCCAGGCCCCCGTAGCCGTGGGACAACAGCAGCAGTCCGCCGAGTCCGGTTCCGACCGCCATGCCGAGGCTCAGGGCTATGGAGTTCAGTGACATCACCGAGCCACTAAGCGCCGGCACCTGCTCCATCATGAGGCTCTCCGAGGCCGCGTACCTAAGCGATGTGAAAAAGCAGCTGGCGAAGACCAGTGGGGCGGCGACGATCGGCAAGGCGATGTTCAGGTAGGC
>CAZPMB010000113.1:0-5613 GCA_964587735.1 uncultured Candidatus Bathyarchaeia archaeon | reverse complement strand
TGGAAGCTCAGCACATGCCCCTCCAGGAGTTCAATGCCTACATAGATGAGGCAGCGGATCGGCTCAGGAAGACAAGGCCCACCGCGGCGAATCTATTCAGGGCAGTCGAGAGGTGCTTGAGTTCGGCGAGGTCCGGCAGTGTGCAAGAGCGAGTCAAAAAAGTCCTAGCGGAGGCTGACGCAGTTGCAGAGGAGGACCTCGAGGCATCTAGGCTCATCGGCGAGTTTGGTAACGCCCTTGTGTCGGATGGGAGTAGAGTCCTTACCCACTGCAACGCAGGTGCCCTAGCATTCATAGACTATGGAACGGCTCTCAGCCCGATTAGGTTCGCCCACAGGGATGGCAAGAATGTCTTTGTCTTTGTCGACGAGACTCGCCCCCTCTGTCAGGGGGCGAGGCTCACCGCTTGGGAGCTGGAGCAGGAAGGGATCCCTTACGCCATAATAGTGGATAACGCGGCAGGCTACTTCATGAGGCGCGGCGATGTGGATATGGTTATTGTCGGTGCCGATAGAGTAGCCAAGAACGGGGACGTAGCCAACAAGATAGGGACCTACGAGAAGGCTGTTGTGGCCAAGGAGAACGATGTCCCATTCTATGTTGCCGCTCCGAGGATGACCTTCGACATGGCCTGCGAGAACGGCGAAGAGATAGAGATCGAGGAACGGGGCCCAGATGAGGTGAGGGGCGCATGGGGTGTGGACAGGGAAGGGAAGCCCACCAGGATACTTATCTCAGAGGAGGGCGCCAACGTCAGGAACCCCTCCTTCGACGTTACTCCAGCCAGATATGTGACGGCCTTCGTAACAGATGTGGGGATATTGAAGCCACCATATCCGAATAGCATCCAGAAGGCCTATGGTATCCTCAGCTAGAAGTATTTTTAATTGGTCGAACGTTCTGGTATTGATCCGGGCTTGGCCATCAAGGTGCTCTTCGACCCCATCAACAGGGAAGTGGAGGCCCACAAAGGAGATGTACTGCTAAACGTCATGCGGGATTCTGGGGTCCGGATCGAGAGCCTCTGCGGCGGGAAAGGGCTGTGCGGGAAGTGCAAGGTGATCCACGAGAGGGGGGACATCGAGAAGATCTCAAGGACCCCCGACAAGTTCCTATCCCACGATGAACTCGCAGCCGGGTACCACCTCGCGTGCATGGTTAGGCTGATTGGGGACTGCGTCTTCACGATACCAGCCGAGAGCAGGATCGAGAGCCCCAAGATCCTCCTCAGCGCCGAGCTGTCCATAGAGAGACCCGACCCGAGCTCGAGGAAATACCTGCTGGAGTCGTCGCCCCTCTTCGACACTTTCCTCCTCAGGCCGCGCAGGCGGATAAAGCTAAAGGGCTACTCGGGGCTCCAGCCCCGCGTCGATGACGAGATCTACACGAAGATCCAGCTTCTGGGCGGCGAAGAGCAATTGACAGCGACGGTCTCCCAAACCAAAGGTCTCCCAGAGATAATCGATGTGGAGCCGGGGGATAGGACAGGTTCAAACTATGGCCTCGCCCTTGATGTCGGCACAACGACGGTAGTGGGGTTGCTCGTTAACCTCTCAACGGGGGACATCGTCGGGCGGGCTTCCGATATGAACAGGCAGATAACCTACGGCGAGGAGCTGGTGACGAGGATAGCCTTCGCCCGCGACCCCGATGGCCTAACGAAGCTGCAGAGGGCGGTAGTCAGCAGCGTAAACGATGTGATCGCCGGGGTTGCGAAAGAGGCCGGCTTGGACCCAGATGAGATCACCGACGTATGCGTCGGGGGAAACACGGTTATGATCCACTTGCTCGCCGGTGTCGATCCAACGTACCTTGAGATCGCCAACGTCGAGGTCTCGAGGCAGCCAACAGTGAGGAAGTCGAAGCAGATCGGGCTCCAGACCAACCCCGAGACGTACGTCTACTGCCTGCCCAACGTGAGCCGCTTCCTTGGAGGAGACGCCGTCGGCGATGTCCTAGCATCAAACATGCACAAGTCCGAGGAGATCAGCCTCATGGTGGACCTGGGGACCAACGGGGAGATAATCTTCGGCAACAGCAGCTGGCTCTTTTCCAGCTCCTGCGCCTCCGGGCCGGCCTTCGAGGGCGAGGGCGTCAGGCACGGGATGAGGGGTGCCCGCGGAGGGATCGACCACGTCAGAATCGACACGGACACGTTCAGGGCCGATGTGTCGGTCATCGGCGAATCCCGCCCTAAGGGGATCTGTGGCTCGGGCCTCATAGACTTGGTCGCGGAGATGTTCAGGGTGGGCGTCCTCGACTTTTCCGGGAAGCTGGTGCTGGGGGTCACACCTCTCGTTAGGGAGGGAAAGTGGGGGCTGGAGTATGTCGTCGTCCCGACCAAGGAGACGGCCATTGGCCAGGACATCGTCCTGACCCAGGCGGACCTAGACTATGTCATAGACTCAAAGGCGGCCGCCTGCGGCGCAATCACCGTCCTCATGAAGAAGCTCAAGATCGGCATAGGAGACGTGAAGCACCTTTACTTGGCGGGTGCCTTCGGCAATTACAGTAACCTCAAAAATGCGACAAGGCTCGGGATCTTCCCAGAGTTCCCCAATTGCAAGGTCCATCCAATAGGGAATGGCTCGCTCTCTGGGGCATACGCGACGATGATGTCCTTGGAGAAGAGGAGGGAGGCGGAGGAGATCGCCGAAAAAACAGTGTATGTGGACCTGCTTGTCGACTCGGAGTTCATAGAGGAGTACTCCAGGGCGCTATACATCCCAGGGGCAAAGGAGTACTTCCCCAGCTACGAGCTTAGCCGAAAGTCTCTCAGGTCAGTATGAGTAAATTTAAATCTGCGGCGATGGATTCATTCTCGTTCGACAAGAGGCTTTAGGACCTCCGGAACGCACCCGCCCTAGCTCAATGGCAGAGCATCCGGCTGTAGCTTTCGCCCATTCGGGCGATGGCGCCCAGGCCATGAGCAGACACCGGAACGTTCCCGGTTCAACTCCGGGGGGCGGGACCATCAGAAAAGGCCAATCAACTACCTTTTCAGACACCCTGCATTCGCTTTGGATTTTTTGGTATGCTTTTTATTGGTGGCATTCGAGTATGTTCAAGCTGGGTCGAGTTGACTGAGGAGAACGTCTTCTCGCTTCTGTGCCGTCCAGTACGTAGACTGCTCGAGGAGAAGGAGTTCGTTGAGCCGACCGAGCCCCAGAAGCAGCTCATACCCAAGATCCTTGAAGGGAAGAACGTCCTCCTCATCTCCCCGACGGCCACGGGTAAGACGGAGGCTGCGATGCTCCCCGTTTTCCACCAGTTTCTGCTTCAGGGTCGCCTTCCGGGGATAAGCATCATCTATGTGACACCATTGAGGGCTTTAAACCGCGACATCCTAGACAGGATGACGTTCTGGTGCTCTAGCCTCGACATCAGGCTCGCGGTCCGCCATGGGGACACATCGCCCAGGGAGAGGGACATGCAGCGCCAGAGCCCCCCCGACATGCTCATAACCACTCCCGAGACGCTGCAAGCGATACTCACGGGCAGGACCCTGAGGCGCTTCCTAAAGGCCGTGAGGTGGGTGATCATCGACGAGATCCACGAGCTCGCGGACAACAAGCGCGGGAGCCAGCTAAGCGTGGCTCTGGAGAGGGTGCGAGAGCTCTCGGACAAAGAGTTCCAGATCATCGGCCTGAGTGCAACGATCGGAAGCCCAGAGAAGGTTGGGAAGTTCCTGGTGGGAAACGGTCGAGACGTGGAGGTGATACCGGTCTCAACGACCAGAGACACCACTTTCGACATAATATACCCCGAGCCTGGCCCCGACGACTACGAGCTTGCGTCGAAGCTCTTCACGCATCCCGAGGTGGCAGCCCGGCTGAACGCTATGAAGGGGCTCATCGAGGACCACGTGACCACGCTGATATTCACCAACACCCGCTCAACGTCCGAGATGCTGACGAGCCGCTTCAAGGTCTGGGATCTCGATTTCCCCTTGAGCATCCATCACGGCTCCCTGGCGAAGGCGAGTCGCATCGCGGCAGAAAAGGGGTTGAAGTCTGGGGACCTTAGAACGATCGTGTGCACCTCATCTCTCGAGCTGGGCATCGACATCGGGAGCATAGACCTCGTCGTGCAGTACAACTCCCCAAGGCAGGTGACCCGCCTTCTCCAGAGGGTCGGGAGGAGCGGCCACAGGGTGGGTGAGAGGGCAAAGGGCATCATCATCGCTCTGAACAGCGACGACGCCATTGAGTCGATGGTTATCTGCAGGAGGGCGCTCAAGGAGATCATGGAGCCAATCCTCGTTCCACCGAAGCCGTACGATGTTATGGTGAACCAGATCGTCGCCGAGCTGATGTCTGCGGGTCGCCTCTACTTCCTCCAGGCAAAGACCCTTTTCAGTAAGGCGTTCCCGTACGAGGACTTGAACGACGAGGACATAAAGTTCGTGGCGAGGTACATGCACAACAGGTTTCCGCGGCTCGCCTGGGTCTCAGAGGAGGACGAGGTAATCATAAGGCCCAGGGGCAACAGGAAGACGATCTACAACTACTTCTTCGAGAACCTCTCAATGATCCCAGACGAGAAGACCTACCTCGTTATCGACATCGCCGACGAATCGCCGGTCGGCATCCTACAGGAGGCCTTCGTCGCCGAGTACGCAAAGCCTAGCGTCAAGTTCACTTTGAGGGGCAGCCCCTGGAAGATCCTGAACATTCACAACGACAAGATCTACGTTAGGGCCGAGGACGACCCAACCGGTGCGATACCAAGCTGGGTGGGGGAGGAGATACCCGTTCCCCTCGAGGTCGCGCTAGAGGTCGGTGGTATCAAGGCCCAGGTTGAGGAAGGCCTCCGCGAAGGACTGACCCAAAAGGAGATCGTCAGCCGGCTGGAGAAGGCATACCCGACGAGGGGAGAGACGATAAGACACGCCATCTCGGAGGTCGTCGAGCACGTCGAGAGGGGCTTCCCCGTTCCGACAGACCGCCGCGTCGTCGTCGAGGGCTGGGATGAGAACGTCATAATCCACGCGAGCTTCGGCACCCTCGTGAACAGGACCCTCGCAAGGCTCGTCGGTCACATCATATCGGAGGACACCGGCTATCCCATAGGCGTCCAGCAGGAGACGTACACTGTGGTCACCCAGACCGTCGGCGAGGTTGACTCCAAATACGTCGTCAAGCTGCTGAGGGAGCTGGGCGGGGAGGACCTCGACGGGATGATGAGGGAGGCCATCACCAAGACCGGGCTATTCAAGAGGCGCCTGATCAACGTGGCAAGGAAGTCCGGCGCCCTGAGCAAGTACGCGAACTTCAGCAACATAACCCTCGGGAGGCTGATGAAGAGCTTCGAGGGGACGTGCATCTTCGAGGAGGCGATGAAGGACACGATGAGGAACGACCTCGACATCGATGCGACGGTAGGCCTCCTGAAGAAGATGAAGGCCGGGGAGATCGAGGTATCCCTGCTCGAAACCGGTGGCGAGCCCAGCCCCCTCGCTAAGGTCGTCTTGGAGGGCATCTCCATGAAGGCCGACATCGTGCCCCCTGAGAAGTTGACGAGGATCATCATGGAGTCGGCGAGGGCGCGCCTCCTCAACGAGAGCCGTGTCCTTGCATGCCTTAAGCACTGGGATCACGTCGAGTCGCACCG
>CAZPMB010000112.1:0-5753 GCA_964587735.1 uncultured Candidatus Bathyarchaeia archaeon | reverse complement strand
ACACAAGAACCGGCATGCTGTCCCAGGTCCAGAACATCATACTGATAGCCACGAAGACGCCGACTAGATTCAGCGGCGATGAGTTGAAGGCGATAGCTGGGGATGCCCCAAAAAGGAGCGAGACCCTCGTCGGGTACTCTGAGACCCTGTACGAGCCGGAGGTGAGGACCGAGGATGTCCCGGTCCTGACGGACGACTACGCGCCGGTAGTAAACCTGCTCAACCCCGTGACCGAGGCCCCGTACGAGGGGGGCGAGGCCATCCGCCTTAGGAACAGCCTCAACCCCCTGATAATAGCAGGCCTATGGACACTGGCACTGGTCTCGGTGTATCTGGCGTCGTCGATGGTGTTGAAGGAGTTTGGTGCAAGGCAAGGCGCGGCACGAGCCAGGTCGGGGCCGGATATCGGCCTGCGCCTTAAAGAATTTGGCCAAAGGTCTGGCCTGATTATATTTCTATAACCTTCTCTCTCTCGAGCAGATATCGTTCTAGGACCAGCAGGCCCGAACGACTCAATTAGTGGACGTGAAACACTTGTTTCAAATCGTTTCATGGAATCCCTATTATTGGTCTAGAAAACATGTGCCAGTGCGTTCGAGATGTTGAGGGAGAAATCCCCTGAAGAGGGGACGCGTTTCTACAAGAAGAAGGTTTCCTGGGTCCCTCTGAGTTTACACACGGCCTGTGACTGTTTCACCTGTGCTAACAGGATAAGACACGAGTCAAAGGGGTTCTACGTCCAGGTTCTTTGCGGCGATCCCTGCCACTACAAAGTGACGGATTCGAAAAGGAGTCATTGATTTTTTTACGTCGTTCTTCGGCGCAATTAGAAAGATTAATAATATTTACAGTATAGACATTATAGATCAAAATGGAGCAGGCGCTGATTCTTGTAGTTTTGACATCCCAGTATCCGAAGGGGCTTCCCGACATCCTGAAGAAGATAAAGGGAGTGATCGACGCCAACTTCGTATACGGCCCATACGACCTTTATGCCATCGTCAAGACGGAGACCAAGGCGCAGATGAGGGACATCGTGACGAAGATACGAGAGACCCAGGGCATAAGTTCCACGATGACCTGCCACGTGATGGAAGCCTGAAAGCAAACCCTTAACCCCCTTTTTGTGAATTTCAAGCGCAACGTTCGAAGCCAGACAAGATGTCACCAGGGACTTTGAGGACCTCACATACCCCATATATTGTTTAATCTAAAGCGCGCTCACCAAAGTTTAAATGCAGTTACATATAGAAAATTCTTCGGGATGTTCGAAGACATTTACGAGGTGGCAATACTAGGTCTGGGAGGCCTATTCCTGGGGATAATTTTCTCCTATCTCCGCTGGGGAGGGCAGGTGAGGAAAAGAGAGGCCAACATCGACGAACTGGAAAAATCGATGAAACGGAAAGACGCCAGCTCGAAGGATCTTCAGAAGCAAATTCAGGAGCAGGAGACCGAGTTAGAGGGCCTCAAAGGGGAGCTGAGCCAAAACGAGGAGAGCATTCGCGGCCTGGTTGCGCAGATCAAGGAGAGGGATAACTCGATCAACGCCCTGAAGGCTGGGGTGGCCGATCTCGAGAAAAAGAACCAGGGCTCAACGACCCGCGCCAAGGAGGCCGAGGCGAGGGCAGAGGACCTGAAGAAGAGCACGCAGGAACAGAAGAATAAGATCGAGAACCTCAACACCCAGTTGAACGGCATGACTGCGCTGGTTAAGGAGAGAGACAACTCCATCAACGCCCTGAAAGCCGGGGTGGCCGATCTCGAAAAAAAGAATCAGGACTCGGTTTCCCGTGCCAAGGAGGCTGAGGCAAGGGCTGATGAGCTGAAGAAGAGCGTACAAGAGCAGAGGAACAAGATCGAGAGCCTCAGCAACCAGTTGAGCCAGAGGGAGGAGACCATTCGCGACCTGACTGGGCAGGTTAAGGAGAGAGACAACTCCATCAACGTTCTGATAGAGGGGGCGGCAGACCTCAAAAAACAGAACCAGGGCTCAATGACACGCGCCGAGAACGCCGAGGCCAGGGTGGAAGAACTGGAAAGGTCAATGAGCGAAAGGGAGCAGGAGGCCGCTTCCCTGAAGGCGCGCATGAAGGCGATGCAGGACGACTTCACGGTCATCGTCGGGATCGGGCCCAAGGTCTCCGCTGTGCTTAGAGATGCCGGAATCAACACGTTCGCCAAGCTCGCAACCTCGGACGCGAAAAAGATAAGGGGCATTCTCGAGGCAGAGGACCCTAGGTTGCTGCGATTGACCGATCCCTCGAAGTGGCCTGAACAGGCCAGAATGGCCGAAGAGGGGGATTGGGAGGCTTTTTCAGCCTTACAAAGTAGTCTCAAGAAGGGCAAACGAGCCTAAGCACCCTTGCACATTCGCTCGCACGCCGACGCGCAAACCCCTTTTTTACGAATGTTCCCGTAAAAAAACAATTATTCGTGCCGGTTGTTGAATTCTAACTCTAGAATCTCCGCGTGAGGGATAAAGCCGTGGCATCTAGTCGACATGCCCAAGGATGAGGTTTGATCGCAATGCTTTTGACAGGTTTAAATTAAAACATTGATTATTAAAGCCGGTACTGCCTTGCCGAAAGATAGAATCTGGACCTAGCAGCTGTTCAGCTACATGCCCTTTGGCAGAGACAGCTTGGCCCAACAGATGGCGTTGAGATTCGCCTTCCTCATGCTCCTCTGGCTCTCAGGCCTGCTGGCTCACTCAATCGATGGGCTGACTGAGGGCTACATCTCGGACATCTGGATCTATCTGTCGTTCTTCGGCCCCGGATTCATCGTGTTGTTTGGCTCGTATATGATCCAGAAATCCCTGCCGGATACGATCGCCTCTTTCAAGGCGCTGGTGGACCTCGACGAGCCCGGTTTCCAGAGCCTCACCGAGAGGATCAGGAGATACAGCTTCGCGCCGTGCGCTCTGCTGGCGCTCGTATTCGTCTCCCTGCTGACGGACGTGCCCAGGGGTGTTCAGCTGATGGCGTTGGAGGGGGTGAAGCTGCATATCCTCTGGGAGACGCTCTTCGTCTCTTTCATGTACCTCCTGGTCGGTACGGGCGTCTGGCTGGGCGTGTCGATCTGGCTTACGGTCTTCCTCATATCCCGCCAGCCCCTGAAGGTTGAGCTCTCCCCAGGGCTGATCGGTAACTTCAGGGGGCTGAGCATGCTCGCCCTCTGGTTCTCCCTATTCTATTTCCTCGCCGTCTCGATAGGCGTGGCCATCAGCGTGGCGGGCAGACAAACCATATCCCCCCTAGAGGTCGTGCTCTCCCCGATGTCATTGTTCATCGGAATAGGCATTGTCAGCGTTCTCCTCCCCTTCTACAACATCCACAGGGCCCTCCTCAGGCTGAAGAGGAAGGAACTGGATGATATAGCCACCAAGTATGAGGACGTCAGACGCCGGCTGAATGACTCGCTGCGGCACCCGGAGGGGGGTGAGGCCGGAACGATAGCCGCAATGGGGAGCCTCCTGAGCCTCCAGTTGAGGGAGAGGAAGCTGAGGGAATCCCCCGAGTGGCCCATCGACATAGGATTCGTTTCGAGGCTCGTTAGCCTCGTGCTCATACCCGCGATTGTCAGGGCGTCGATCGAACTCTTCAACAGAGCCTTCATGAAAAAATAAACCATCGCTTGCCCGAAGCACAAGATCTAAAAACGTTATACTAACTGAGTGGGATTTTACACTCCTCAAAGTAGCGATATCCCCAAATAAGGGATTTATAAGGTCTGTTTTCTCCGATGGCTAAGCATTAAGAATCAGGTTATGAGCTGCAGGAAAGAGATACTCATTTTTCAAATTATCTAAGGTGCTTCATGGGTTCTAAGCCAATCCTTGATAATGGAGAATAGATGTTCCCTTTTTGCGGGGTCGTATTTTGCTCGTGGCATGGCAGGACTGAAGGTGTCATAAAATCGATGGTCGGCGTCAGGAAAGGTTTGAATGGACTTGTCCTTCGCCCTCAGGCTGTCGTATAGGCGTTTGGCTCCATGAGGCAGGGCTAAAACGTCTGTTTCTCCTTGAAGTATCAGGGTAGGTTTCTGTATGCGAGAAGCGTTCTCCAAAGCTCTGTCCATAAGAGTCTTTTTGATGTTTGCCAAATAGCGGTAGCTGAGCTTCGACGCCTCTAATGGGTCTTGAATTGCAGTTTCAATGTCCCAAGGGTCCACGCCTTCTGCGAACGATGATTTTGTTGTGTCATACATGCCTCTGGGCGCAAAGAGGTTTGCGAAGAATAACTCAATCGAGGCTTTTCGAGTGCTCAAGGTTTTGGCTACTATGGCTGGCGCCGCAAGCACTAAGCCGTTAAGGGAATCAGGATGATGCGCCGCGTACCAGAGGAAGTAACAACCTCCCATACTCCAACCGAACGAGTAGATCTTTTTGTCGGGATGGTTTCTCCGCACGTGATTGATCGTGTCGTTTATGTCTTGAAGGTGCCTCCCGAAGTCTCTCGTATCTCCTCTGGGCAGCCCCTCCTCAACCGAGTTCCCGAAGCCTCTGAGGTCCAAAGCGTAAAATTGGTTTCCATCAGCCGCTAACTCTGGACCAATGACTTTGAACCTACCAGAATGGTTGCCCCCGCCATGAATGCCAACAACGACTCTCTTTACTTCTCCACTTGGCCTCCAGCATCTATAAAACAGGTTGAAGCCATCCGTCATCTTGAAAAGATCTTGAACCTCCTCCGCATTCATCAAGAGCCCTATTCCCTCAGTTAGTTACAAATTATGCAAACTATATTTAATACCTACCAATCTCCATGTTAGTTCCCAGATCTCATCATATCGCTCATAGGACTGAAGAGAATCATTTAAGGCCTCTAAAAAAAGTGCGTAGTGTAGATTCGAACCCATCACGGAGTGGAGATGTCTTCAGATAATTCCCCCTTTTTCCTTCACATCTTTACGCTTGGCAGCCGATGGCTGACGACATGGAGCTTGTAGCAGAAGAGGTAATATAAAAAAACTGGGAGATATTCCTGAAAGACAATTACTTCACTTCGCTACTTTAGCGATGTTAAGCACATCCATTTGTCATCATCCCGCTGTACGGATTTTCACAAATACTGGTTTAATCTATCCACCTAAATCAATCGATATCTCTGAAGAACAATTGTTGTTTCCATAACTAATATACTCATATCTGAATAAACCGTTAAATAATCAATAGGTTCTAACTGTGTTCAAGGTTTCATTGCAGCCTTAACTATAGGGTTTCAGTGGAGCCTAGCTCCGAGGTGGGGAGCTATAGAAGTACCAAGACATGTGGAGGGAAAAAGAAGAGATTGTATCATGTAAAATTCTTTAACGTTTCGCCTAAGGACCGAGGAAAAGTTCCAGAGATAATGAGGCAATTCAAGAAGGTTGAAGGTGTCGAGCCTCTCGGCCTGTTCTTTCCGAGGGGTAGCGGCTACATGTACGCGACCATAACCAAGTACAAGGACTATGGAGCTTGGGAAAAGTATTGGAGAAGCCCCGAGACGACGGAAGTGCGGCAGAAGGGTATGGAAATAATAACAAAAGAGCTTGATATGTTCTTTGAAGAACAAAAACTCTAGGAAATCTACAAACTCCTTTAAGTTACCATCATTTAATATGTCCCTTTTTTTTCTTGAAACCACTCAGATGCTGATTATAATGAGGCACAGAGTTGAGGATATAAAATGTAGAGGACTAGATCTTTAGGTTTTGGTTTCACTCCATGTACTTCAATAAGTCATCGGCCACTTCATGCAGCTGTAGTT
>CAZPMB010000111.1:0-5800 GCA_964587735.1 uncultured Candidatus Bathyarchaeia archaeon | reverse complement strand
ATAGGCGTCCCTGACCAGAAACCGGAGGCTAGGCCCAGGAAGCACCTGGAGGAGCTCTTCCACGGAGACAGGTTCGGAAAGCCTCTGCGGATCTGACAACCAAGATTACCGCTCTATTTGTCATCTATCGGCCTCCCTTTTCTTCAAGGAGCGTCTCAGGCTGGCTAATCCGATGATAGCCATTAGGCCTACCAGGGCCATCCCCGTTGTGTCGTCGCGGCGCGACTGGTCCAGCTCCTGGATGAAGGCGAATAGAATGAAGGGCGTCAGCGTCCCTGCGGCAATGGCGAACCTGTGTAAAGGAGTCGCCGTTTTCCATGCGTAGTCCCTAATGAAATAGATCACGCTGAGGACGGTGAGGGCGCCTAGCAGCATTACCAAGACCGGCGCTCCAAAGAAAGTTAGGGAGTTCGGGAGAACCCAGAAGATCGCCCCGCAGGTCAGAGCTCCGAGGAAGGCGACGAGCCAGAAGAAACGGGGCCCTCGCATGGGCTTTGTGCCCCTCCGCGCCCAGTCTCTTGGCAGCCTGCGGGCCATGAGTGTGAAGGCTGCCGCCAGCAGCCCCATGAAGGCGTACTGAGGGACCGGCGGCCGGAAGCCCGTGAACGCTGAGAAGAGGAAGAACCCGAAGATCACGTCGAGGGCCAGGAGGCTCGGCACGATCTTAAGCCACCTGCCCCTCAGCCACGTATCTGCCCTCCTCTCAGGGTATGCCAACTCGACGAGCATTACGGGCACTGTGATGCTCACGATGGAGTGGTAGGCCGTGAGCTCTACGGCCCAGACCCAGTTGACGCCGAGCCACCTCCCGAAGAGGCCGAGGACACCCAGGTCGGGCCAGCCCGGGTTCAGGAAGCTCGCCACCATTAGCCCCTCCTCGACCACCCCGTAGGCCGCCCCAAGCAGCAAAAGAGAGCCCATCCCCTTCCTCCACCTGACCTTCAGCTCCCTGGCTGTCAGAGCCCCTCCGCCGTAGAGCAGGGCCATTATGGTGAAACCGAAGGGGGCGAAGAACTCCCTGGGGGGAGATGAGCCGGAGAGGAGCTCCCCTATCGCCGGTGAAAGTAGGAACAGCACTAGGGCCGGTGGGACTCTCCGCTTTACACCTGTCAAACCGATAGGAAGTGTCCCGTTTCAAAGATTAAGTTTGTCAGCTAATATTCGCGATCAGTGTAACATGAACGGGTATACATCAAGTTGCGTTGCCGGCTTCTTCTCGACTTTTTTCATCTGCTTGTCGGCGGATTAGTGAGCAGCATAGTCAGCGTGGCGGCGCCCATCCCGAAGGCCAAGAACAGGAGAGTCAGGTAATATGCGCCGCTGAGGTCGACGAGCCAGCCCCCCAGGAGTGGGAAGAGCCCTCCGCCGAGGCCCCCGGCGAGGGTCAGGAACCCGAAAAGGGTCGTGCTGTACCTGTTGCCGAAGTAGTCCGCGACGATGGCTGCGTACTGCTCAGGGCATCCCCCGTAGGTCAGGCCATACAGGACCGCCCAGGCGTAGAGGAGGGGCAGGTCCGGCGGGAGGATCGACGCCGTGAAGAAGGAGGCGGCCATGCCCCCCGTCGTGGCGAGGATGGTGGCTTTCCTGCCGAGCCTGTCGGACACGATGCCGAAGAGGAAGCTCCCGATGGCGCTCATCGTGCCGATGACGCCGAAGGCTCCCCCCGCCTTCACGGGGTCTATGCCCACCCTTATCATGTGGGGGACGGCGAAGGTGAGGATGGAGATGATCCCGCCGATGGCGAAGAAGTAGGAGAGGGCCATCAGCCTGAAGGAGCGGGTCACCATCGCCTCCCCGGGCCCCCAATCGACCCTTAAAGAGGCCTTGGGGCCGCCATCTTTTTCTCCGGCGTCCTCCTGGGGCTCCTCCCCGTCAACGCTCATGCCCATCGACTCGGGGTCCTCTCGCAAGAAGATGAACCCTACAAGGGAGGTCGCGGCCACTACCACCAGCCCAAGCCCCATGATCGACGCTCTCCAGCCGTACTCCCCTATCATCACAGCGACCAGGGGTATAAGGGCGGCCTGGCCGACGCTCACGCCGACGCTCGACCATCCCACGGCCTTCCCCCTCTTTTTGCTGAAGAACCTGGACAGCACCATGGTGGGGACGACGTAGAGGGCGGCGGCGCCCACCGCGGCTATCACACCCCAGAAGAGGTAGAGGTGCCAGAGCTCCCTCGAAAAGGACACCAGGGCGCCCCCTCCGCCCAGGAGGAGACCGCCGGCGAGCACGATCCGCCTGACGCCCACCCTATCGGCGAGCCTGCCGACGAATGGGGCCGATATGGCGTAGACCCAGAAGAAGACGGTGACCGCCGATGCTGTCATCGCGGTAGTCCAGCCGAACTCCTTCTGGATCGGGGTGAAGAAGACGCCGACGGAGTACCTGAGCCCGTACATGAACATGTATATCAGAAAGGTCACGGCGAAGACGACCCAGCCGTAATAGAAGGGCAGTCTCCTCGCGGCCAGCATCCCGGTCATGACCTCTACCTCGGATTATGTTCAGCGCGCCTAATGCGATAATAACAGTTTCCATTCAGTAAATAGCTAAAGATCATGCACTAGGGACTGAGGAGTCAGCCATAGCAGTCCTCAAGGGAGTAGGTAAATACCAAATCTAAATTACCATCCGATGAGTGATTGGCTTGAAGCAACCGTTGGTTGAAGGATGCATTCAATTACTACCATTATATTTTATGTTCGTCTCCTAAGAGGGTGCTTCAAGGTGAACCTATCTATCAAAGTACATGTGGCACAGGCCATAGAGGAGGACGCCGAGGGGCTGGTGGAGATATGTAAGAGGGCGTTCGAAACAGATGTCGAGGTCGGGGCTCCTTCCCTCGGCGGCCCCCCGGGGTACGATTCGGCTTTGGCTCAGGTCCGGCTCATGGGGTTCATGGACTATTACAAAGTCCTACTAGAAGATCAACTCGTTGGGGGCGTCATCGTCGGCTACTGCGGCGAGAGGCACCGCGTCCTAGAGCGGATCTTCGTAGACCCAGAGTACCACAAGAGGGGAGTCGGGTCGAGGGCGATGGAGCTCACGATGGGGCTTTACCCGAGAGTTAAGCTCTGGACCCTGGGGACCCCTGAGTGGAACGTGAGGACCAAGCGCTTCTACGAGAAGCTCGGCTTCGTCCAGGTGGGCTGGGACTTGGCGGATCCCAGCTGGAGGGGTAGGTGGTACGAGAAGCTGACCGATCCTTCTGACCCCTACGCCATGAAGGGGGCGGGGGAGCTGAGGGACGGCATGAGGAACGTGGACTTCGAGGGAACGGTCGTCGAGAAGTCCATAGTCAGGGCCGTTAGGTCTAGGGCGAGGGGCGAGATGCTGAGTGTAGCGGACGTAGCCCTTGAGGACGAGACAGGCAGGGTCGTGCTCACCCTCTGGAACGAGCAGGTAAGGCAGGCCAACGTCGAAGACAGGGTGAGGGTTGAGAACGGCTACGTCTCCTCCTACAGGGGCGTCACACAGCTCAACGTCGGCAGGATTGGCCGGCTGATCACGTTGATCTGAGCGCTGTAACCACCGAGCAAGGATGCATTTGGCTCAACCTTTCCCCTCGCTCGGTTTATCAGCCGCCATAGCCCATACCTGATTCGGTCGTCGCCGAGTTGAGGGGACCCGTCAGGCCCAGGGTCGTGATCAGCAGATGCATCGAGTTCGACAGCGTCCGCTGGAACGCCCAGATGATCAGGAGCGACTTCGTCAGAGCTCTCATCCCCCATGTGGACCCGGTCCCTGTCTGTCCGGAGGTTGAGATCGGCCTTGGCGTCCCGCGGGAGACCCTCCGGCTCGTGATGGTCGGTGGGGAGGCGAGGCTCATGCAGCCCGCAACGGGCATGGACATAACCGAGAGGATGCGGGGCTTTGCGGAGAGGTTCCTTGGATCCCTCGTGAAGGTGGATGGCTTCATCCTCAAGAGCAAGTCGCCTTCCAGCGGGCTCGGAGGAGCAAAGGTCTACGGCTCCTTGAAGGACGACGCCTTCATAAAGAGGGGTCCTGGGATCTTCGGCGGCATGGTGAGGCAGAGGTACCCCCACCTGGCCCTCGAGGACGAGGGGAGGC
Source organism: uncultured Candidatus Bathyarchaeia archaeon (assembly GCA_964587735.1). Lineage (GTDB taxonomy): Archaea > Thermoproteota > Bathyarchaeia > TCS64 > TCS64 > CAZPMB01. Next base: position 1,726 of record CAZPMB010000111.1, on the reverse strand, counting down.
TCAACAACTCCAGGATCAGGGAGCACTTCCTAAGGAAGCTCTACACCCTGGCAGGCTTCAGGCGTGTGAAGGCCTCCAGCGATGTCAACGAGCTGATCCGGTTCCAAACCGAGAACAAGCTCCAGCTGATGACATACAACCGGGCCGAGGGTAGGCTTCTCGACAGGATCATAGCCAGCCAAGGGGGAAGGGGGCTCCAAGATCTACTGGCAGAATACGAGGTACACCTCCACCGGGCGCTGGGTAGGGCACCCAAGTGCACCTCCTACATCAACACCCTGATGCACTTGATGGGCTACTTCAGGGACCGGCTATCGGCTGAGGAGAAGGCCTTCTTCATGGACCTGCTAAGGAGGTACAAGGAGGGGAGAGCCCCCCTTATTGCGCCCTTGGATGTCATGAAGGCGTGGGTCGTCGGCTTCAAGGAGGACTACCTCGCCCGTCAGACTTTATTTGAGCCTTACCCGGATGCTCTCATCGACACTGTCTCCTTGAAGGCCTGCGGAGAAAGGGACTACTGGAAAAAGGAGTGACAGAGACCAAGCGCGAAGCATGAGATATGCCATGAGCATTCTTTTAGAGGCACAGGGAGAATAGGATAGGCTGGCTCGACAAGGAGATGTAACTGTAGGAGATGCTTGCGTGCATTAAAAATGGTCAACAATTATGACTTTGGCCCGCGTCCCGGTTGTGGCCCGTCTCATCGCCATGGGCTTAGAGCGTTTCAACCTCCGTTTAATTCGATCACTTTACAGCATCTCCTCCCTAGGTGGCCCATGAGGTCGAAGCCGGCCCTTGCCCTCTCCTCTTCCTCCTCGAGTTGCCTGTCGAAGCCCACCTGCTTGACCCGCTCGTAGTTCTCCGCCACGAAGGGGTACCACTCCCTCTGGTAGGAGGTGTTGGGGCACGTGAGGTATGTCTCGCAGAGGAGGCAGCTCTTCAACCCCTTCCCTGAGGCGCATCCCCTGTTCCTGCAGGGTGCGCTGCCCATCGCGAGGCATCCCCTGCACTGGGCGTTGGAGAACCACTCAAGCCCCTTCCTGAACTCCCTGAAGCTGAATGAGTCCACGGCCTCCTCGACCCAGTCGTATCGGACGGTGTCGACGAGCCTTTTCAGCTCCCCCGCGGCGAACCTCACCCTCCCGTTCCCGCTCGGGCACTGGCCGCAGTAAACGCCACACACGCCGTACCTGTCGTTTGTCATGCCTTTAGATACGTCGAAGTTTGGTTTAAAAACTGATTCACAGCGCTGGTCTTAGTCCTACTCAAAGATCATGGTGTCGCCAGGGCGACGATGTTCATGCTTGTTTGAGGGCTGAAGGCATGCCTTGAGGCGATGTTTCCGTAGCAGGCCTCCACCTTTCATCCCGCCTTACCGAGAAGCTGCGAGAGCTCCGGAAGGCTGTAAAGGTGCACCTCGTAGCTCAGCTCGTCCACGTATTCGAGGTCCCAGCCCCGTCGCCTGTAGAAGGTCCACGTTGACTCCTTTTTCGCAGTTATCGGGTCGTAGGCTGTCCTTTCTAGCATCACCATGTCCTCGAGCTCGAGGAGTGAACTCTCTGAGCCCGTTGCGTCGCATGCCCCTCGTGCTCCGTCTCTATAATGAGCAAGAGGGAGCCCTCCCAAGAGAGCTCACGGGCCAGCCTGAACGTGGAAAGGTCGTCTTCGCGTGTTGTGTATCCGATGGATGTCCACGCGCTCACGACGACATCGAACCGCTCCTTGC
>CAZPMB010000110.1:0-5945 GCA_964587735.1 uncultured Candidatus Bathyarchaeia archaeon | reverse complement strand
TCTATAGCCCTGTGCTCCCGTCGTCTAGTCCGGTTAAGGATACGGGCCTCTCGAGCCTGTGATCCCGGGTTCAAATCCCGGCGGGAGCACCATTTCCTTATGAAAATTCAAAATTCGCATGAAATTAATGGCGAATTTTTAAGGTAACTTAAGAGGGTGAAGCACATATACGCTTGAATATTAATAGCTTTTACTTTATTGAAATATGTGAGAATCCCATGAGCCTCAGGATAAGCCGTAGACGGATCTCCTTCGCCCTCATAATTGCTTCAACATACGCCCTATTGACCGTCCTTCTGGGCCCTTTTAGCTACTCGTGGCTACAGGTGAGGATCAGCGAGGCTCTTACGCCCCTGCCCTACCTCTTCGGTGTTTCAGCCGTCTTGGGCCTCACCCTGGGCGTTGTCATCGCCAACGTCTTCAGCCCGATAGGCCTTCCGGACCTGGTTTTCGGGCCGACTCTCACCCTATTAGCCGCCGTGCTTTCTTGGAGGCTTAACTTCGGAAGGAGATCGATGGCCTGCTTATATCCGGTCGTCGTTAACGCATTTGGGGTGAGCGCCTATATCGCCGGCTTCTACGGCGTTCCCTACGAAGTGGGCGTACTGAGCATTGGGGTAGGCGAGTTCATCGCCGTGTTCCTGCTCGGCTACCCGCTCCTAAGGGCAATAGAACGCGTCGAATGGAGCCCAGACACATGAGAAACGACATACCCGATTCAAGGGAGCGGTCCATAGGCGTTCCCCATGGCGAAATGAAGTTCCCACTATTTCTGCCGGACGCCACTTTCGGAGCTGTCCGTTCTGTAGACTCAGCGGACTTGGAAGGCTGTGGCATCCAGGCAGTCGTCATGAACGTGTTCCACCTGATGCAGAACCCCGGCTCATCGGTGATCCAGAGGTTGGGCGGGCTGCACAAGTTTGCGGGTTGGGATCGCCCCATCGTCACAGATTCCGGAGGATATCAGGCTTACTCGCTGATCAGGCGAGACCTAAGCCTCGGCGGCATCACAAAGAGGGGGATGTTCTTCCGACCAAGGAACTCCTCGCGCAGATTCCTGCTCACGCCGGAAAAGAGCATCCAGCTTCAGCTGAGCTATGGATCGGATGTATTGATCTGCCTTGACGATTGCACACACGTCAGCGAGCCGCTCGATTCCCAGAAGGAATCCGTTGAGAGGACGTTTCGCTGGGCGGAGAGGTGCAAAACGGAGTTCATGAAAAGGAACAAGCTGGGGCGCGCGTCTACAGGTGTCAGACCCCTGCTCTTCGGCGTTGTACAGGGAGGCGGGAGTTACGAGTTGAGGAGAAGCTGCGCTGAATCGCTCCTGGAAATAGGGTTCGATGGCTTCGGCTACGGAGGCTATCCGTTAGACAACAAGGGTAACCTTTTAACGGAGATGCTGGGGTTTACGAGAAAACTGATCCCTCCAGAATTTCCGATGATAGCCCTCGGGGTAGGCGAGCCGTCGAACGTCATCAGATGCATGAAGGTCGGCTATCAGATGTTTGACAGCTCCCTGCCGACGAGGGATGCGAGGCAGGGTAGGCTATACGCGTTCAAAGAAAATTACTCCTCTATGGGGGCATGGAGAGAGGAGAGTTATGATAACATTTACGTGAAGGACAAGAAGCATGTCAAAAACGGCCAACCCATTTCGCCTCACTGCGATTGCTTGGCCTGCACCAGATATTCAGCGGCCTTCCTACACCATCTATTCAACGTCAGGGACCCCCTCTATTACCGCCTCGCCACCATCCACAACCTGAGGTTCATGACGCTCTTGATGAGGGATCTGAAGGGGCCCTATAATGAAGAACAGCGATTCAAAGAATAAGATGGAGCTCCTTGATCGCCTTTGCAGGGAGGTCCTGAAGAGCTCAAAATACATGAACGTCTGCGAAGAACTGATAAAAAACATCGGTGAAAGGGAGCTCTCCAAGCGAAAAAATTTCGACGAAGCCCTCAAATCTACGAAAAACAAGCTGCATCAGATAGGCGGAGCCTACTTTGTTAAGAGACCAGAATATGGAAACTGGATCGAGGCGTTGAGAAGCGCTCGAAAAACAGGGGATAAAGACCTGCTTCGAGAAAAATGCTTGGAGGTGATGAACTACCACCACTCCACCAGGGAGCGCCTGAATACGCTGGACAAGTTTTATTCAAGGATTTTCTCAACTCTCCCCCAGATCGATTCGATAATTGACATTGCCTGCGGCTTCAACCCCCTGTCGATCCCGATGATGCCAGTGTCGGAGAACATAAGGTACTACGCATATGACGTTTATCGTGATCTCATCGATTTCCTAAACGAATATTTCAGCATATTATCCATCGAGGGACTCGCAGAGGCGAGGGATGTCACACAGAATCCACCCAAGACTCACGCAGACCTGGCCCTCATCCTATACGCAATACCCTGCCTTGAACAGATCGATAAGCTTGCAGGAAAAAAGATAATGGAATCGGTCGACGCGGACTTTATCGTGGTCTCCTTCCCCCTCAGAAGCCTGGGGGCGAGGGAGAAGGGTATGAGGAAACATTACGAGACCAGGTTTCACGCCTTGCTGAAGGGAAAAGAATGGTCGACACAGCGATTGGACTTCGATACCGAGATGGTTTTTATCGTTCAAAAAGATGGAGCGAGTTGAAATATGCGAAAAGTAGAATTCTTCATCAAGTGTTAATATTCGACAAGGTTTCGGAGGGTGTTCGTTGATGGAGATTGAGAGGATCGTCGATCTGATGGAGATGGCCTTCGACGGACAAGCTTGGCACGGCCCTTCTGTCATGGGGCTTCTGTCCGATGTCGACGTCGACCAAGCTTTGGCGAGGCCACTCAAGGGAAGGCATACAATCTGGGAGTTGGTCCTACACATGGCCGCCTGGAAGACGGTTGTGCGAAGAGCTCTCGGGGGCGAGAAGATGATCAGCCTTTCCGAAGAGGAAGACTGGCCTCCGATCAGGTCTCAAAGCGAGGCGGCATGGAGGCAAACGGTGGATAACCTCAAGCGCGTACAAGAGGGCCTCGTGGAGGCCTTTTCAGAGTTTCCCGAGAGTCGGTTGAACGAAACCGTCGATGGGAAATCATACTCCTTCTACAGGATGATTCATGGCGTCATCCAGCATGACCTCTACCATGCGGGTCAGATAGCAATCTTGAAGAGGAAGTAAGTACATCATCAAGAACCTAAAAAGCTCAAACCTTTTTTTTCGAGAATTCGTTCGTATATTCTAGAACCTGATGTGCTCCGTCACAGATCTGTAACTGCCTGTGTGATCCCTCTATCTTACTATACGACATTCGAATGGATGCGTACGCATCCAATGAAGAACATGTTAAATGCAGAACATAAAATCTATCATTGGTGGTTTGTTGGGCTCGAAGTCAAACGGGGAGAGCGTCGTGACCGTCGCTTGTTGCCAGATTGAGCCGAAAGTCGGCGAAAAAGAAGAGAACGTCGATAAGACTTTAAAGTTCGCCAGCGGGGCCACTGCCTTAGGCGCGAATATAATCTTGCTCCCCGAGCTCTCCAACACGGGCTATATGTTCGACACTCGTGAAGAAGCCTTCGGCCTGGCCGAGGTTGTGCCCGGTGGTGAGACCACTGGCAGGTGGGAGGAGTTCGCACGCGATCGGAGCGTCTACCTCGCAGCGGGAATCTCGGAGCGGGAGGGCCACAGGCTCTACAACACCTCCGTACTCTTCGGTCCTGACGGCTACATGGGGAGCTACAGGAAGCTCCACCTCTGGAACAGGGAGAAGCTGTTCTTCGAGCCCGGGGACCTTGGCCTCCCGATCTTCCACACGCCCATTGGCCGGTTAGCGATGGTCGTCTGCTACGACATGTGGTTCCCCGAGCTCATACGCATCTATGCTCTTCAGGGAGCAGACTTCGTGCTGAACCTGACCAACTGGGTCGCGGGGGCCGAGGAGGAGAAGGACAGCCGCGTCACCGAGGCCATCTGCGTGGCTCAAGCCAACATGTCATCGGTCTTCATGGCCGCGGCCGACCGCATAGGGGTCGAAAGGGGGCAGCCATTCCTCGGCCGGAGCATGATCGTCTCGCCCACTGGAGATATTCTTGCAGGTCCGGCCAGCTTCGACAAGGAGGAGATTGTGGTCGCGAAGTGCAACCTCATGGAGGCGAGAACCAGGAAAAGGAAGACGAGGCTGAACCATCTTGTGTTAGACAGAAGAACCGATGTTTACGACGCGCTCCTCGGCTACGAGGAGAACCCTTTCAATTGGTAAGTAACTTTGGAAAAATCACCTTTTTCTCATAAAATATTCGATGCAGTGGTAATGTATAGATGGCATACAACAATTGTGGTTTTCTACTTCTATCGCGTCCTCGTTTACTCGTGAATTTAAAATACATTTTTGAACCTAGTCTGTTTGGATCGTTCAATGATTCTCCGGCTGGCGTTGATAGGCTTTGGAAATGTGGGCCGCGAGTTCGCCAGGCTCCTGCTCTCCAGAAGCGAATGGCTTCGGCGTTCAGAGAACATAGATGTCGAGGTGCTTGCGGTAGCCACTAAGAGGCACGGCTCGTTGCTCTCTGATAAGGCTCTGGATCTTAAACGGGTATTACTTGAGCTTGATGAAAAGGATACGCTCATAGGATATGGACAGGAGTCGACGGATCTCTCCCCCCTCGAAATAATTGAGCGCTGCGGCGCAGACACCATGGTCGAATTGACCACACTGAACATAGAGTCGGGTCAACCCGCTATCGACCACATTAATGCAGCGTTCAGCTCAGGAATGAGCGTGATCACAACGAACAAGGGCCCGTTGTCATTCGCCTACGAAAACCTACGGCGTACAGCCCGCTCGAGGGGAGCCCAATTCAGATTCGAAGGCACTGTCATGGACGGGACACCGGTGTTCAATCTCGTCGAGAAAACCCTTCCAGGCTGCGAGATAATAGGCGTACACGGCATATTGAACAGCACAACCAACTACGTTCTCAGCGAGATGCATAGGGGTAAGGACATGGGGCAGGCGCTGGAGGACGCCGTGAGGTTTGGCATCGCAGAGGCGGACCCCTCGATGGACATCGATGGCTGGGATGCGGCTGCCAAGATAACGGCGCTTGCGAACGTTCTCATGGAAGCGAAGTCAAAACCTGGGAAAGTAAACCGCGTCGGAATCAGAGATCTGAACCCGGAAGCCGTGTCAGACGCGACGAGTAAGGGCATGAAAATAAAGCTCATCGCCCATGCAGAAAGGGTCAGGGGCGCTGTGGAGACCACGGTGCGACCAGAGTTATTAGGGCCTGAGAACCTGTTCTGGTCGGTCGATGGCACGTCGTGCGCAGTCACCCTGAAAACCGATCTGATGGGGGAGATCACTGTTGTCGAGAGCAACCCAAACCTGCCACAGACGGCCTACGCTGTTTTCTCAGACATGGTCCTGATCGCCGATTCGATCAAAGGAGGTTATGCTTCGGACTCATAACACGCTGCCCATAGAATGTTCAGTCCACCTTCGAAAAATGGATTCATAGTTTGAAAGCCTGTAAACGCGTTTCTTAATCGAGGACTCGGAGTCGGGGAAAGCCTTAACAGCATTTCCAATCAATAGAGCAAATCGGAAACGATGTTCAGCAATGAGCTCTTAAAGAAAATCAGATCAGAGTTTCCAAGGGCCGAGAGGGATGCCTTCGGCAGGGCGAGGGCCTTCCTAGACAATGGCACAGGGACCCTTGTCGTCGGGAGGGCCGCTGATGCCGAGGCGAAGGCCAGGGTCGACTGCAGCGCCAATGTCTACGGCATATTCGATGAGTCTAGGATGGCGGGTGAAGTCATACACGAGGGGAGGGAGGCTGTCGCAGATCTGCTGAACGCGCCGTCCCCCGAAACCATCGTCTCAGGGGAGTCAGCGACGAGCCTGTTCTTCAGCCTCAGCTACGCCATGGGAAAGGAGTTCAAGGGGAGGG
>CAZPMB010000109.1:0-6012 GCA_964587735.1 uncultured Candidatus Bathyarchaeia archaeon | reverse complement strand
CTGTTGTCGTCGCCGATCTTGGGGCCGTTCAGACCCTCCCTGGCCAGCATGGCGGCCTCGATGCCCACTTTCGCTTGATAGCCGTTGCTGAGGAAGTTGGTGTCCAGGCCCCGAGTCTCGGGGAAGCCTCTGGGGCTGTTGTAACCGGCTATGCCGATGGCGAACCGCGTCTGGTCGGCGTCGAGGCCCAGGAGCTTGGATGCTATTGCGGCGGAGCAGTAGGCCGAGGCAGGCGGCCGATCCTTCATTCCCCTGACCTTGGCTGCGATGTCGTAGCCGACGACGATGGCTGCTATGACGTTCTTTCCTGAAGTTCCGAGCTTCTCCCCCATTGCCAGGGCTGTGGGTATGGCGACCCTTCCGGGGTGGGATGAGCCACCGTAGGCGGCGGCCTCTCTGTGGCCGTCATTACAGTCGTGGACCTGGGCGTGTGCGGCGTTGGCCCATGCGGCCCAAGAGAGGGATGTCCTAAGATCTGCTCCGACGACGGTACACTCCTCCGGCCCACTCATTCGCTTCAGGAATTTCTCGATGCCGGCAGCCTCCTCCTTCCTGGAGCCCATGTACATGGTCCCAATGGAGTCCAAGATCACCCGCTTGGCCTGGTGAACAACCTCAGGAGACAGGTCGCCGTAGGAGAGACCGACGATGTGGTCGGCGAGCTCCTTGCCCACCGCGAGGACGCTCTCCACTTCCTTATCCATTCTAATTCACAGTTTGGATATGGCCTCAGTTGTAGATAATTAATTTCATGTCAACCGAGTGAGAAATGAATGGTCAAAAGCTGGTATTACAGTGGGATGTTAAGATGCTTAGCTTTTTCTATACTCCGCGGACAATCTTTAGGATCATGTGCAGAAGCCACTATATTTACAGGCTTTCCTCTAGTTTCTTAGAGATCTGTTTCCAGAGCTCGTCGTCCGTCATGCCCCTGTCCTGGAACCCGTGCTCCCTCCTCCACGTTCTGTGATTCACTCCAGCCGCCGCTGCCAGGTGGCGGGCCAGGAAGTCGACCGAAGGGAATATTCCCTTGCAGCCCTCCACCATGCACCTGACTTTCAGTTCCCTTGCCTTGTAGCCCGCATAAGACCTCCCAAGGCGGTACGCCTCCTCCAGCTTCTCCTCGCGCCCGGAGACGTGCCCAACATCAGAGCAGTACCGGACCACATCAAGGCTCATCCCGGCCCATCCGGTAATCGACCTGAACATCCTTATCGCCAGCTGTACGCCGTCCGGGTCCTCGGTGAGGTGGGTCAAAATCAGGACCAGCCCCTTCCCCGAGAGGTTGTTCAGGCCCCCGCCGGCCAGCAGGCCCTCCAGCCTGTCCAGGAAGACCTTCATCTGCCCAGCGATGTGCCACCAGTAGATGGGCGTCGCGAACACGATCAGGTCCGCGGCCCTGAGCAGGGGGTAGACCCCCACCATGTCGTCGTCTATGACGCAGCCGGGCTCCCGCATCTCCATGCACTTCCAGCACCCGATGCAGGGCCTGACATCCATGTCGTTCAGGAAGAGCTCCGCTATATCGGCCACTCCGCCGTCCCTGAGCCCCCTGATGAAGCTCCTCGCAAGAGTCACGGAGCTACCTTCCCTCCTAGGGCTCGCCTCGACGATCACTGCTTTCATGCGTCACACACCTTCCCAATTAACTCCGTTTACATCAATAGATGTACGGGATCAGCCTCTTTGTCCTACTCATGTACTCCTCGTACTCCCTGCCGAACTTCTCCAGCAGCATCCTCTCCTCTATCCCGATCCTGAAATGCAGGAATAGACCCCCGGCCAAGACGAACAAGAACCCGTACATGCTCGACAGTATAAGGGTGAACCCTAGGTTCCTCGTTAACTCCCCTAGGTACAACGGATGACGGATATGCCTGTAGACACCATCGGTGACCAGCCGATGGTCCTCAACGATCTGGAGGCGGGAGCTGTTCAGCAGACCGAAGCCGGCTCCAATCAGCGCCCTCCTGCTTGTTATCCTGAAATAACCCCCAAACGCCGCCAGCAAGACGCCGACCACCAGCGAGGCGCTAAGCCGGAGGCTCAACCCCTGGAGAATCCAAAAATCGTATAATGACACTAGGAAGCCAATGCTCGTGAGCAGCAGGAAGGGCGCTGAGGCCCAGTCCTCCCTCAGGCCCAGCTTCCTCGGGCCGCCCTTGCTCATGTGTTGACCCCATCAAGATTTTCTCATGCCGGTAATAAGCCCTTTTTCGGATCGATCATGTGAAGCCAACATCGATTTTAATGAGCCTTCAATGTTGGGCGCATCTCAATATTTCCTGAATCAACGCCAGAGAATGATATCTATGCTGAGGATAAAATGTGTGATACATGGGGGTTACGTCTACTTCGTCTCAACTCTGAGCCACAGCAGCTGCAGACGATGAAGCCCTTCCTCAACCTTTCCTCTATGAAGCCCCTGCACTCCTCCTTGTCGAGGAAAAGAGGCCGGCAGCAGCTCTCGCACAGGGCCGGGTCCAGCTCTTCTCGCGACATCACACTATAATGGCGTTCCTCGGCTCATTAAGATTGCGTGATCATGAGGAAACATACACACGTCAATTGAGTCGAAGCCTTCAGTTTCCCCGCGAGAGATAGCCCATAACATGTTGTCAAATAGTGAGAAGAGACCCACCTCTATTATACTTCATCCACGTTTTTGAGATCGGCTTGAAGACCGAATCCGCATCCAGTTTATGCAAAGAGGACTATGAGCTGATCGAGGCGGCCAAGGAGACCGCCGATAGGCTCCACCTCGATGACATCCACGAGGTTGCGGCCGCCCTCCGCACTAAGTCGGATGAAATATACACCGGGATCCACACGAACGCGAACGTCGGCTTCGCCGATGTCTGCGGCGAGGTCGCGGCCATCTGCCATGCCCTCGCCCACAGCCACAGGGACATCGAGACGATAGTCGCCATCTGGGGGGATGGCAGGGGGAGCTACAGGCTTCTGAGCCCTTGCGGCCGGTGCAGGGAGGTGATCAGCGACTTCAACGAAGAGGCCTGGGTGATAGTCGGTTCGCTTGATGACCCCTACAAGGTGAGGGTGTCCGACCTGCTGCCGCTAAAATATAAATAGAATTCGAGGCTTATGTTGGCTTCTGGTACTTCCTCCCTTCTCTGTCGTAGATTGTGAACCCGATATCCAGTAAATGGGCGACCTCCGCTAGCTCCGGCGTCACGTCCCCGTAGCAGAATCCCAGGTGGTTGCACGGCCAGACCTGGATGAGCTCCTCATCCGGCATTGGGATCTTGCCCTTGATTATCGGCCAAGATGGGTTATATCTCTCGTGCTCCGATGGGTCCACGTCCAAGGTCTCGATGACGGTTGCTACCAGTTTGTACCTTAGGTTCTCCCGCCCCAACCTGGCGACGGTCATGAGTTGCCCGCCAGGCGTCCTCCCCCTGACCGAGCTCCCGCCTGCGGCGTAGAATACCTCCTGCCCCATGTACTCGACTAGGTCCAGCTTCTCAGCCGAGTTCATTTCTGACGGACCGAAGAAGTAGGGCGGATGCTGCCCGCAGTTCACTATGTATAGCTCACCGTCCTCCACGTCCCTGAAGTCGCCAAACCCAGATGGCTTTCCCGTGATAAGGTGCATCACCAGCTGGGTGAGGGCGGAGTCCATGTCGTTCTCGCAGGCAACAGGGACGATCTCCTTCTTCTCCCCGTCGGGCCCAACGTCGTTGTTCAGGAAGGCCGCCATCAGGCAGGCCGTGCACTCCCTGCCGCTCAGCTCGTCCTGGCACTTCACTCCGCAGAAGGTCGCAGCGTACTCCTCTACGATGTCCAGAGCGGCGTAGTAGAGGCTCAGCTGCTGAACGATCTTGTCGAAGCTACTCAGCTTCTCCCGGCTGAAGTCGAAGCTGCCGTGGTTTCTGAGGTAATCCGCTGCCTTCCTCAGCCTATGGTCAAGTATCGTGTACCGGCTTGCACCGGGTCTGCCCTTCCACTCTACCATCTTCTCCGCCCTCACTAGCAGCTCCGACTGGTCTAGGGCCTCATAGCTCACGCCGAACAGCTTCTGCCACTGGTCTACGTCGGCGGTCGTCGTCGGCATCTTAAGGCTCATCCCTCCGAGGGCGAGGTACTTCTGCTCTTTCAGCTCCCTGATCACCCTCTTCGCCGTCTCCTCCGCCCCCGCCCTCCTCCCGTAGAAACCCAGCACGGCCATTAGCTCTTCGATAACCCTTGGGTCCTTCTCTATGTCCCCGAAGACGTGGTAGTACGGGATCCCTATTCTGCTGAGCCCGCCACCGGCCGCCATCCCCGCCACAAGCCCGGGCACTTGGGGGTCCTTGTGGCTGAACATCACGACTCGGCAGATGCCCCCGATCTCGGCCATGAACGACTTCACCGCGTCCACGGAGTCCCAGGGGAAGGTCCATGAGCCCTGGTTTACGATCAGGGCGGTGGGTCGGTCAGCTGCGATCCTCCTGATGTGCTGCCTGACGAGCCTCGTGTTCCAGGCGATCTGGTCCATCTCGGGCATGCCCTCTCCTCCCCTTACCACCTCCATACCGGCCCCCTCGAGGGCCCTGATAAGCAGCCCCTCCGCCCTGAGCATGAGGGCTATGTTCCCCTCCCGTACCCATGGCCGCGGGTCATTCGGCGAGAAGACCCCGACCTTCATGGCCTCTCCCTCGGAAGCCGCTGCTCCACGGGCAGCATAGGCTTAAACGGCTTGTGCGGCTCCTCCTGGTACCAATAGGCCGTGCTGCTGTAGTCGTCGGACCTGTGGTTCGCGTGGCCGTGCTCGATGGTTACCCTTATGGACTTCTGAAAGTAGACTGGGTCTGGAATGTGGTACCTGTACCAGGTGACCTTCCCCGACCAGTTGGGGCCCCCGGGGAGAGGGAGCCCGTGGAAGGGGGCGCAGTACTCCTGTGTCGGGCACCAGCTCATCCCGTAGTAGTCCTCGGTACCCGTTCCCACCATGCTCGGCTTCTCCTCGCCGTCGATGAAGATCATGTCGTCCCCCTCGCCGTACCAGTTGAACTCGTTCGTCTCCCGCAGGTTGTGGACGTTCATGTTGCACCCGACATAATGGCCCTTCCCCTCGGCCTCGAGGATGATGTAGTTCCCCGCCCCGTCGCGGTTATCCCCGATGAACATCCAGGTCCTGTTGTCGATCCCGGCCTCCGAGATCCCGTCCGTCGGGTTCTCCCTGTGCCAGGTCGCGTGGAACCTGCCCAGCCCTTTCTCCAACTCGTCGTACTCCTCGTAGTCAACGTAGTAATAGAATGACTCCGCGTCCATCTCGCCCTGGTTCTCCACCTCGATTTTGGCGCCGTCGCCGAAGGGCATCGGCCACCAACAGTCGAACCCCTTACCGTCCTGTGGAGACATCTGAAGCGGAGCAGAGACATAGTTGTGGGTGAGGCCATGGCCGATCCCGAAGAAGTCACCGATCGGAGCCTCGATGCTCGGCTCCTTCTCCCCGTCCCAGTACATCCTGAGCAGAAGCCTCCTCAGGTACCACGCCTCCTTGCTCCTGATCGTGACCCAGAAGTGCCTGACGCATCCCGCACCCTCGATCTTTGCGAGGGTCACGCTTTCTCCTGTAGGGATGACAATGTAATCCCTGTTGCCACCGGACCTGTCGTAGCTCGAGATCCTCCTCCTGCGGAAGTCCCTCAGCCTGGGCAGATCACCCAGGAAACCATCCGGGTTGGATAAGCTCAAATGTAAAGCCTCTCTGGATCGTTGTCTGGCTTTGTAGATATAATTTTTCACGGAACAACATCGTGGATTGGTAAAAAGAATTCTATGGGGTAACTGTGTGGGTCCTCTAATCGATGAAGGCAGGTTAATAACTCCTTTTTTAACGCTCAGCCTTTATCAGATACTCCTTGCTCACGTCGAGCTGAAGCACAAGGCCCCTCCAACGTCCGAAAGGAGCGTAGAACTCCTCGATCTCGTCGTCAGAGATGGCCTTACCGTCCCCGTGGATAGTGCTGAACCTTTTCCTCATCCAGCTGTCGAGGGCAAGGAAATCGT
>CAZPMB010000108.1:0-6245 GCA_964587735.1 uncultured Candidatus Bathyarchaeia archaeon | reverse complement strand
TTCAGCTGCATTAGCTGCAGTCATAATAAAAATCCCTGTTGTGAGAGAACAACAAGCTTCAACCTTGTGTTCTTTGGCGATTTTCTTGCAGATTTCAACGATAGTGACTAGCTTTCCCTTCGGCACTGTCTTCATTATTTCAACGACTTCACTCGGATTAACAAGAACTACCTCATCGCCCACTTCAGCTCCCATTTTGTGAACCGCATTGTAACATGGAAATCTCTTTTCCAGCATCAGTATTTTAGGGTAGCCTTTTTTGTCCGCCAATTTCTCCTGCCAAGACTTCTTTCGATAACTCATTTCGTCCTCACCTATTGCTTTTTCCCACACTAATTTCAGCAATTCTATGATTTCGTTCTCATTTATTTCTTTAAAAGAGTATCTACCTCTGTATAATCTGTGCGGATGACTAGGGCATTAGATAGCTCGTGATTAAATTTTTCCGAGGTACCTGAAGAGAGCCTCGATCTCCGCCTTGTGATACTCCTCACCTAGTGCTTGAGGTGGTACCACCATATCCGACTTCATGAGCCCAAGAAGTTTGAAAGCGTACTTGTGAGCCCACTGCCAGTTCTCATAGTAGCCGGCATCATTCCACGGGAGGAATACCCTATAGTACAGATCCCTTGCTTCCTTTATCTTCCTGGCTTTAACGAGCCTGAGCAGCTCAACGTTCTCCTTGGGGAATAACGCAGCGATGGCAGTCATTATGCCTTGGCAACCGATCAGGAGATAGCGGAGGGTCCATGTGTCAGCTCCGCAGAACCTGTATAGCTTGTCACCCGTCAAGGAGGTCAGCTGCCTTAGGGTGCTGCAGCTGTGGAACCCGTACTTCATGTGCCTAACATATCCCTCGTCCACGAGCCTCTTTATGACCTCTGGGTGGATCATATCCATGTCGCGGGCGTATGGCACCAGGGTGACCTCCGCTGCCTCTGCTTGAGCCTTGAAGTGGCTGTAAGTCTCCTCAACGGTGTAACTCCTGTACCCTATGGGATTGAAGGAGAGGACCGCATCGGCTCCGAGATCAGCCGCCTCCTTAACATACTCCACGGCTACCTCGGTCCCCATCGCGGCGCACCCCACTATGAGCGGCCCACGACCGTTGACCTGGTCGACAGCTGCCTTTACGACCTTCGTCCAATCTTTCCCACGCATGAGATAACCCTCGCCAATTCCAGCGAGCACGCCCATGCCGTCGCAGCCGTTTTCAAACTGGAAGTCGATGAGCTTCTTCATGTCCTTCTCCTCCAGCTCACCCTTCTTCGTCAGGGGCGTTGGGATTAGCGATACGACTCCGCTGAGTGGCTTCATTTTTTAATCAATTCAAAGTGACTTTACCAGTTATTTATCAATATATCAGCTGAAATGTTGTAGTGCTAGGCGTAGTACTCAAGCAAGATTAAATAGATATACGGCTAAGAGTTTTTGATTCTGGTGCATATTGATTGGGTAATCTAGATGAAGAGCTCAGAGCCTATGCGAAGAACCTGGGTGTGGACTTATTCGGTGTAGCTGATCTCACACAAGCCAGAACATACGTAGAGAACCAAGGTGGTAGATATGTCTCTAGCTTCCCAAGGGCGGTCTCACTGGGAATCAGGCTCCTTGACCAGGTCATCGATCAGCTACCCAACCACGATGACTTTGGGACGATCTCGATCTACCGTGGTCTTTACACCACCGTGAACGCGGCTCTTGACAGGGCTGCCTTTCTGGTCTCGAAGAGAATCCAGGAGGAGGGGTTCCTCGCCTACATGATACCTTCATCCGAGATGTACAATAAAGGGAAGCTTGAAGCCACCTTCTCGCACAAGGTGGCCGCTAACCTGGCCGGCCTTGGCTGGATAGGTAAGAACTGCCTCCTCATCACACCCGAGTATGGGCCAAGGTTGAGGCTAGCAACGGTTCTCACAGACGCACCTCTGGCAACAGGGAGCCCGATAAAGAACGGATGCGGGGGCTGCACAAAGTGCAGCGAAATATGCCCCTCGAAGGCCATACGAGGGAGAGCGTTCAGCTCAGACGAGCCAAGGGATGTGAGGCTTAAAGCGGAGCTCTGTCACAAGTACACCGAGAACAGGATCAAAACCTTCGGAGACGTGAACTGCGGCCTTTGTATGTATGCCTGCCCTCACGGTAGCAAGAGGCTTGGAGCCACCAAACATTAATTATCACTGCGCGCGAAGCTAGGAAGGCGCATACTACACTGAATACTCCTTTTTCATTATCTTACTCATGTTCTAGCTCTTCGAGAATGATCCTCGAGATGAGCATGGAAGGCACTGAGAGCAGCGTCATGACAAGTATGATTGTGTCGACGCTCAGTGGCTGAAGTGTAGGATTTGTGGCCAATGCAGATTGGAAGAACGCTAAGCTCACCACTAGAATACACATTAAGGCTGCGGCCTTGATGTCCCTATTGGTTCTACCTAGAAACCTATAGGTTACCTCAGGGCCGAGCCAGCCGAAGACAAATCCGTACACGAGAACGAGAATGAAGTTGACTTTATATGATAGAGACGCCAGGCCGACTGAAGTCAGGATTGCCGACGATGTCACAAATACAAGCCAGTAGATGAGGAAAACCTTCTCCGAATCTGGCTGGAGATATTTACGGGAAGGAATAGCTCTCTGAAGGATCAATAGAGCGACAGCGCTGAGAATGTAAATGAGGCATAATCCAAGAGCGACATAAACTTTGTTATCAATATAAATTATGAGGGGAGTTGAAGAAGCGAATTGGGTGAATATGAAAAAACTGTAAAATCCCGGGCTCTGCCTAATAATCGGGCCCGCTAGCAGGATTGACATAAAAAATATGATTCCCGCTGAAAAAATGATGATCGCTGTACCCCATATATTAGCCAAACCCAACCACATGAAGAACAAGCTCAAAACAGGATAGCCGAAAAAGAGGACCAATTTATAAAATATTGGAGGAGGCATTGCAATCCGCTGATTATTGATATTTAGATTATTATAAATCACGTATAGAAGGTTGTCTGTACAGTGGCTGCGCGCGCCGAGCCTGGACAGGCAACTCCAATGTAGAGGAGGGGGCATTGAATGGCCCATGGGGCTGGTGCGGATGCCGCCCTTGCACCTTTGCTCTTCAGGCGTTTCTCGTGGGGGTGTGCGGTTGCTGGAGGACCGAGGAGGGGATTTATTGAGTCTAAGGGGCGGTTGTTACTTAAATCATTTTAACTTTACATTAAGCTATGGTTGACAATTTCTGCCCGGTATGCAGGAAGCCTTTAACAAGAGGGTTCGTATTTAGCGATTATCCAATTTTATGGGACGCTGGAGAAAAATTTACTTCGTGGAAGAGACCTGATAGGAGATTAGACCCTCCTGTCCTCTTTAGAAAATCAATTATCAGGGGGGCTGTGAAGATAAGGGCCTATCACTGCGAGAGCTGTGACCTGTTCCTCATCCACGGGAAAGACACTAAGGCTGAAGAGAGTACCCAAACCTGAATGAGGAGTTCTTCAGCCTCGTCCCTTTTTTGGACCTTAAAAAATGGTCTTTTATTAAAGGCTAGACATTAAGAATGGTCGACAGCCAATTAAAAAAAGATGAAAAAGGGGATTGGGCTTCGGGCGCGCTTGTTATTCTGTTGTTCGGCCGTCGAAGTGCTCTTCGCTGGCCATCGCCTCTTTTTTGGTGTGGCGGACTACGCCGTCCTGGTGCTCTGGCGGCGAGTAGATCGTGTAGAGCCTCAGGTTCTGACGCTTGGACACGTTCTTCACGTTGTGCCTGGCGCCCGCGGGGACTATGACCGCATCCCCGTCCGTTACCCGATGTTTGGCGCCGTCGATGCTGACCTCCCCCTCCCCTTTCTCGAACCTGAAGAACTGGTCGACATCGTCGTGCGTCTCCTCGCCTATCTCCTCCCCCGGTCTGAGGCTCATGAGGACGAGCTGGCTGTGCTTCCCCGTGTACAGCACGCGGCGGAAATCAGCGTTCTCCTCGGTCTCTTTTTCGATATCCGTTACGTATCCTTTCATGCCTATCACCTTCACTAGTCCTACTGTCTCAAAGTTTAAGGCCTTTAGCCACGGATTTACCTAACTCCGGGTCCGCCTTGGTCAGGTTCGCTATCACCCGCTGGGTGATCTGCTTGTCTATGGGCGTGAGGTCCGCGACGAGGTTGGCCACCAGGTGTTCTTGGTCCATCCTGCTCAGGGAACGGTACTTCTCCCCGGCCTGTTGGTAGTCGTTGGTCTTGCTGATCTTCTTCTTGACGGCGTCTCCCTCTATATGGTAGACAGATGGTTTTCCGGACGGGGCCTCCACGGGCGAGCCCCCGGCGATTGTCGCTGGTTCGTAGTTCACGGGACCGCTGTATTCTCCCATTTGCATCAATCCGTCGCGCTGGCTGTTGTTGACCTCCACCAGGGGACGGTTCACCGGGATCTGTAGGTAGTTTGGGCCCAACCGATGGCGCTGGGTATCCGCGTATGAGAATGTACGGCCCTGAAGCAGCTTGTCGGCCGAGAACTCTATGCCTGGGACAATGCTCGCCGGGCAGAAGGCTGCCTGCTCGACCTCGGCGAAGAAGTTCTTGGGGTTGCGATTCAGGACCATCTTCCCGACCGGCATCAGCGGGAATTTGTCCTCGGGCCAGGTCTTCGTGGGATCGAGGGGATCGAAATCCTGCTTCAGCTCGTCCTCGATGTTCATCAGCTGCACGCAGAGCTCGTACTCGACCTCTTCGCCTCTGGCTATGGCGCCCCAGAGGTCGCGTGTGAGGTAGTCCGGGTCGACGCCCGCCAGCCGAGTCGCCTCGTGGCGGTCGAGGTTGTGGACCC
Source organism: uncultured Candidatus Bathyarchaeia archaeon (assembly GCA_964587735.1). Lineage (GTDB taxonomy): Archaea > Thermoproteota > Bathyarchaeia > TCS64 > TCS64 > CAZPMB01. The sequence goes on along the minus strand of CAZPMB010000108.1, from coordinate 1,428 downwards.
CCAGCTTTGGCTTCCAGTGGTACTTCACGTACTGCCTTTTTCCCTCTGAGTTCACCCAGACGTACGTGTTGACGCCGAAGCCCTCGGTCATCCTGTAGCTTTTGGGCGTTCCGCGGTCTGAGAAGAGCCATATGATCATGTGGGTCGACTCGGGGGTCAGGGATATGAAGTCCCAGAAGCTGTCGTGCGAGGAGGAGGCCGAGGGTATGTTACTGTCGGGTGCTCCCTTGAATGCGTGGACCATGTCGGGGAATTTGATTGCGTCCCTGATGAAGAACACGGGGAGGTTGTTTCCGACTAGGTCGTAGTTGCCCTCCTCGGTGTAGAACTTGACGGCGAATCCGCGCGGGTCCCGTACCGTGTCGGCGGACCCTCTTCCCCCGGTCACGGTTGAAAACCTTACAAATACGGGGGTCTTTTTCTCCGGGTCTTGGAGGAATTTCGCCATCGTGTAGTCTGCCATGTTCTCATAGACCTGAAAGTAGCCGTGCGCCCCCGCCCCCTTTGCGTGGACGACCCTTTCAGGGATGCGCTCTCTGTCGAAGTGAGCCATCTTCTCGATGAACTGGACATCCTGCAGCAAAACGGGGCCGCGTTCGCCCACGGTCAACGAGTTTTGATTGTCAGTGATCGGAACTCCTTGGTTCGTTGTCAGGACTTTCCTTTTTCCCATTATTGCTATCTCCTTTTTCAGCAATCCATGCTAGGAAGCAAGGAATAATCGCTATTATTTAAGTATTGTTATTTCTTAGAAAACGTTTTAGGTAACCACATAAGTAATCTATGGCTATGAACATTCAGCAACTAATAGCCAAGCTTCACGAGAAGGGTTTCAGGGCCACACCCCAACGCATTGCGATCTGTGAGCTCGTCCTTTCGAGCAAGGACCATCCGACGGCCGATCAGGTATATCAGGTGGTGAAGAGGAAGTATCCAACCCTGAGCTTGGCAACCGTATATCAGACGCTGCACCTCCTTGCGGAGATCGGGCTTCTGCAGGAGCTGGGATTTGGCGACGGGATCTCCAGATACGATCCCGATACTTCGCCACACATCAACATAGTCTGTAAGAAATGCGGGAAAATCCAGGACTATGAAGCGGAGAGCGTCAGAGAACTCTGGTTCCAAATTATTAAGGATCTCAAATTCGAGCCCGTTGGGCAACGCCTAGTTGTATACCGGTACTGCGATCAGTGCCAGAAATCAAGACCTTCAGGCACGTCTTCTCCCCGGGGCGGTGTCTGAAGTGGGTGAAGAGGCCGTGGCTGGGCGTCCGCTTTCCGAATCCGCATGCCTTTGCGGCTTTACGGTCGTTTCTCAGTCGTAGGGCCAGCCTGCGGTCGCTGGGGATGCGGAGGAGGTGCTTCAGGAGCTGGGCCTTCAGCATGGACAAAGGGCTGTAGGGTTTCCTGCCTGGGCCGATCCGAT
>CAZPMB010000107.1:0-6429 GCA_964587735.1 uncultured Candidatus Bathyarchaeia archaeon | reverse complement strand
CCGTTCCTCGGCGGCGTCGAGACCTTCTCCTCGAAGGGGCGGCTCATCCTGACGAGGGGCCTGATCAGGGGCGAGCTCAAGGCGACGGAGAGGCTCGCCGACTCGATCTACACCTGCACGGCCTGCGGCCAGTGCTACGGCCAGCTCGGCCTTACTGGCCTTGAGGTGAACAACGCCATCGTGAGGGGGAGGCGAGAGCTTGTCGAGGCGGGGCTCGGGCCGAAGCAGGCGGTGATCCTCTCGGAAAACGTCCTCGGGCAGGGGAACCCCATGGGCATGCAGGCGGAGGACAGGGCCATTCTATACGAGGATCTCGCCGAGGAGAGCCCCTTCAGGGGGAACGAGGTACTCTACTGGACGGGTTGCTCAACAAGCTACAGGCTCCCAGGCGTCGTCATTTCGACCGCCAAGGTCTTGAGGGAGGCTGGCGTGGACTTCGGTCTGCTCGGCGAGGGGGAGAGGTGCTGCGGCCTCATCCTCTACCTACTCGGCCTCTGGGACGAGGCCCGGATCAACGCCGAAGGGTTCAGTAAGGGAATGCACGAGCTAGGGGTAAGGAAGTTAGTCACAGGGTGCGCCGGCTGCTACTACGCCTTCACCAGGGTCTATCCAACACTAGGCGTGAAACCGGCCTTCGAGGCATATCACACATCCCAGCTGATGGACGAAGCCCTCCTCCGGGAAGAGTTGCAGCCGAAGGCTTTGAAGGGCAGCTACGCTTGGCACGACCCATGCGACCTTGGGAGGCACTGCGGCGTCTTCGAGCCGCCCCGAAGGGTCCTCAGGGCTATACAGGGGCTCGAGCTCGTGGAGCCGCCCCTCAACAGGGAGAACGCCCTGTGTTGCGGCGCCGGAGGCGGCCTGATGATGTACAACCTTGACCTGGCAGAGAGGATAGCCCGCTCCAAGGTCTCCGACGAGCTCTTCCGGCTGTCCGTCGACGGGTTGGTTACGGGATGCCCCGCCTGCATTCTTAACCTCAAGCACGCGGCGAGCTCAACGCAGCGGAAAATGGCCGTGTACGACATTGCGGAACTTATCGATATGTGCCTTTAACGTCGAATAAAAAATCCATCTGACACCAACGACGTATCTAGGGGCCGTCTTCCATCCTTAGAGAAAGGGCGGTCCACCAATCCCTTTCTAGGCCGCTTCGTTATCGCCATTCGAGTGTTTCTCCACAATCGGCTCTATGTAGACCGTAATCTCGTCTGGCCCATCCTTCACACACCTGACCTTGTAACCCTCCGGCAGATCACCGAGGCCATCCGCCGTCCCTCTGTCTATCCTGCAATCGAAGGGCCCAAGCTCGATAATCCTAAACATCGTCACCACGCCTACGCCGTTATTGGCCTTTGATAAACTCGACCTAGCTTCTGAGAGCAGGGAGTGGTGTGTAACTGTCGCCGTCCTTAATGGATTTGGTTTGCATCAAAGGGTTCGATGAGGGTGCGTTGAACAATTGGTCGCAGATGTTTGACGTGTGGGGCCGCAAGGGTTAAGCCCTCGTTTATGATCGGCATTGGTGCGCCTAAACCTCGCTGGCAGCCACCAGCTTATTCTCCTTGCTAGACTTCAAGATCATATCAAGCGCCTTCTGTAGGCCGAGCATCTCATCCGGCCTCGTCAGGGGCTCCCTATCCTCCAATATGCAGTCGATGAAGTGGTTCATCTCGACGAGGTAGGGGTCGACATCCTCGAAGTGCAGCTTCTTGTCGATGTGCCCTCCGTCCTCGGTTGTGTAGATCGTTGCCGTCTCGAGGTCGAGCCCTCCCCTGTCCCCCATGAGGGTCAAGTACTGCCCCGACTTGGGGATGTGGGACGCCCAGCTGACCTCAAAGGAGACGGACGCGCCGTCCTCCATCCTCAGCAGCGCCGCGGCGAGGTCCTCAACATCGAAGCGCCCATCTGGCTCCTGGGTACCCCAAGCTCCCAAGGCCTTCTTTTCGGGTCCGAACTTCGAGTAGCTGGACGCATAGGCGGCGGCTGGCCTGAAGTTGGACATAAGCCAGAGTGTCAGGTCTAGGACGTGGACGCCGATGTCGTAGATCGGCCCCGCCCCTGCCTCGCTGCGCCTAGTGAACCAGCTGCCCCAGCCGGGGATCCCGCTTCTCCGAAGGTAGCCGCACCTGGCGTAGTAAACCTCGCCGAGCTCCCCGCCCTCGATGTGGCGCTTGATGACCTGGGAGTCGCCCTTGAACCTGCTCTGGAGGCCTATCTGGAGCTTAAGCCCGCTCCTCTCGGCCGCGCCGACCATCCTCTTCGCCTCGGGGAGGTTCACGGCCATCGGCTTCTCGCAGAAAACGTGTTTCCCGGCCTCGAACGCGTCCACGGCCACAACCGAGTGGAGCCTGTTGGGGATGCTCAAAACCACGGCGTCGACGTTTTCCTGTTCAAGCAGCTTCCCGTGATCCCTGTATAGGCATGATTCAGGAAGGCCGGAGGCGGCCCGAAACCTCTCGAGCGCCAATGAGTTTATGTCGCAGCCAGCAACGATGTTCGCCCTGCTCAACTCCTTGAGCCTCTTCAGGTGCCATAAGCCTATGGACCCGCACCCGATGACGCCTACCCCAACCCTATCCAAAGATAGACCCCCTGTGATCCATCGTTTGACCGAGTATAAAATCGTGATTTCTCCAGGGCGTTAAGAGCTCTTAGATGGGTTGAGGGATGGGATGAATCTATGTCATCAGCTTTCTAAGATTCTCCCTGCAACGCTTCACAGATTCGAGTGGGAAGAAGGGGTACTTCTCCTGTTCGACTATGTACCACTTGGTCCCGCCGATGGACCCGCAAAGGGAGAAGAACTCCCTCCACTTCACCTCCCCCTCCCCTATGAGGGCCTTTTCGTTGGCGTGCGAGAACTCCTTTAGGTGAACCGTTGTGGCTCTGCCCGGATAGCGCCTGATCAAGTTCAGCACATCATCCGGGCTCACCCCTCCCAGCATCGCGTTCCCTGTATCGACTTGCATTACGACATCGGGATGGGCCGCCCCGAAAACCACATCCCACGGCCATTCTCCCTCAATCCGCTTGAACTCGACCATGTGGTTGTGGTATCCGACGCGCATCCCTTCCCGCCTCAGCCTCTTCGCGATGCCATTCATCGTCTCCGCCGCCTTCAGCCACGAGGCTTTAGAGGCCCTCATCTCCTCGGGCAGAGAAGGAACGATGAGGAACCTGTTTCGAAGGACGCGATTGAACTCGATGGAGCGCTCGAGCTCCTTCCCGAGTAGGGTATTGATCCCGACATGGGTTCCGGCCACCTCCAGTCCCAGGCCGTCAAGCATCTCCCTCAACTCCTCGGCACCCCTTCCATGGTACCCTGCGAACTCGACGCCGTCGTACCCCATCTTCGCCACGGACTCCAGGGTTCCGGGCAGATCGCGGGCGCAGTCCTCCCGGACCGAGTAAAGCTGGAGGGCGACAGGAATCCTGACCATCTTTAAACGCAGACCTCCTGCAATTCCTTTAACTACGGTGCACAATATAAGTCCTCATGGGTTCCCGCTTGGAGAGGTTAGGGGTCGGCTTCATAGGCTCGGGCTTCGTCGCCGGGTTCCACGCCCTCGCCTGGAGGGGGATACGGAACTCAGAGATAACGGCGGTCTACAACGTCAGGGAGGGCAGCGCCAAGAGGCTATCCTCTCGGATAGATGGCCTGGGGGTGGGCAAGCCCAGAGTGTACACCGACATCTGGGAGATGCTCTCCGACGAATCTGTGAACGCCATATGGATAATGAACCCCAACTTCGCCCGGCTCGGCGTCGTTGAGGCGATCGCGGAGGAGGCCGAACAGGGCAGGACGGATCTGGTCGGCGTTTGCTGCGAGAAGCCCCTTGGCAGGACGGCCGATGAAGCGGAGAGGATGGTCGAGCTCGTAGAGAGGTCGGGGCTCCTGCACGGATATCTAGAGAACCAGGTGTTCGCCCCAGCGGTTATGAGGGGGAGGGAGGCGATCTGGAGGCACGGGGCCAGGTTCGCGGGCAGGCCGTACCTGGCGAGGGCGGCGGAGGAGCACGGCGGGCCCCACTCCCCCTGGTTCTGGGACCCGAGGCTCTCGGGGGGAGGCGTCCTCCTCGACATGACCTGCCACAGCCTCGAGGCCGACCGGTGCCTCCTCTCCGACCCGGAGAAGCCCAATGAGGCGCTTAAGCCCTTGTCGGTGCAGTCGATGACCGCCTCCCTAAAGTGGACGAGGGAGCCGTACAGGTCCAGGCTCAAGGAGGACTACGGAGTGGACTACGGTGAGGCCCCAGCCGAAGACTACGCCCTCACCATCGTCGAGTACGAGGACGATAAGGGGGCCCCAGTCCTCTCCGAGGCGAGGACGTCTTGGAGCTTTTCGGGCCCCGGGCTAAGGCTCACCTTCGAAGTTCTAGGCCCCGAGTACTCAGTGTCGATAAACAGCCTTCAGCAGGAGCTGAACGCCTTCTTCAGCAGGGGCGTCAAGGTCCCACCGTCCGAGGAGTTCGTGGAGAAGCAGGCGGCCGAGCAGGGGCTGATGCCAATCGTGCCAGACGAGGTGGTGGCCTACGGGTACCAGAGCGAGGACAGGCACATGGTTGAGTCCTTCGTCAGGGGTGAACCGCCTGCGGAGGATTGGGGGGACGGACTTCTGGTCGCCCAACTCATGATGGCCGCCTACATGTCATCTGAGAGGGGCGAGAAGATACCCTTCGATCCGGGCGCCCTCAAGGGATACTCCCCCAAGGTGGCATCTGGCGAATGGGATCCAAAACGTCGGGTTCCTTGGAAATGAATGTAGGTTTGAACTCGGTCATCCTTGGGTGCGCCAACGAACAAGCTTGTCTCGAATTCCACAGAAGGCGCGCTCATAAAACCCAGGATTCACTGTCATTCAAAGTACAATTTAATAAATACAGCCCCTAGGAAGGCCACTGTTCCGGAAAGTACCACGAGCGGCCCCGCCGGGAGATTGATGAAATAGGACAACAGGACTCCCAGAAGCGAGCACATAGCCCCCAGAATGGAACTTAGGGCCAGATAGCTCTTCAAGCTCGATGACACGTTTTTCGCGGTTGCGGCGGGCACAATTACGAGGGCGCCAACCAGTAGGGTTCCGACGATTTTGATTCCAATAGCAACTATTAGCGACACGAGCAGGATGTATGCCAGATTAACTCTTGCAACATTAATTCCTATGGAGGTCGCGAGGTCCTCCGAGATTATGCCCAAGATCATGCTGTCATAGATCCTCTTGGCAAGGAACACCGCAACGGAGGATATCAAAAGCGCAGCAACCGCATCGAAAAAGGTGACCTTACTGATGTCACCGAACAAAGCCTCGAGCAAGTCGGGCTCCGGCACGAGTAGTATTCCTATGGCAAGGGAGAGGGTGAACAGCGTGCCGACCAACGCCTCGAAGGAGAGCCTGGTCTTCCTCTCAAGCCACCAGGTCGCCACAGCGGATGCGAACAGGAAGGCGAAGGCCCCCAGAAAGGGCTCGAACCCGAACAGTATGCCAAGGGCGATGCCCGGGAGGGCCACGTGAGACAGCGCGTCTCCGACGAGGGCCATTTTCTTCAGGACCATCAGAGACCCCACGTAGCCGGCCGCGAATCCGACTGCAATGGAGGTTATCAGGCTGTAGATCGCTCCTTCCAAGTGCATCACCTCGATTTAGAGGCTGGTTTGTCCAATAAGATCGCGGTATCCCCGTAGATGATCCTGAGGAGAGAGGGCTTTGTGAGCTCGCTCGGGTCGCCATAGTACAGCAACTTCCTGTTTATAGCCAAAACCTGATCGGAGTATTGCTCGACTATGTGAAGGTCGTGGGATATGAGCAGTATCGTAATTCTCTTCGACTCATGAAACCTGTGCAGCATATCGTATACGACTTCCTCGCTCCCTATGTCCACACCCGATGTGGGCTCGTCAAATAGAAGCACGTTCGGCTCATCGATCATTGCCCACGCAATCAGCACCCTCTGTAGTTCTCCTCCGGACAGGACGCGCAGCGGCTTATGCGATATTTCTTTACTGTTCAGCTCCACGGATGATAGGATTTCATCGACGTTGGGCCTTTTTTTGAATGATAGAAACTCCTTCACGGATATCGGCAGATCTCCAATGGATATATGCTGGGGTACGTATCCTATCCTCACCTTGTCTTTCCAGACTATTTTTCCTTTGTACGGGATCAATTTTAGTAATGCCTTGAATAGGGTTGACTTGCCGGAGCCATTGGGCCCGACAATCGAAATCATCTCCCCTCTTTCAGCTCTAAAGCTCAGATCATCCAGTACAGTTTGATCTTTGAATGATACGCTTAGATCTGACACCTCTAGGATTGTGTCATTCGTTGTTGCCATGGGGAACGTCCGATATCAGAATGTGAGCGCGGGCTAAATTAATCTCACTCGCCGGATTTGCCTTGGGGCTGGGGCGTTCATCAACCAATTAATT
>CAZPMB010000106.1:0-6507 GCA_964587735.1 uncultured Candidatus Bathyarchaeia archaeon | reverse complement strand
GCAGCTCTCATGGTCGCCGTCTCTCTCCGCTGGTTAAGACTCCATATTTACCTCGAACAGTTCACCCTTCATCACTGGTTCAGCTGGACAGGCACGCTCTTCATAGCTTTTTTCACGCCGGCTTATTACTTCCTAAAGCGCCGCTACGCAACAAGGATGAGAACATGGCTAAAAATTCACGTTTTCGGCAACCTTCTCTCCGTCATGCTGATATCGATACACTTCGCTCAGCACATCAGCAGGCCTCCGCAAGCCTACCCGGATCTAGGAACAGGGGTCGCATTATACGCCGCCATGATCACGCTGGTGGCGACGGGTTTCCTCATGCGATTTGGCAGTCCTCCGGGCCTTGGAAAAGGTATCAGGTTCGTGCACACGGGCATAACCCTGTCTTTCTACCTGATCATAGGCGTTCACATACTGCACGGTTTGAACATCATATAGGGTTCCCATCGCTCGCAGAATGGGGAATCCAAAGCCCTCGATCACTCTTTCTTATCCCAAATGAAAAAGAAAAATAATACTCATTACCACAAGAAATAAAAAAATGAATATTCTCCGATGGATCCGACCAGCCCTACTTGTTGCCGTTGCCCTTCCCGTTATTGCCCTTGTTCGCCCTGTTCATCTCACGGATGGTCTTGCCGACTCCTCCGAGGACCTCATCCGCGTCGCTGATCGTTGCCTTCGTCTTTCCCCAGTTCTTCTCGTTAAACTGCGTCTCCATCTGCTCCATCAGCTGCTCCGCGTTGTCAAGCTTCTCCTGCAATCTATCCATGGCCTTGCCCTTCTCCTTCATCCTCTCGACCGTCGCGTTGAACACCTCTATCCTGGCCTGCAGCTTGTACATCTCCTTCAGCGTGAAGCCCTCACCGCCCAAACCGTCAAGCCCAGACTCCACGCCCTCGGCGACGTTCTCCAGCTCGTTCAACATACCATCAAGATCGTCTTGAGGAACGGTCGTGTTCAAAGTCAGCCACAGCCTCTCAAGCTTCCTCGCTTGCGCGTCCAGGCTCGATCTGAACTCTTCAACCTCAGCCGACTCTCCGAGGCCGCTGATCCTGCCCTTCAAATCAACTATCCGCCTCATCATGCGCTCGGTGAACTGCAGCGCCTTCATCTCCTTGACGTTCTTCGTGACGCTGCTTAGAAGCCCGCCCAGCTGGCTGATCTCCCTCCTGATGTCACGGAAACCCTCGACCGAGGCCTCAAGGTCATCGGGATCGATGTTCTCAGACAGTTCCGTCAATGATGCGTTGAGCCCATTCAACTTCTCCACGAATAGTGCCATGTCATAGTCTTCCTGGAGTGCCATGGCCGTCGCGTTGGCCTTATCTATGAACCGGAAGGCCCTCTCGATTGCGGAGAGCAGGTCTTCCTGAGTCATTGTTTCATTATCGCCGTCGGACTCTGCCACAACCTCGAAGCTGGTCGTCTTGTAGATGTCGCCGACGGTGGCGTTGACTCCGTAGGAGCCCCCAGAGGCATCCTCACTCAGTTGGAATTCAACCGAGAACTTGCCCTCTCCATCAGGGTCATCCGTCAAACGCAGGACTTCGTCTCCGGTGCCATTTGTGATGATAACAGTAACCGTCGCGGTGACATTAGTGGATCCCTCTACCTTTACAATGTCGCCGGGCCCGTAGCTTTCTTCAGTCCAGACGTCGATTACATCGGTTGCCAGAGCGATGCCAAAGCTTGGAACGAGCAATATGACTAGGCTCGTCAGCCCCACGATCCTACTCCATCGCACAATTTTCACCGCATAAGTAGACATCCAGCCATAATAATAGGAACCCGTTGGAACAATTGTTCCATGAATCAGGTATAGTTATCAAGAACATGTATGTAAAAACCTTAATATTTCTAATCATTTTTAATAAAAACACTTCAATCTAATTATTATCCAGAAATAGTCGTTTTCGCAGTTCCTTTTACGCTTACGTACGCAATTTATGCCTAGCCCAGCCACTACCCAGGCGTATACGAGATTACTATCTTGATCACCGTTCCTTTAGTCTGGGCGTCCATGGGGATAATCCACTACTCGGTGAAGCCAGACCCAATCGAGTTACCTTTCATAGCGACAGAGATGATAGTTATTCTATGCTGCTGCTACCTCATACTCCACAAAAAATCATCCTAGACGAGATCAGCTTTTAGGACCCTTCATTAAGATCACTTCTCATCCGGGAAAACTAATCTAACTGTTTTTAAACGTAAAACCTCTATTTTCAATTGACATGCTGTTCGATCCATTATTCAGCCGAATCCTAGTGGCGTTCGATGGCTCGGAGCCTTCAAAACGCGCTCTGGACATAGCCGCAAAAACAGCTGCGATGTTCAAGGGCGAACTTATAATACTAACAGTTGTGCCCAGGGTCACAATCCCTGTTTTTGCGGAGGAAGGGACAGGCTCCTTAAGACCAATCGATATTCGGGATTATCAGTCGAAGATGATGGAACTCTATAGAAAATCCCTGGAATCGGCGGAGGCCGAAGTGAAAATGCGTTACCCCGATCTCAAGTCCGAGGCTCTGCTCCTCGAAGGGCGGCCTTCGTCTACCGTTGTCGAGGAGGCGGAAAAAAGAGATGTCCATCTCATCATCATGGGTAGCAGGGGTCTGGGGGGGATAACTGGCTGGATATTGGGAAGTACGAGCCGCAAAGTCGTTGATCAATGCACGAAACCGATTCTAATAGTCAAATGATGATAAAACCCGATGATATGAAAAGGGGTTCATCAAATCGACGCTTAGTCCATAACACGATGGCCCACATTTGTGGTTTGGACACCTACGCAATGATGCCGAGACCTAATGGAGAGATCTTGGCCCAGAAAAAAATGGAAACACGTGCCTACAACTCAATATCAATGCTGAAAAACTAGTTACTAAAACACTTTTTCCGCATCCCAGCACGCGCAAAATGGAATCTCCATTACTGATTACTGAAATACATTCATCAGCCTTCTCGCCTTGAGATGAACCGACAGTATCGTAGCTTATGGGCCCAAGCTTCAATGTCTCGCAAGGGAACTCAGGATCGCGCAGCGCTAAAAATGCATCTTTGCACTCGCTTCTTACAAGGTTTAATCGATCCGTAGCAGACGCAGGCTGTTAAGCATCACGATTAGGGCGTTGCTCTCGTGTATGATGGAAGCGACGAGCGGCGGGATGACGCCGGTAACGCTCAGCCCTATCCCCACTATGTTCACGGCCATGGCGAAGATCAGGTTCTGCTTGATCACCGCAATGGTTGAACTCCCGATCCTCAGGAGCTTCGATATCCTCCTCAGATCGTCTGTGGCGAGCACGATCCCGGCGGTCTCAATTGCGACATCCGTTCCCCTCAAACCCATGGCTATGCCGACGTCGCTCGTCGCCAGAGCCGGGGCGTCGTTTACGCCGTCGCCTATCATGGCAACCTTTAAGCCCTGATCCTTCAGCTCCCTGATCTTCTCGACCTTCTGCTCAGGAAGCAGGCTAAAAACCACCTCATCCACCCCGACCTCGGCGCCTATTGTCCTCGCCACAAGCTCGTTATCGCCGGTAAGCATAATCGTCCTGTTAGCGTACCTCCTGATCTCCCTGAAGGTGTCCCTGAGGTCGCAGCGGACGGCATCCGCGACCTCCACGGCGCCGAGGAGTCGTCTGCCCCGGGCAACGTAGACGATAGTTCTGTTGGGTTGGGATATTGCAGCGTATTTTAATGCTTCAGCCGTCAGCTCGACGCCGTTTCTGGCGAGGAACTTTTCGTTGCCTACGATGATGGTGCCGTTTTTGGTTTCCGCCCGCACGCCGAGGCCTGGCTCCATAGTCAGGCTCGTGGCTTCGTCTGTATTTACTCCGTTTTCCTCAGCTTTCTTGAGAATGGCTTGTGCGAGTGGGTGCTCTGACCTCTTCTCTGCGGCAGCTGCGACGCTCAGGACCTCACTCTCCGTCGCGTTAAAGCCCTTGATGGCTACGACCTCGGGTCGGCCTGTGGTTATGGTACCGGTCTTGTCCAAAGCTAGGACGTCTATGCTGCTCAATCTCTCCAGGCTCTCTCCGTTGCGTATCAGGATGCCCTTTCTGGCAGAGTTACCGATGCTGGCGACGACCGCCATCGGCGTGGCCAGCGTGAGGCTGCAGGGGCACGCGATGACCCAGAGCGCCGCAACCCGTAGGAGGCTACCTGTCAAGAGGTAGACGATGACGCCTAGGGAGAGTATGATTGGGGTGAAATACTTTGCGTACCTATCCGCAGTACGCTCGATGGGTGCCTTATGCTCCTCCGCCTCCTCAACCATCCTGACGATCTTGCCGTATGTGCTCTCATCGCCGACGGCGGTCACCCTAATGTCGAGGCTACCGAGCTCAACGATGGTTCCTCCAAATACCTTCTCCCCGACGCTACGCTCCACGGGCATGGACTCGCCGGTGATTGACGCCTGGTTCACAGACGCCTTGCCGACCTCAACCAGCCCGTCGACCGGAATCTTGCCTCCTGGCTTCACCACGACGGTCTCCCCTATCTGTACCTCGGATATGGGAACCTCGGTCTCCCTGCCGTCCCGTATCACTGTCGCGGTCTTGGGCGACTCAGCGATCAGCTTATCGATTGCTATCGAGGCCCGGCCGCTCGTGTAGTCCTCCAAGATCTCCCCTCCGCCAAGCATCAGGACGACTACGGCCGCGGCAACGTACTCCCCAACGTAGATCGAGGCGATCACCGCGAAGGTCGCGAGCACATCGATGCCGAAGACGCCTTCACGCAGGGCCCCAACAGCGCTGTGTCCTATGAAGATGGCCCCCAGCCCCGCTGCCGCCATACCAATGATATTGGACATCTCCAGTGGGATCAGGTTGAAAGTCTGACTGATCCAGCTAAAGGCGGCTAAGACGACGCTTAGAGCCAGTATCGCCTTCTTCCAGCGCTCAGCCACTTAATCACCTACAGGAGCTTCTCGAGGGCGGCTTTGAGCTCCTCAAGCTGCGATTCGACTTCACCCGATTTTACAGCCTCAACCAGACAGTGCTCGATGTGGTCCTCGAGAATTATCAGGCCCGCCTTCTCAAGGGCTGCCCTGACGGCGCCGATCTGGATCAGTATGTCAGGGCATTCCTTCTCCTCATCGATCATCTTTATGATGCCTCGTAGGTGACCTTCCGCCCTAACCAGACGATCTCTTACATTCTTTCTCTGCCTGTGAACCGAGGACATTGTATCCTATCCGGGGGGAGGGGATATATAAAATCTTTCGCTATCCAGAAAAACGCGCAAACACCTGAAAAAATGGACGTTGAAAAAATATTTTACTGCGAACACGCACTGACTTGGTTAGAAATTATTTTAGATCCCAGCCCAACGTTCTAATGAAGGCAGGTTGAACGTTGAGGGCCTCCTTGAAATGCTCGACTAGACCAGAGAAGGGTAGAGATAGCAGCTTACTATCTAAGAGCGCTACAACATCGAGTAGCCATGAAAAGTTGAAGAGTATAACAGATAAAAGCAAATCTTTAACCATACTCATTTAGCAGGGGCTAGTAACTATGAATAAACTTCAACTAACACAAGAACCGGTTGCCAAGGCTGAGATGCTCATCCGTAGACCCGTTGAGGAGGTGTTTCAGGCTTTTATCGATCCCAAAGTTACGAGCAAATTCTGGTTCACTAAAGGCAGCGGTAGGTTAGAGGCCGGCAAATGGGTCAAGTGGGAGTGGGAGATGTATAACGTCTCCGCACAGGTAAACGTGAAAGAGGTCGAGGAAAACAGGCGAATTCTGATCGAGTGGGCAGGCTACGGCGCCCCGACCACTGTTGAGTGGGTTTTCACTCCCTATGGAAACGGTGCGACCTTTGTCAGCGTCACCGAAAGAGGCTTCGGCGGGGACGGGGATGCTGTAGTGAACTCCGCGCTTAATTCGACTGGGGGCTTCACCTGGGTCCTTGCGGGGCTGAAGGCGTGGCTCGAGCACGGCATCAAGCTCAACCTCGTGGCTGACCGTTACCCAAAAGGCCTGAGTGAACACTGACTTTCCCCAGCGACCGAAGACTGACCCTAAGACTAGGAAAAGACCATCTTTGACTGGAGTTATATCAAAATTAATTACATACACGACGTTAGGTGAATGGTGTTAACGATTGGCGTTTAAAATAGTGTCCATTATAATCAGCATTATCGTGGGCGTCATAGTGACCGCGCCCGTGCTATGGATGGTGGGCAGGCTTCTCGTTGGGCCTTCAAAGGCTCACCGACGCGATAACCATCGTCGTTCTGGGTAACATAGCCGGCGCCGTAATCGGTGCTGTTATAAGCGGGTACGTCGGGGCGTTAGCGCAGATCGTCGCCCTCCTATTCCTGATCAAGAAGTAGTACGAGTGCAGTTAGCTGAAGGCCTTGGCCGTCGCGGTGCTGACAGTTGTAATATTCGTAATCATCGTGATCATTCTCGGGGCTCTGGGCTTCGCCCTAGCCCCAATGCTTGGATAGTGACGCGGGCACGATAAGGCAAGAAAATTTCT
>CAZPMB010000105.1:0-6522 GCA_964587735.1 uncultured Candidatus Bathyarchaeia archaeon | reverse complement strand
TGTACCCCCTTCGGCGGAAGAGGTTTGAGACGTTGAAGAGGACCCCGGGCTTGTTCTCGACGAGGAACGCCACCGTGTTCAGCTGCCTCATCCCCTAGGCCTCCACCAGGATCTCCCTCAGCCCCTTCCCGGGCGGCACCATCGGGAAGACGTTCTCCTCTGGGTCGATCGAGACGTCTATGACCGTTGCCACCTCCGACTTCACGGCCTCCCCGACGGCCCTCTCGAACTCCTCAACATCTCCCGGCCTAGATCCGACGGCCCCATAGGCCTCAGCCAGCTTCACGAAGTCCGGCGACTTCCCCAGGTCGACGGCCATGTATCTGCGGCCGTAGAAGAGCCTCTGCCATTGGGCCACCATGCCGAGCATCCTGTTGTTGAGGATGACCACAACGACGGGCAGCCCTTCCTCCACGCAGGTCGCGAGGTTGTTCTCCGTCATGCCGAAGCTCCCGTCGCCTGCTATGTCCACGACGGCGAGGTCGGGCCTGGCGGCCTTGGCGCCTATGGCCGCGGGGAAGCCCCAGCCCATCGTCCCGAGCCCTCCAGAGCTGAAGAAGGTCCTAGGTGCATAGACGTCGAAGTAGAGGGCCGCCCACATCTGGTTCTGGCCGACCTCGGTTGTCACCAGAGTGTCCCTCGACAGGGCCCTCCTGAGGGCCTTCATCACCTTCGGAGCCGCCATGTGCGGGTTTCCGGGCTGCTCCGGCGGTGTGTACTGTCTCCTGAACTCCTCAAGCTTCCTGAGCCAGGCGCCATTTGTCTGCCTGTCGAGCCTGATCTTGTTCAACCGGTCGAGGATACCCCCCAGGGCTAGTTTTGCGTCACCGACCACCCTTGTCACAGTCTCGACGTTCTTGTCGATCTCGCTCCTATCGATGTCGATGTGGATGACCTTTGCGCCTGGAGAGAACTCCTCGAGCCTAGCCGTCGTCCTGTCGGACATCCTCGCACCCACCACAAGCAGGATGTCTGACTCCGAGACGAGCATGTTAGCCTCGCCGGTCCCGTGCATGCCGCAGAGCCCGGCGAAGAGGAGGTGGTCGCTAGGTATGACTCCCTTGCCCATCAGGGTCGTGGTCACGGGCGCCGTCAGCAGCTCCGCCAGCCTGACTAGCTCTAACGAGGCGTTGGCCGCGACGACGCCCCCGCCGGCGATTATGACGGGCCTCCTGGTCTTGGAGAGGAGCGTCGCCGCCCAGTCCATCTCCCTAGGGTCCGGCACAGGGTTCGGGCTGTATCCCCTATAGCTCACCCTCTCTGGGAAATTCACATCCTCCGCCTCGATCTGGGTGTCCTTTGGGATGTCAACGAGAACGGCCCCGTGGCGGCCGGTGGACGAGATATAGAACGCAGACTTGACGGCGTGCGGTATCTCCGAGGGGCGCCTAACCTGGATGTTGTACTTTGTGGCAGATGCTGAGATCCCGATTATATCGACCTCCTGGAAGGCGTCCGTCCCGATCATACCCCTGGGGACCTGGCCCGTGAAGGCTACAAGCGGGACCGAATCGATGTTCGCCGTCGCTATTCCGGTGACAAGATTGGTCGCTCCAGGCCCGGATGTTGCCAAGCAGACGCCCGCTCTACCGCTCGCCCTGGCGAAGCCATCGGCCATGTGGGCCGCCCCCTGCTCATGGCGGGCCATGACGAACCTGGTGCCCGAGCCATATAACTCGTCACAGATTGGTAGGACGGCGCCACCCGTGACCCCGAAAACGGTGTCGGCACCCTCGAGCTCAAGGGCTTTGACGAAGGCCTTGGCACCTGACATCTCAACCATGTCAGGATGCCCCTCGCCTCAAGGCCGAAACCCTCTCTACCCTCACGACCTCGGTCAGGCTTCTCCCGAAAAGCTTCACGACCGGACTCTTCGGCCGGTTCACGTAGTTTCTGGTGTGGGTTTTGTCAGGAAAGAATAAAACAATACCCCATTTAATTTCCCCCCTCCATAGGGGGCTCGACAAAGCTATACCCCATTTGTGAGCCTCCGATAGGCTAGTGGATAGGGGAAAGGGTACAGAGAATAAAAGCCTTACTATGTGTTGGGGTCTATACCACTACTCCACGAGGCGGTAGACGATATCACCGTTGCGGACCCGGTCCGCCACCTTCATCCCGATATCGTCGCCAGGCTTCGCTTTCTCGATGTTCTTTCCCTCGATCTGCATCGACTCAACGGTCTGCTCGAAGTTAGTGGTCATCCCCTTCACCGCGATCCGGTCTCCGACCTTGAGCGGTGCCGTTATGTCTACGACCGCGACGCCGATCTTGGTGAAGTAGTGCGTGACCTCACCGACCTTCTCCAATCCCTTCGGCATGTTTAACCCTACCACCCAATCAATTAAAAGACTTTCCAGTCAAACTTCGTGGGCTCAACGTTTAAAGCCGAAACGACACCTTCTATCAGAGCTGTTTGGAATGAGCTACCTCACGCACCTTGAGTGCTCCAAATGCGGTAAGAGGTTCAGCGTAGAAAAGGTGCAGACCGTCTGCGACACCTGCGGAAAGCCCCTCTTTGCGAGGTACGACCTCGACGCCGTTGGGGAGGCGGTCACTCGCAGGGAGCTCGTCGGCAGGGAGGCGACCATGTGGAGGTACTGGGAGCTTCTGCCCGTCAAGCACAGGAGCAACGTGGTCTCCCTCGGGGAGGGCTGGACCCCCCTCACCCTCGTCAGGAGGCTGGGAGAGGCCGTGGGGACGCCGGACCTCTGGGTGAAGGACGAGGGGGTCATCCCCACGGGCTCCTTCAAGGCTAGGGGCCTCGCCATGGCGGTCTCGAAGGCCAAGGAGCTCGGGGTAAAGCGCCTCGCCCTACCCTCGGCCGGAAACGCGGCGGGATCGGGGGCGGCGTACTCTGCGAGGGCGGGGATCGAGTGCTACGTCTTCATGCCTGTCGATGCCCCTAAGGTGAACGCCGTGGAGTGCCAGGTGGTCGGCGCCAAAGTCATACTGGTCAATGGCCTGATCACCGACTGCGGGAAGCTCGCCTCCGACGGGGCGAAGGAGATGGGCTGGTTCCCCCTCACCACCCTGAAGGAGCCATACCGGGTCGAGGGGAAGAAGACGATGGGCATGGAGGTCGCCGAGCAGATGGACTGGGAACTCCCGGATGTCATCGTCTACCCGACCGGAGGCGGAACCGGCATAATCGGCATGTGGAAGGCGTTCGACGAGATGGAGCACATCGGCTGGATCGGTAGCAAGCGGCCTAGAATGGTCTCCGTTCAGTCAACGGGCTGCGCCCCAATACCCAAAGCATTTGAGGAGGGTAGGGAGGAGTCCACATTCTGGGAGGGGGCAGACACGATAGCGGCCGGCCTCAGGGTGCCAAAGGCCCTCGGCGACTTCCTCATCCTCAGAGCTGTGCGAGAGAGCAGAGGCTCCGCTTTGGCTGTCAGCGACGACGAGATAAGGGAGGCCATAGGGGCTATCGCCCGCAACGAGGGACTCTTCGCATGCCCGGAAGGCGCCGCCACCCTGGTTGCGCTTCGAAGGCTGATCGACGACGGGTCGGTCGACAGGGACGAGAGGGTCGTACTCTTCAACACCGGATCGGGGCTGAAGTACACCGACCTTTTCGAGGTGGACGCCCCCATCGTCGACCCAGACGAGAAGATCGACTACAAAAACCTCTGACTGAGGGCTGCTCTCCCAAAATCGACAAACCCAATATCCCCTTGCTCACACATCCTAAGGATGATAAAGGGCGTCGAAGGTGGGCATTTGAAAGACACCATATCCTCCTGCTCTCGCCCCCGGGCCAAAGGCAGATTTGACCGATATGGGGGGTTTGAGACAGGATGACCGAGAAATCGAGCGTGTCGCCGAGACATCCAAGGGCTGAGTCCATCCGCATAAGAGAGAGGATAACGAGGGGCCTTGAGACCAATGTGCTGGCCCCCGCCGGCCTCATAGCCCACGGAAGGGGCGAGGCCTTCGACTACATCCTCGGCGAGCGGACCACTCCATCCGCCGCAAAAGCGATCACAGCCGCTGCAGCCACACTCATGCTCGCAGAACGCCCCATAATCTCCGTGAACGGGAATACCGCTGCCCTCTGCGCCGGGGAGATAGCCGAGCTTGCCCGGGTCTCCGGAGCCAGGCTCGAGGTGAACCTCTTCCACAGACTCCCCGGCAGGGAAGAGGCCATCGAAAGGGTGCTGAGGGAATCAGGTGCGAATGAGGTCTTGGGGGTTGGAGACGCCGCATCGGCCCAGATCGAGGAGGTGTACAGCAACAGAAGGAGGGTGGACCCCAGGGGCATACTCGTTGCCGACGTCGTCCTCGTCCCACTTGAGGATGGGGATAGGACGGAGGCGCTGGCGCGGATGGGCAAGACCGTCATAGCCATCGACCTCAACCCGCTCTCAAGGACTGCCCAGTTCGCCTCGATCACGATCGTGGACAACGTGGTCAGGGCGATACCCCTACTGGTCTCGGAGGCGAGAAGGCTGAGAGGCTCTGGCCACGAGGAGCTACGAAAAATCGTCTCAGGCTTCAGCAACAGCGAAGCCCTTTCCGACGCCATGCGGCTGATGGAGGGGCGTCTTCGCTCCTTTTCGGAGAAGGGGGTGTACCTCGAACTGTATGGCAAAGAGTAAAGGCACGGGGTTCAGACAGATAATCGTCCTCGGGGCTGGCGCAATAGGCAGCTACTATGGCGCAATCCTGTCAAGTGGAGTCCCGAACAAAGAGAACGCCAAGGACTCCCTCTATGAAGCGAGGCGAAGATACATCGATGAGTGTGTGGGCGTGGTTAAAGGTGAGGTGGTTGCACTTGATCCCTCGATAGCTGAGGAGGTCAACTCGACTTTGGCATTGTATTCGAACAGGTCGTCCATGTGCCAGGATATCATAAAAGGGAAAAGGACGGAGATAGACTTTCTGAACAACAAGATCTCGGAGCTGGGGCGGAAGCACGGCGTCCCAACCCCGGTAAACGATACATTGACCGCGCTAATCAGGTTCATGGAGGGTAGGAAATGGACGTAGGGGAGCTGAGGACCCTCAAGGGCGTGAGAAAGGTTGTGATGCTCACGGCCTACGACTACCAGATGGCCAAGATCCTTGACTCCTTGGGGGTGGATTTGATCTTGGTAGGCGATAGCCTTGGAATGGTCGTGCTGGGCTACGAGGGAACGAAACAGGTAACCATGGCAGACATGATCAGGCACACGGAGGCAGTCGCCCGCGGGGCGAGATCCGCGGTCATAGTAGGCGATATGCCCATAGGAACGTACGACAACGTTAGAGAAGCTCTGAGGAACGCGCAGAGATTCATCGACGCAGGGGCGCACGCCGTCAAGCTCGAGGGGAATAAACCCGAGGTCGTCGAGGCCCTCATCTCGTCGGGCAAGCCTGTGATGGGGCACCTGGGCCTTCTGCCTCAGACTGCAGATCAGTTCAAGGTCAAGGGGAAGGACAGGGAGGAGGCTGAGCGCATCTATGCGGACGCGAAGGAGCTCGACGACCTTGGCGTGTTTTCCTTGGTGCTCGAGTGCGTGCCGATAGGGCTTTCAAAGCGGATCACCGAGTCTGTCAGGACCTTGACGATCGGCATCGGGGCAGGCGCCCCATGCGATGGGCAGGTCCTCATCATTAATGACTTGCTCGGAATGGACGAGAGCTTCAAGCCCAAACACGTCAAACGATACGCCAATCTGAATGAGACCATTAGGGAAGCGGTGCTCAGATACATGGAGGATGTCCAGAGCGGAAGATTCCCCGACGACGCACACTCTTTCCACTGAGCCCTTAGAACTCCATAACCCTTATCGGAGGGCTGCTGTGGAGAATAAAGAACGGACCATGAAAGTTGCCTCGGCCTTCGCCCCAGGACACATCACTGGTTTCTTCCAGATCTGCGACGAGCCAGAGGACCCTCTGCTGAAAGGTTCGAGGGGGTCAGGCGCCTCGATAGCCCTCGGAGTCCATACCAAGGTTCTCGCCGAGCCTGCGGACCAGAGCTCGTTTACCGTAAGCTTAGACGGCAAGGTCACGAGGGACGCTGTTGTGTCGGAGAACGTGCTCGGGAAAATGCTCCGGAGGCTCGAGCAGCCCCACAGGGTCGTCGTCGAGCACAGGCTGGAGACCCCGCTCGGCGCAGGATTCGGTTCAAGCGGCGGAGGGGCCATCACCTTGGCCCTCGCCCTGAACAGAGCCCTTGGGCTCGGAATGTCATACATCGAATCCGCTAGGATCGCCCACGTCGCCGAGATAGAGTGCAAGACAGGCCTTGGAACCGTCTTCGCCGCAACGAAGGGGGGCTTTGGGGTGCTCTTCAAGCCCGGCGCCCCAGGAATAGGGAGGGCGCTGAAATACGAGCACGGGGAGGACCTCTCTGTTGTCTACCTGCACTTCGGCCCCATCTCTACGAGGGAGGCCCTCACCAATCCAGAGCTCAGGAGGAAGATAAACGAGCTGGGCGGAAGGTTCGTAGACGAAATCAGCCACGACCTGACCCCCCGCCGCTTCATGGAGCTATCAAGGCGGTTCACTGATCACATCGGCATCGCGACG
>CAZPMB010000104.1:0-6878 GCA_964587735.1 uncultured Candidatus Bathyarchaeia archaeon | reverse complement strand
CAGCACGTGGCCCTCCAGGTCATCCTCATCCTCAGAGGCACCACCACCATGAAGCTCCAAAAGGACCCCATCCACCGGCAGGGCCCTTTCGATGCCCTCCAGAAGCTCATTCAGCAACGCATAATACGATTTGTTGAGCACGCGACCCTTCGAGTCTGGTACCCCGTACACGGTCGGAATGAGCTCAACACCCTCGCTCTCGCAGACGTGGATCATCGCCGATATGTTCGTCCTTCGAGGCCTGTGGAAATCCAGCAGCGCCTTTCCCCTCAGCTCCCCGTGTCCCCAGAAGCTCCTCCCAGGGATGAACTGTGTGATGAAAGTGTTCGATTCGTGTTCAATCCCACCGCCCACTAATCTTATTTTTTCCTTTTTTGCCATGACTTTTCAAAACTATGTGTATTGTGTTTCCTTTTAAAAATTGGGGAGATTCCTTTTTACAATGATTTTTATAACTATTGAAGGGGACAACCATCTTTTTTCCTTTATGCTTGTCTTTGATCACGACAGTAATAACACACACAGATACTCTTCAACCAGATTTATCTGCATGATTCTTACATGAAATGAAATTCCAAAACAAGGGAAAAAATAATTAATGAATTCAGTTACAATAATTTTTTTTCCTATTTCTGGGGAAAAAATGTTTTTTCTATTCCAAAAAAGGGATGTTTTTCCTGAAATCGTTAGAATACGCTTATATTTTCAATATTGGTCATAATAGACTGTGAAAGGGTGGAAAAATGAGAGAAATAAAGTTGTTTTCTGTATTAATTCTCTATGAAATTGGGGGTCGTGATTATGCTATCGGTATCTAGAAACATGAAGCCGTGTGCGCGTGCGCCGAGGTACGCCCCGCCCCTCTTCATCCGAGCTCTGAGCGCCGAGCTGAAGGAAGAGATCAGGCCCCTCCGCATGATCCTCCTGATGGGCCGCAAGGCCAATAATAGAGACGACGAAGGAGAGAAGGCGTCTGACACAAAGGAGGAAACGCTCACCGAGGAGCCCAGGCGCAGAGCGCAGGTGATAAAAATGAAATGGGAGGACGAACAAAAACATGACAAGGAGCCCTTGGCGTCAGGAGACACGCTTAGCCAGCAACTGATCAACTCTCGAGGCGGGAAACGACTAAGATATTGATGAACTCTATATTAACATAGTACCACGCACAACAAGTATGTCCTTTTTTGAATTAAGGAAAGAACAATTGACATTCAACTGAAGATACGTTATTTGCTTATTGAAGGCATATCAGTCTTACATAACGAGGCGTTTCTGAAGCAAGGAAAGATACTCCTTGAATTCTTTCAGATTTTATTGAAGGATCTGGAGAAGGAGTACGAAACCACGGACCTAGACGAGATGCTGTCTAAGGACCTGAAAGGGATAAGAAAAAGTGGAAGTAGCGTGTAGTCTAGTAACCATAGATCCTTTTGTACTTCTTGTCGAGGTAGTCAAGGAAGGGCTTAACAGTCAGCCTATCCCCGGTGACCTCCTTTATCAGGTCAGGCGGATCGTAGAGGTTTCCTTTGTTCTGCACGTTTCGAATAAGCCAGTCGCCGACGGGTTTGAACTCGCCCCTCTTCAGCGCACTCCTCCATCCGGTGACGTCGCGGCTCATCTTCTTGACGAACATTCCGTCGTAGATGTTGCCTATGGCGTAGCTGGGGAAGTAGCCATATGAGCCGCTTGCCCAGTGGGTGTCCTGCATTACGCCCTCGCTGTCGTCCCGGACATCGACGCCTAGGTACTCCTTGTACTTCTTGTTCCATACGTCGGGGAGTTCGTCCACAGACAGCTTCCCTGCAAAGATGTCGCGCTCCATCTCGAATCGGATGATTATGTGTAGGTTGTAGGTGGCCTCGTCAGCCTGCCCCCTAAGCACGGTTGGGGCGACGCGGTTTACAGCAGCGACAAAGTCCTTGACCTTGATGCCTCGAAAGGGTTTGCCGACGATCTTCTTGAGCCTGGGCAGCACATAGCTGAGGAACTCTGGACTCTTGCCCACTATGTTCTCAAGGAAGCGGCTCTGGCTCTCATGGATCCCGTGGCTGCAGCGGTCTCCGACGGGCTGGTATATGTATTTCCTCGGGTAGTTCCTGTCATAGATGGCGTGGCCTCCCTCGTGGAGGACGGTGAAGAAGCTGCGTGGCCACCAGTTCTCCGTGAAACGTGTGGTGATCCTAACGTCGTCGTAGTAGCCTGTGGTGAAGGGGTGCTCAGTCTCGTCAAGGCGGCCCCAAGCGTTCGAGCCCTTGGTCTCGTATCCGATGAACTCCATGGCTGCTTCACTGATCTTGTGCTGTATCTCGATTGGCACGGGACGCGCCATGATGGATGCGTCCGGTACAAAGCCTGTCTTCTTCACCCTCTTCATGATGTCGACGAGGCCAGCCCTCAGTTCATTGAATATTCTCGTGATGTCTTCGGCCGATAACCCAGGTTCGTATCCGTCGAGGAGGGCGTCATAAGGGGTCTTCGTCCCCTTGACCTTCATCAGTATTTCTGCAGACTTCGCCTTGAGCTCGATCATCTTCTCCAGCTCGGGTTTGAATATCTTGTAGTCCTTCGCCGCCTTCGCCTTCTTCCAGACATCAATGGTAATGGTCCTCTGCCTCGCGAGCTCGGCAACGAGGCTCTCCGGGATCTTGGTGTTCTCGTCGTAGACCTTCTTAGCCAAGAAAAGGTTCCTCTTCTGGACAGCATCCAGATTTACGTAGCCTGGATCGTTCATGATGGACTCGATAAGTTTTCCCCGTTCGGGGTCTGTGATCATCTTGTGAAGGATGACCTGAAGGAGAGAGGCCTGTTGGCCTCGGAGCTTGATGCCTGCTGGGGGCATCTTCGTCTGCATATCCCAGTTTATTATACCGGCCGCCGACTGCAGGACGTAAGCATCCTTGCATCCGTTAAGAAATTTCTCATAAGATTTCTTAATGTTCGTCGACATATCGAACTCTAATAGTTGTGAAGACGTTTTATTCTTTTTGAATAAGAATTATACTTTTTTTTTACTCCAATGCCATACGCAAAATCTATTTATCTCTGGGAAACTCGTTATCGTTCCTAAGAACACAACCATAAACGCACCCAACTAGCCCAATAACAATTTATCAGGATCGTAACGTCAACCTCAAAGGGTTTTTATTAGATAGCGTAAATCGAGTTGTCGATCGGTGATGCCGAGGACATTTAATCTCAGCGACTACTCGGAAAGGCTCGAGGGCGTCTCGCTCATTATCGGCGATGGCCTGTGTAGCAACATGTATGTCATCGGTAGCAAGAACGTTTTAGTGGTCGACACCGGTGTGGGCAATTACGCAAACCCAGTCTGGCCCCAGCTGGAGAAGCTCGGGGTGACATCAGATAAAGTAAAAGGCGTGGTCCTTACACACGCCCACCACGACCACGCGATGGGCGCATTCATTATACTTGAGAGAGCTGACCCTAAGGTCTACGTCCACAGGCTCGACGCCGGGCACATCGCCTCCCACCTCGGTTCCAACCTCGTGAAGGTCGAGGACGGCGACACTATCCCAACTGAGCTCTGGCTTCTTGAGGTCATATGGACGCCCGGACACACTGAGGGGGGGATGTGCCTCTACGCAAGAAGGGAGAAGATCCTATTCTCAGGCGACACCGTTTTTCCAGACGGCTTGTATGGAGCCTATTACGGAGAGTCCGGTAGCCTAGATGCAATGGTTGATTCTTTGAGGAGGCTAAGCGAGTTGGAGGTCGACATCATGCTCCCAGGTCACGGATGGCCAGTCTTTGACGGGGCCAGATACCACATCAAGCTATCTCATAAGAAGGCATCTGGGAGTGCCTGAATACCTTAAATAACAACAGCGCTCCTACAGAAGGCTGATCGAGCATGGTCGATAAGAACCTTGACTTCAGGAGCGACACTGTCACGCTTCCCACGCCTGAGATGAGGAAGGCTGCGGCTGAGGCTCCCCTCGGCGACGACGTTTACGGAGAGGATCCAACTGTTAACAGGCTTGAGAGACTTGCGGCGGATATGCTGGGGAAGGAGGCCGGCCTCTTCGTCACTAGTGGCACCCAGGGAAACGCGGTCTCGGTCCTGGCCCACACGAACAGGGGCGACGAGATAATCCTTGAGGCCAGGAGCCACATCTACCTTAACGAGGTCGGAGGCCTGGCCGTGATGGGCAGCCTGATGGCGAGGACCATTCCAGGGGAGCTTGGATGGATGAGGCCGGAGAACATCAGGGCCGCCATAAGGGCCGACAACATCCACTACCCCAGAACGAGCCTCGTCTGCGTCGAGAACACCCACAACTCGGCTGGAGGAATCCCCCTCACACAGGAGCAGATGAAGGCGGACTGGGAGGTCGCAAAGGAAAACGACCTCGGTGTCCACCTTGACGGGGCAAGGATATTCAACGCGTCCGTTGCCCTGGGGATCAATGTAAAGGAGCTGACAAAATACGCCGACACGGTTCAGATATGCCTCTCTAAGGGGCTCTCGGCTCCCGTCGGCTCCGTTGTCGTCGGGACTGAGGAGCTCGTCAAGAGGGCTCGAAAGTACAGGAAGATGCTAGGAGGGGGCATGCGCCAGGCCGGGATCATCGCCGCGCCGGGTATCATAGCCCTCACGAAGATGGTGGACAGGCTCAAGGATGACCACGATAACGCAAATCTGCTGGAGAATGGGCTAAGGCAAATCAAGGGTATCAGGATCATAGCCCCTGTCATGACCAACATGGTCTACATCGACGTCTCGGGCCTCGGCTGGACGGGCAAGGAGTGGGGAGATGCGTGCTCCAAACTTGGATGGAAGAGCAGGGGGTCATCGCCCATAATTAGGCTCTGCACGCACTACGGCATCGAAGGGGAGGACATCAGAGCCTTCATCGACGGCATAAAGAAATTGGTGCCGAAGAAGTAGAAATCCCCCTCTCCTTTTAAGGATCTAAGGCATTTTCCATTTCCATGATTGTTTTTCCCGTTCATATGCTGAAAAAGCTGGGGACAGAGATCTTCGCCGCTCAGGGGCTCACACGAGAGAAGGCTGAATTCGTCGCCGACACCCTCGTTGAAGCCAACCTCACTGGCCACGACTCCCACGGCGTCTCCTACTTCGTCACATACTCTGATCGCATCAAGAAGGGTTACATCGACCCACGAGCCGAGCCGACCGTGTTTAGGGAGATGGATGCCTCGGCCCTGGTAGACGGGCACTGGGCTCCCGGACAGATCACCGCCTTTAGGGTCATGAGAATCGCCGTGGAGAAGGGGAAGAGGCACGCCGTCGCAGCGGTCGGCGCAATCAACTGCAACCACATTGGCAGAGTCGGTTACTATACGAACTGGGCTGCTGGTCAGGGGGTCGTCGCGATGATGTTCGCTAACGTCGGCCACCCGGCTGTGACGGTGTACGGCGGCATGGGCAGGGTCTTCGGCACGAACCCTATGAGCGTGGCCGTCCCAACGGGGGATGCCAAGCCCTTCCTGCTGGACTATGCTACGTCGGTCGTCGCCGAGGGCAAGGTCTCCGTCGCGAGGGCGAGGCACGAGAAGATACCGACGCACTGGACGAGGGACAAGGACGGGAATGTCACCGATGACCCGTTCGCCATCAGGGAGGGCGGCTGGCTCCTCCCCTTCGGAGAGCACAAGGGCTACTGCCTTCAGCTCCTTGTGGAGCTGCTGGGATCGGCGCTTACGGGTTCACGATCGGGGATCGATCCAAAGCTTGAGCCCCCGTCGACAAATGGCATATTCGCGATCGCCATCGACCCGAACGCCTTCGTCGGCTTAGACGCCTTCAGGAATAACACGGATTCGATCATAAGTCACGTGAAAGCAGTAAAGCCCGAACCAGGAAGGAGGGTGCTCGTCCCGGGGGAGCCGGAGTGGGAGACGAAGGAGAGGCGGATGAGAGATGGAATACCAATACCCGATGACACTTGGGTGCAGATATCGAGGCTCGCCGGGGAGCTCGGAATAGACATGGAGAGGCCAAAACCGTGAGGGATTTCAGGAAAAAGGTGAGTTAATAAAAAAATTCATTTTTTTATCGGCCTGTTTTTCCTCAGAGTCTTGCCGGCTAGGGCGCCGGAGTATTTACCTGAGTCCACCGTCACCTCGCCGTTGACGATGACATACTCGATTCCCTTGGGAAATTGGTGCGGGTTGTCGAACGTCGCTCTGTCTATGACCGTGTCGGGGTTGAAGACCGTGATGTCGGCCCACATCCCGGGTTTTAGAAGACCCCTGTCGAGGATGCCAAATCGGCGCGCGGGCATTAATGTCATCCTGCGGACCGCATCTTCGAGGTTCAGCACGCCCTCTTCCCTGACATATCTACCCAGGATCCTTGGATAGGTGCCGTAGTGGCGCGGGTGAGGCTTTCCGAAGGACCAGGGTTCCGTTGGAGCGCAGCTGCCGGCGTCTGTTCCCACCATATGGAGGGGGTGCTGCATTATGCGGCGGATGTCCTCCTCGTTCATGCTGAAGACCACCATCCCGGCGGCGTCCTTCTCTTCGATGATCAACCTGAACAAAGTTTCGTAGACCTCGGGATCGCCATTCATTCTGCCAATCTCAGCGAGATCCTTGCCCTCGTATCGCTTGTTCTCCTCGGACTTGACGTAGGTGACACGTATGTTCTCCCACCCTACGCTCCCGATGAAGTTCTCCCATTCGGGCAGTCCTCTCTCGATGTCTCTTCTTATCTGCCCAGCCTTCTCCGGATCCTTGAGCCTCTCAACCAGCTTGTCGATTCCGCCGTCGTGAGCCCACGGAGGCAGCAGCGTGACGAGGGACGTGGCACCAGCCGGGTAGGGGTACTGGTCGTAAGTGACATCGACGCCGCGTCTCCTCGCCTCGTCCATCATCCTCAGCGTCTCGAC
>CAZPMB010000103.1:5673-7077 GCA_964587735.1 uncultured Candidatus Bathyarchaeia archaeon | reverse complement strand
GCGTCCACCTCGATGACCTCCCTGGAGAAGGGCTCGTAGGCGGCCCTGAAGTGGCCCCTCGACTTGAGCACCAGGATCTTCTTCTCCCTCGGCTCGATTCCGTTCCTCCTGAAGATCTCCGGGTCGTTCGGCGCGTGGCTCTTCTCTGTGAGGATGACCTCGACGCCGTCGACGTCGATGACCGCGGTCCTCCCGACATCGGTCCTCAGACCCACGCTCCCGGACTTGTGGACGAAGACGCCGTCGGTTATCGTCCTCACGCGCCCGGCCACCTCGACTGGCTCCCCGTGGAATCCGTCGGTCTTCCCTCCGATCTTCATCGCCAGCGTCCCCTTCACCCCAACCTTAATGGCCTTCGCCACTGCCTCGGGGTCCTTTATGATGGCGAACCCGACGTTCTTGGCCCCCCTCCTAATGAGTTCCCTTAGGATGACCGTCCCGTCCCCGGGAGCGCCTCCGCCTGGGTTATCTGCCACGTCGGCGAGGATTATCGGCCCCTCCTCGGCCGAGATGGCCCGCTCGACTGCCGCCTCAACGGGGGTCAGCTCCTTGAGGAACTCCCCCCTGATTGCCCACATATCTTCCCCCAGCTCGGCGCTCAGCCTCTCGGCGAGCCTGATGTCTCCGTCCGTGACCGCGACGACGCTGGACCCCGCCCTCCGGACGTCGGCGTACGGGAAGGCCGGGAAGACGCAGGCGTTTATCACCCCCTCCATCTCCTCCATCTCCCTCGCCCTCTTCAGGAGCTTCGTCATCGGACCCTCGGTCGTCCTCTGGTTTATTGTGGGGGGCATCATGCGGAGCTTCTTTAGGGCGACGACGGGGTGGATCCTCCCCTCCAGGGTTGAGATCATCGTCTCCGCCGCCTCGACTCCCCGTTCGTACATGTCGACATGGGGGTTCGTGTCGTAGCCGAATATGGCGTCAACGTTCCCGACCATCATCTCCGAGACCATCCCGTGGAGATCCAGGGTGCAGATGATGGGGACCGACTTCCCGACCAGCCTCCTGACCGCCTGGAGAATGGT
This sequence comes from uncultured Candidatus Bathyarchaeia archaeon, assembly GCA_964587735.1. Taxonomy (GTDB): domain Archaea; phylum Thermoproteota; class Bathyarchaeia; order TCS64; family TCS64; genus CAZPMB01. The sequence goes on along the minus strand of CAZPMB010000103.1, from coordinate 6,049 downwards.
GCCCTCGGCCTCCGGGATCCCCTCCGCCACCATCGCCCCGTGCAGAGAGAGCAGAACACCGTCGACGCCTCCAGCCCCCCTTATGCCCTCCAGAACCTTTCCTACCATGAGCTCGAAGTCCTCCCTGTTGATGGGGCCAGACGGGGTCGCGCTGGCTGCGATTGTGGGGACGATCTCCACATTCTTATCCCTCAGCACCTTGATGAAGCCGCCCAGCTCGGTCCTAGTCCCCCCGTAGACGTCGAATATCTCCCTACCGTAACGGGGGCTGTAGTCCTCCAGCCTCGTCTTGACGACGCTGAAGGTGTTGGTCTCGTGGCTTATCCTCCCGATGGCAACCCTCAATTTCATCACGGTGAAGACCTGTCGGCCGACG
>CAZPMB010000103.1:0-5573 GCA_964587735.1 uncultured Candidatus Bathyarchaeia archaeon | reverse complement strand
TATCCTCCCGATGGCAACCCTCAATTTCATCACGGTGAAGACCTGTCGGCCGACGGATTAATGATTTCCGCTCTTTTTCCTAGGAAAAGTCTTGAAGAAAGCCATCGATGTCAAGGGCGCTTTAACCCTCGTGCGGCTCTCCACATTCAACGAATCAGCTAGGTCGAACTGTTAAGGGACGTTCTAGAACTGCGGTTTCTTACCTCGTGTGGAAGATCGGCACCGCTCTAAGGAGAAGGGTAAAAATGACGAGCACAAGTATGTAAGCCGCGACAAGGGCCAGCTTCCTTTTCCAGCCCGACTTCGGCAGCATTCCTCTGACCCGCCCGCGAGCCGGTCGCAGGAATGGCAGCATGTAGGGCGTCTCACTCTTGTATCCCAGATAAGCCTCTCCGAACTCCTCCTCAAGGGCCTCCTCCTCGGCGTCTGCTTGGAGGACGTATATGAAGACCACCAGCGTCCACGCGTAGAGGTCCCCGACCCTGATCCCGTACCCGTTGAGCATGAGGAGCCCGAGGGCCATGATCGCTATCCCGAGGTGCTGCGGATGCCTGACGTGCCTGTACAGGCCCGACGTGACGAGCCCCGATCCCCTTGCCCTCGCCCTAACGATCTGGGCCAGGCCGCCGAGCAACATGGCCGCCCCAACAGCGATGAGGAAAGGCGCGAGGTCTTTGGCCCAGCGGGTACCCGCGATGTAGCTCGTGAAGAGCCACCAGGCCGGGAAAATATGCTGGGCCATGGGCTCCCACCACCAGTAGAGCAGGTGGTAGAGCAGGGGCGAGGCGTACAGGAGGGGCCAGATCATGGGCTCGATTATCCCAGCGACTATCGGAAGGTACGCGGACACGCTCGCGGCCACGGCCGCGGCCCTCCTCCAGCTCAAGAGGCCCTTCAGATCCATCGCTCCCGCTCGGCCGCTCCTCTGCATTTGAGGGTCGGGGTAGAAGTTAATCCTATGTTTTAGAACAGACGTTCTGGTCGGAACGGCTTTTCGGGCTACGGGCGCTCGCTTATGCATGAGCCCGAGTTGCGGCAGAGGTATGTCATTGGCGAAGGCAAACCGCTTCATGGGCTCTAGCGGGTGAGAGTCTCCGTCGTGAGGAAGATGAGGGATATCAACCCCGAGAGGAGAATCGGGGCGCAGAGGAGGAACATGATCGGGATGGAGAGGAAGGCCGTCGTCGCCCCGGCGAACAATGAGCCTAAAGTGAAGCCCACGTCGAACATCGTCATGAGCAGGGCGAGAGCCAGCGGCCTGTCCTCGGACGAGACGCTCTCGCTGACGAGGGCCGAGTCGGGGGCGACGCGCATCCCCCAGCCGACGCCGTAGACCGCCACCAAGAGCGCGATGAGGGCGGGGTCCTTCACGAAGGGCAGAACGGCGAACACCACCACGATGATGGCGTGGGAGAGGATCACGGGCCTCCTGCGCCCGATCCGATCGGACATCCTTCCCGCGGGCAGGCGCGTCAGAACGTTGGTCAGGGCCCTGAAGGAGAAAAGAAGCGCTATGACCGGCGCGGCAATGCCCAGGGTCCCCTCGGCGTAGAGCGCGAAGAGGGTCGAGAAGACCCCATATGAGAGGGCGAAGGCGGCCTGGGCATAGCACATCGCCGCGACGTTCCTAATCCTCAAGATCCTCATAAGGCTCTCCCACGTGCCTCCTCCCCTCTCTTCGCCTAGATTCGAGCTTGGTGCCCCCACATCCATCTCCGACCTGCTCGTCTTGAGAACGAAGAGGACGAGGGCGACGAGGGGGAATAAGGCGCTCACGATGAAGAGCTCACGGAAGCCGATGAAGAGGGTGAGGAGGCTGCAAAGGAGGGGGCCGAAGAACATGGCAGCCCCGATGGCGGAGAAGTAGATCCCCATCACGGCCCCCCTCGATGTAGGTCCGGAGTGGTCGGAGACGACGACGAGCGATATCGGACTGAAAACCGACCACGACAGTGCCGAGAGTGATACGAGGGGGTAGAACACAACGGGGTCGTACACGAAGGCGAATAAGGCGGTCGTCGCCACGGAGAGGGCGATGGAGAAGACAACGAGCCTCCGCCTGCCAAGCCTCCCGGAGAGGGCGCTGGCGGGTATGCGGGTGGCGACCGAGACCAGGGAATGGAGCGCCATGACCAGCCCCAGCTCCAGGGTCGAGGCGCCGACGCCGACGATGAAGAGCGGGCGTATCGGCTCTGAGATGGAGGCACCTAAAAGGAGCAAGAAGGTGACTGCGACGAGGACCAGTACCGCCCTGGACCCCGCTAGCTGTTGCATGGAGGGATGGAGCGCACAACCCTCCTAAAAAACATTTCAAGCCGCGTGGAAATGAGGTGTTAATCAAGAACAGGTTCTCGATGCGTTTTCCTGTGGATTGTGCCAGGTGGGATTCGAACACATACGACCTTAACAGGTCACAAAATCTAATCGCATATTCAAAAAAGAAACTTTTTCAGTGGTTTACAGGATTGGGAGAAGTTGACTTATCCCCTCACTTCACGTAGGACTCGATTATTCTCACGTCCAGCAGATCGGCGTTCATCTGCGCCCTTATGCCCAATGGCAGGGGCAGGTTCGGGGTGTAGTGCCCGAAGTCCATCTCTGCTATCACCGGTATGTCGTACTCGTCCGTTATCTCTGCTACGACATCCCTAAGGTTTGCTGTCATGTCCATTACCTTGCCGTCTCTCTCGCCCCTTATTTTCCCTACGAGCATTCCGGCTGTCTTGTCCAATATCCCCGCCTCCCTGAACTGGACGAGGATTTTCTCGACTTCGTCGAAGTACTCGCATATCGCATCGAAGAAGAGGATGACCTTCTCGTCGATCTCGGGGAAATACTTGGTGCCCATCAGGTTCCGGAGGGTCGGAAGGTGCCCCCCGAAGAGCCTCCCCTCCGCCCGCCCACCCCTCCAGCAGTCCCAGGGCGTTAAACTTGGCAGGGAACCCAGTGGCTTTGAGTCCCCTGTGATCCTGAGGAAGAGGGATGTCTCGAACTTCCAACCCGGGCTTCCGGGGTCACCGCCGAATCCGAACGCCACATCGGACTGATGCAGCCCCGATAGACCGGTCTTGGCCAGGAAAGCGGAGTGGAACGTGGATATGTCGCTCATGCCCGAGAAGACCTTCGGGTTGGATCCGATGAGATCCCAGTCGAGGTGCCTCAGCGTCCTGAGCCCGTACCTTCCCCCCAGGGCGCAAACGATGCCCTCCACGTCGCCATCTGAGAACATGTCGTTGATCTCCTCCGCCCTCTCCTCGTCGCTCCCGGGCATCTTGCCCTCCCTGACCCTTGTGGTCCCACCCTCTTTCACCTCGAATCCTAAGCCCCTCAGGCTCCTGATCCCCGACACGTAGTCGTTTGCGACCTCGGTGATGGTGTACGAGGGTGAGACGACGCCCAGAACAGAGCCCCTCTTCAGCCTGGGCGGCTTGACGACTCGCAAATTCAGCTCCCTCAATAGTTGTACAGACTATCGGGTTTTAATGTCAACTGTTCTCGTTCAAGGAGATTGGCTTTTAGGAGCTGATGGGGTTTGAGTATGGTTTGAGTAGGGATCAGTTACTTAGAAAGAAAGGAGCGTGTGGCTCTCTTTGACCCACTTCGCCAGGACCATCATCGTGCCCTTCTCGACACCCTGGACCATGTCCTCCTGGGCCAATCCCCTTGAGTTCATGCAGGTTCCACAGGCGCTGATCCTCACGCCTCTGCCTATGAGGTCCCCCAGCATCTTCTCCAGGTTGTAGAATCCCTCAGGGGGCCTCTGCCCCCTCTTGGCGATCGTGACCGCATCCCCCATGAGGAAGATGTTCACTTCCATCCTTAGTGCCTCGGACGTGCAGGCGAGGGCAAGCCTGAGGGCGTTCCACGGCTTCTCTGAGCCGTAGGCTCCCTCGTTTATCACGATGGTCAGGGGGTCCATCTTGGTTCTCCCTTCAGCCCAATGTGATCTGTCTGGCGATCCTAGATAAGGGATGTCCCTTCGCCCTCATCTCGAGCGTGTTGAACCATCCGAACGAGGTCCTGAGGACCTTGAAGCCCAGCTGAGCGAGGCCCTCCTCGATGAGGGTCAATATCTCAACGGCCGCCTCCGGGGAGCTCAGGTCCCCGAACAGGTGGGCGAATGGGTGAATGACGATCGTGTCCACTTACAGCTGGAGAGCGAGCCTGCCCAACTCGTCCACCGATTTCTGAGATATAGCCCTTGGATCGGCTTCATCCCGTTTCTCGACGCTTGAAAGGACCACGAGCGATTCTCCCACCTTGTGGTCTTCGATGCGGGCTTCTCCACGACCTTGGACCTCCCCCTCTCGGTGAGTGAGCAGCGGAAATAGTCAACGTGGAGGATCAGCACTCTCAAACTATTCGCCCAACGCGATTTCAATATACCCTGCCTAGGAACACGATGAGGTCATTGGATCGGGGCTCAGTCTCCGGGGGGAATCAGCTTGGAGAGCGTGTTGTACCCCAGGATCAGCCCCTTTTCCTCGCGCCCATATGCATCGACGATTCCCGACTCGGTTTCGATCTTCTCCTTTGCGCTCGCGGCCGCGAACACGTCGTCTTCGTGCTCGATATCGATATTGCCTTTGTAGTTCACCTCGATCAGGGCCGTGAAGAACTTTGGCCAGTCGATCTCGCCCCAGCCCGGAAGGCGCGCCCGCCACCAGCCGTGGCCCAGGCCCGTTATCTCGCCGAAGGCCTGCCCCAGAATGCCGACGCGCCCCAGCACCCTGCGGTTGATCTCCATGTCCTTGGCGTGGATGTGGAAGATGCGGTCGCCGTAGTCGTAGATCGCCTGGATGTAGTCGATTCCCTGCCAGACCATGTGCGAGGGGTCCAGCTCGATGCCCAGCGCCCTCGAGGGCACCGCCCTGAACATCTCATCCCAAACCTCTGGGCTGATGGCGATGTTCTCCCCGCGCAGGTTGAAGCGGTCCATCATCGGGCAGTTCTCGATGGCGATTCGCACGTTCCGCCTCTCGGCCTCGTCGCAGAAGCGCGTGAAGGCCTCCTTGAACAGGGGGATGTTCTCCTTGATCGACTTGTCGGGGTCTCGGCCGGCGAAGGTGCAGACCACGTCTACGTCCATCCTGTTGGCCAGCTCTAGGACTTTGTAAAAATATCGTCGGGCCTCCTCAGCCTTGGCCCTATCGGGATCCAGGTAATTGGGATAGTAGCCGAGGGCCGAAATCTCGATGTCGTGCTCCTCCAGGTCCCTCTTGACCTCTGAGATGCGCTTGTTGGTCACACGGTCGGCGTTGAGGCTCGAATCGGGCCAGGCAGAAAGCTCCATGGAGCGAAAGCCAACCTTGTGGGCAAACGCAACAGTATTTTTATCGTAATTCGTGTAAAATCCGAGTTTCATGCTTATCTATTTTCATGAAAGCCACTTTTAAGGTTATTCCGCGCCCTGGGCGGTTTTGAAATTACGTCGACTTCTCCTTTGACTGAAAAATGTGAAGGTGAGACAGGTGCTCGACTCTATCAACACCAGACACCGCCACAGCTAAAGAAGACGAGCGCCGGGGGTGGGATTCGAACCCACGCGACCCTCACGGGTCACAAGCTCTCCA
>CAZPMB010000102.1:0-7173 GCA_964587735.1 uncultured Candidatus Bathyarchaeia archaeon | reverse complement strand
AACGCGAAGGCAAGGGGCGAGGGAAGCTTCGAGGTTCATGTCAACCGGGGGACGAGCCTTGAGGTTCTCGAGGAGGGGGTCCGACCGCTGGAGCCCGTCTCCCGCTGGACGAAGCTGGCCGACCTCAAAACTGGGATGTTCAGCGTCAACGTCGTCGCCCGCGTGGCCCAGATCGGTGAGAAGAGGGAGTTCGCCAGGCGAGACAGCAGCGTGGGGAGGGTGGCATCGGTTCTGCTGGAGGATGAAACGGGCACCGCCAGGCTCAGCCTGTGGGACGACGACGTCGACCTCATCGAGGATCTGAAGGTCGGCTCCCTCCTCGCCGTGGAAAACGGCTATACGAGGATGAGTTTAGGCGCCGTGGGGCTCAACGCGGGGCGGAACGGCCACATAACGCTGAATCCAAGCGATGCCAGCGTCGAGGCGATACGCATCGAGGACAAGCTCGTCGAGATACAGGCCCTCAGAGAGGGGCAGACCAACGTCTTCATCAGGGGAAGGGTGCTGGACGAGCCGGAGGTCAGGGAGGTGGAGACGGCGAGGGGGCCGGCGACTGTCGCCTCATTCAGGATCGACGACGGCACGGGCGAGGTTAGGGTGTCGGTTTGGAGGGACCTCGTCAAGCAGGTCGAGGGGCTTGCACCAGGAGCCCTCGTAAGGATTGAGAACTGCCAAGTTCGGCCACCATTCAACGGCCTGCTCCAAGTATCATCAGGCATGTTCACGCGGATAGTCGTGGAGAAGAAATAGTTAAGAAAAAGGTTTCAGGCCTCTGCCTCGACCTCGCCGAGGCACGCCTCAAAGACCTCAAGGGCGGGTTCGACGAGCTCCCGGGTTATGGTCAGTGGCGGCATCATTCTGATGGTCGATACGCCGCAGTTCACGATGGCTACGCCCTTCCTGAAGCAGCGCATCATGACCTCCTCCGTCTCGTCCCTCGCGGGCTCCTTCGTCTCCTTGTCCTTGACCAGCTCGACGCCGATCATGAGGCCCTTGCCTCTGACGTCCCCCATCATGGGGTGGTCGTCCATCATCTCCTTGAGCCGCTTCATGATGTAAGAACCCTGCTTCTCGGCGTTCTCCAACAGCTTCTCCTCTTTGATGACCGAGATGACGGCCTGGGCCGCCGCGCACGCTACGGGGTTGCCGCCGAACGTGCTGGCGTGGCTGCCCGGAGTCCAGTCCATCAGGTCTGCTCGGGACGCCGTCACCCCTAACGGTAGACCAGCGGCGATGCCCTTAGCAATGCAGACGATGTCGGGGACTACGTTGAAGTGCTCTATCCCGAACCACTTGCCCGTGCGACCGATGCCGGACTGAATCTCGTCCACGGCGAGGAGTATCCCATGCTCGTCGCACAGCTTCTTGAGCTCTCTGAAGTAACCCTTGGGCGCCATGACGTATCCCCCTTCACCCTGGATCGGCTCCGTGAGGATCATGGCTACCTCATCAGGGGGAACGTACTTGTGGAACAGGTAATCGTCTATGTAGCTCACGCACCTGTACCCGCAGTCGGGGCACTCCAGGTTAAAGGGGCACCTGTAGCAGTAGGGGTAGAAGACGTGTTCAACGCCGGGCACCAGGGGCGAGAAGTAGCGCCTCTGCGCCGGCTTGCTTGCCGTGAGGCTGACGGCCCCCATCGTCCTCCCGTGGAAAGAGCCGATGTAGGCGAGCATGCCCTGTCTCTTGGAGTGCCAGCGCGCCAGCTTGATGGCGGCCTCGACAGCCTCTGCGCCGCTGTTGCCGTAGAAGAACTTCTTCTTGAAGTTTCCGGGCACTAGGTCGTGGAGGGTCTCGCCGAGGTTCACGTAGCTATCGTAGTAGAAGTCGGTGTAGGAGTAGTGGAGGAACTTGTCGGCCTGCTCCTTGATGGCGTTGATCACCTTCGGGTGCCTGTGGCCGACGTTTAGGACCGCGAGGCCGGCGTTCATGTCTATGAACTTGTTCCCGTCGACGTCCGTGATGATGCACCCATCCCCCGATTTTATCACGAGGGGATAGGCGCGTCCGAAGGACGGCGAGATGAGAGCGTGGTCCCTGTCGACGATCTCCCTGGCCCTGGGCCCAGGCGGGGTTACCACGATTTTTGGGTAACTCACAATACCACCTCAGACTAACTGTCAACATCGGCTTAAAAAACTAAGTTTCAAAGCCTAGGTTTCGTCAGGCGGATCTCTATTATTGAAACGCTCATTTCCTTTCCGTCTGGGGTCTTGTGCGCCTCTGTCCCGATGTCGATCTTGTCCACGACGATGTCCTTGAGGAAAACCCGTCTGAGCATCTCCACGACGTCCACGGCCGTGCTGATGTGGCGCCCCCGGGCTCTGACCTTGATCAATGGGACCCCGGCGTTGAACAGAGTCATGCAGGCCACGACGTAGTTCATGATGGGCTTCATCCCCACGATCACGGAGTCTCTAGACATCTCCGCAGAGGGCTCAGACATGTTCGTACCAACTGATTGAGCTTCCTATTATAAAATCATTAATGCCAAGGAGAAGAATTACGAGATATACAACACGGAGAACGTGAGAAGGAATGCAATGGGCATTATGATCAACCCTGCCTTCTTGAAGAGGCTGAAGCCGGACTCAAGTATGTCACTCAAGTTGTCGAGCCCCTTCGAGCCGAGCACCGTCAGGTGGGGGATGACCGTGCGCGCATGATGGACATGGCTAATCCTTAGCATCGAGATCGAGTTTTCGACTGCTTCCAAAGCGTATTTGATGACCCTTTCCTTTCCTGTCCTCTCCCCAATAGGGGAATAGCCTCCCGTTATTGCCCCGATTCCGTTGACCACGTGGGTATCCGAGGTCATGATCTCGACCTCGTCGACGCCGATCGCCTTCACGGCCCCGACGACCTTCTCCCTGAGACCAGACACCATGTTGTTACCGTCCACAACGACGTAGACCGACGTCTGTCCTTTCTCGAGCCTTATCGCTAGAGCTGCGATCCCGGCGGGGCCCATTCCTTGAGGGATTCCCCACCCTTCCGGGACGACGCGATGCGACCCCGCAGCGAATGAGCATTTTGGCAAGCCTTCTGCACTCTGAAGAGCCGCCTTGGCCGCCTCGTATAGGCTATTGGGATCGTATTCTTCGAGCCCTGCGTCGAGTTTAATGCTGTTGTGTGAGTCCACAACGACTGCCTTGAGGCCCATCCCGTCCGCCACCTTGGCGATTCTTTCGTACAGCCACTCTGGGAGGTCGTCGTAGCTTTTCGGCGACAATGACAACGTGACTAGAGCCACATTGCCGAAGAGCTGACAGGATGCGTGGGCACCCTCTCTTTCTGCCCATACCAGAGGCGTAGCGGAATCCGAGCCTTCGGCGGTGAAGAGGTTCAATGCGACCGCCTCTGCGACCCTAAAGCAGTCATCGTTGCGAGTCAGGTCTTTAGTATGATCGGATACACCGTGAGCCACGAGAGCCTCGGAGCCGTGCCTCTCTCTGACTCTTTCAACCAGCGCCTGAGGCAGGCCACTGCTCCCAACGTTCCTGAATGGGCCCGGGTGGATGTAGGGCACAAGCAAAGCGGAGTTTATGGAACCCACTTCGTCATCGAACGCAATTGAATCCACGGCCAGATCCATGACCTCCCCCATCCCGGTCAGCTGATCCTCGAGGGGCCCGTTAATGTCCTCCGCCCACGCCAAAATGAAGGACCTGAAAAGGGGTATGAGCTTCAGCCCGGGATCTCCCCCTCTCCAATTCGCCAGCACGCTCAACAGTAGATGTATTCCGCCCACCATGAATAGGATGGCCAAAACACCCAAGCCCAGAATGACGGCTCCGGTTAAAGGGAGAAGAGTCGACGCAGACACGAAGCACAGGGCTGGCTGTGTGAAGCAGGCTACAACATTCCTCTGAGGATTATTGGCCGTGAACACCCGGATCGTGAGGTAACGGAGCGAGGCATTGATGGCCACGGCCATAAAGACCCCTTTTACGATGACGTCGTAGCGATTGGTCAAAGCACAAAAAATGGATGAAACGACGAGGATTACGGCATATACTATCGTCGACGCGAATGTGACGATGGTGAACCTCCTGGGATTGAGGAACGAGTCGCCTCTGAAAAGGGGTATAACTACGGCATCCGACAGCAGAAGGGGGACGGCAAGCCCAAAAAGGCTGTACATGAGTACGCCCATGTTGCCCTTCGCCCCCCAGCCCACGACGAACGATGTTATGCCGGCCCCAACCGACATGAAGATCACGGCTGAAACCATGGCTGACCTAGACGGGAAGGTGAATAGAAACGGATGGAAATCCATTATCCGCTCGGATGCGTCCCTCCCGTCAACCAATTCGGGCCTAGGCCCCCATTACCCAAGGATGATCAGTTATACTTCAAAATTTCAGTTGCGATGCCATGGAGTCGCTTCGTAGTATGTTAAGGGGAATACAGTTTTCGATCTCAGGGGATCAAGATGCGTGCCATAATCACGCCCACGATGAGGGTTACGGCGGCGGCGATGACGATTTCGGGCTTGATCTTTATTCCGTGTGCCTCGTCTTGGAAGAACCTTATCAGCCCAGCGCTGGAAGCCGGCATACCCGGGCTGCTTTCCTTTTTCTTCTTGCTCATGAGGACCTTCATAATCTCTGTTTACGCACAAAAAAAATGTTTTCCTTTATGGAGGTGCCTGGGATATTGAATTTCAACCCTACGGCCGGATCTCAAATGTGAATAAAAATATATGTGTAAGGGGGTTTGGTCTAGTATCGTCTTCTGTCCCTTTCGCCGTACCTGCCCCTTCCACGTCCGGGGCCGTACTGGGTTTGCTCGAACTGCTTGCTTGACAGGTTGTTATCCAGGTTTACATCTTCGAAAGGAGCCTCTTCCAAGACCTCGTAACTGCCATATCTGCCTAAGTTGAGGCGCATTGACCCCCTGAACAGGTTCACGTATCCGTTGGATATCTTGAGGATCTGCCCCTCCTCGATCTCCTGGATGGCGTCGTCCCAAAGCGTCAGGTACACGCTCCCCGTGTCGTCGCCGACGAGCGCCTCACAGACACTATGTGAAGACTGATCTGCCCTCGACGTGACCTCCCTAGGCTCTGTCTTCGAGACTACTTTGACGATGGCTTCGACGCGCCGTGAGTAAGTGTTCAAATCCCCTATCTTCATGGGCTCGGAATCTCTTTCTTCAGGTGCAGCCATACCTTTACTCTCTTTTGATTTTGTGGCTGATCAGCAGGCTGGGACAAATATAAGATTTTTGATGAGCTAAATCAGCGCTTCATAAAGTCCGTCAGCCTTATCTGCTTCTCCCCTTGCTCCTCGTCTTCCTCTTCCTTCGGGAATAGGGAAAAGATCTCGTCCCAAACGAGGTTGAGCCTATCGGCGTAATACTCGTCCAGGCCGTAACGCTTGACCAGGTCCGAGGCGGGGGCCAAATACTTCTCGATGCCCCCCCTGTGGACCGTCATCGCCAGCTCGCCTCCGCATCTGATACAAACACCTTTTATAGGCGGCCTCCTGTACTTTCGGTTGCACTTCACGCACCTGAATTTCTGGCTTGTGAAGGCGCGTAGATTCCCGACGATGTCCTTCATGAAGTGGCTGGTGAGTACCCTATTGGCGACGGCCGCTGCGTCCACCGCCTTTATCTTCTCCGAGAGTTCGAGCTGACTCTGCAGCTTGTCCAGCATGGTCTTCAGGGTGTTGTATGCGCCGTGGTGGGCGCCGAGGTTGATGTCGCCGCACTCCTCGGTATATTCGAAGCCCTGGAACTGGGCCTCCGTTCCAAGCCTCCTGCCAATGGTGTCTATGAGGTCGGCGTATTCCGACGGGCTTGCTCCCTCCTCGCAGAGCCTGTAGAATTCCGGGGGGTAGCGCGGCATCACGTCGACGTTGTGGGCCTCCTTGTCCACTTCTTCCGGGTTGAGCATCGGGATGACGTAGAGGGGGGCATCCATGAGGCCGCCGCTCTGCTCGGGCAGAAAAGAGCGGGAGAAGTTGAGCAATGGATCCAAGCCAAGCATGACGGCGTCCTCGTCCCCGTCGCAGTTACGCCGCTTCGCGGCGTGCCATAGGGGATGAGCGTAGCATACCCGCGTCTTCGTGTACCCGATGATCCTGCCGATGATCGTCGCAGACGTGTGGGGGGCGAGGCCGTGGATGAGCCTCCCCACCAATTCATTTGGGCCTCTCAGCTTGTAAAATGGCTCCAGGCCATAGAACTGGGTAAGGAGGTCGTCGATGAACCTGGAGGCCTTGACCAGGTATTCCCCGCATTCCTCCGGGATGACGATGTCCTGGACCTTCAGCTCGAGCATCTGGCCCGGCGACTCCAGGGGCGCCCCGTATTTGTCGTGAGCGTAACCCAGCTCCCTGAGTTTTTCTAGGGGCACACCCACTTCCTTCGGGGCGAAGTGGGTTAGGGGCGCATCCGTGATGTCATACCTGAGCGTCCCGTCCTTGAAGACCGATAAGTCATACCGCGCCCTGAGGAGGCCTTTCTCCAGAGGCTCAGGCACCCGGTCCTCGTTCATGAGGCTCTTGACGCATTTAACCCTCGGGGGCAGCTGGCCGCCGATCTCTTTCCAGGCCGCGTCTAGGAGAGCTCTGACATCGACCGCCTCTGCGCTATATCCCACCGTATCTACCTTGCATGCCGGACACTTCTTTCCCTCGGCCTCCCTGCCGCACCTGGGGCACCTGCGCCGGGTAACCGCCTCCTCTCCACAGACCTTGCATTTCACGCCGTGCGAGCGTGTACCACACTTCGGGCATCGTCTGTCGACGATCTCCACCTGCGTGCTCTGTCCCCTCTCTGTCTTCAGGATGTCCCTCTGTGGGCCCCCTGCGATCCCGACTGGGAAGAGACAGTGAACATAAGGAGACATCTTCCTCTCGTCTGCCTTCTCGGGGCGCCCCATGCGAGCGCCTATATAAACCGGCGCTTTCTCCCTGACATCCGAACCAGAGAGGCTCTGCACCATTTTGAGGGGGGATTCATTGTTTGCATCTACGTAAAGTCGGTCGAGCGCGAGACATTTCTCAAGGATGAGGGCGGCCTCTTCGAGCACGACCCTTCCATTTTCAACCTTGTGAGGGACGAGCAAATCCTCCAAGGTCTTTTTATCCGTCTCATCCAACGTTACCTTACAGGGTCCTTCTTTCACCCATACCCTGACAAGGTTTTCCCTAAGCCTGATGA
>CAZPMB010000101.1:0-7332 GCA_964587735.1 uncultured Candidatus Bathyarchaeia archaeon | reverse complement strand
TGCCGATGCCCTTGAAATCGACGGGCGGCTTCCCACCTTTTTGATGAATCTCAAGGGCCTTGAGGTGGGCCTCGTCCCTTGCGGTTATGACCGTCCCTGTCACGTAGACGAGGTCGCCCATCTTCAGCTTCCTGATCTCCCGTTCAGGTACCGGCGTCTTCAGATGATACTCCATGATGAACACTCCTCTGATCTACTCGCATCCGGATTTAAGCCCTAGCGTCTAACCATGTGGATGGTTCGCTATTGAAGGCCAAGAGATGAGCGAGCCTTCATCGTAGATTTTTAACTTTAGCCCTTCTGCCTCTCGGACTCGGCTTTCTCATCCATTGTGACAGCGGAGTACACCAGAATAATGAAGGTAAAAATTGGAATCAGCACATTGACGAAATCGCCCTGAGTCACCCCGTAGAATGCGTAAAAGGCGTTCACCGCCGCGAATATCATTATAATCGATGATAAACGGGAAAGTTCCAACTCGGGATCCGACCTCCCTTTTTATAATATAGCGTGTTTTTTAAGCTTCTCGCCCATTTTATAACCCGCGTTCTCATTAGGATTCATTTCCTTTGGGTAACGCGTTTATTGGGCTTAGTTGCCTACCTAAAGGTTTGTTCATTTGAAAAAGTATAAAATGATCAACGTATACCCCTAAGGGATGTCAACCGGAAAGCCAGGGCTTTACTACACTTTCAAACCTGAGAACGCTTCCTTCAAGGCGAAGGTGGGGGAATTGAGTGGCGAGAGCCTAGACCTCTGCTTCCAGTGCGGCGCCTGCAGTTCTGGGTGCCCCCTCACAGCCGAGATGGACCTCCTCCCGTCGAAGGTCATCAGGTACGCCCAGCTCGGCATCGGCGAGGTCCTTGACTCGAAGACTATCTGGGTCTGCAGCACGTGCTTCAACTGCGAGATACGCTGTCCGAGGGGCATAGACATCGCCAACGTTATGGAGGCCCTCAGGCAGATGGTGTTGAGGAAAAAATACGACAAGTTCAGCCTCGACGATCTCACCCCTGGGGAACTCAGGGAGCTACCCCAGGTCGCCATAATCAGCAACCTCCGTAAGCTCACCGCATAAGGGGACAGAAATGAAGCTGTCATACTATCCCGGATGTACCCTGAAGACCACCGCCAAGAGCTTTGACGGGTCAACAATCGCCTCAGCCAGGGCCTTGGGCATCGAACTCGTTGAGCTTCCGAGGTGGAACTGCTGCGGAACTGTGCACTCCCTGGCCAAGGACGACGTGATGCACTACCTGGCCCCCATAAGGAACCTCATCAGGGTGGAGGAGATGAACTCCCAAGGGCTGGTGGACGAGAAGAGAGCGGTCACTCAGTGCGCCATGTGCTACAACACCCTCAAGAGGGCCAATGCAGCCGCGAACGACGACACGGAGAAGATGAAGAAAATAAGGGACGTTATGGATGAGGAGCCAAAGTACAGCGGCGGGGTAGAGGTGACCCACTTTCTCGAGGTTCTTCGAGGACTTGGTTGGAGTAAGATCTCGGATAGGGTCGTGAAACCGCTCAAGGGGTTGAAGGTTGCTCCTTACTATGGGTGCCTCCTGCTTAGGCCCAGGGGCTTCGGCATCGATGATCCTGATAATCCTATGGTAATGGAGAGCCTCCTCGAAACCCTCGGAGCCGAGGTCGTCGACATCCCATTCAAATCCAAGTGCTGCGGCGCATACCACACGGTCCATATGAAGGAGGTCGTCGCCGACCTTAGTCATCGGATACTCACACAGGCGTCTGATGGAGGTTCCGACCTGGTAGCCACTGCGTGCCCGCTCTGCGAGTTTAACCTCGGGAGCAGGCAGAAGGAGATGAAGAGCTGCTTCCGGGGCTTCAAACAGATTCCAGTTGTCTATTATACACAACTCATGACCCTTGCCTTTGGCCTAGGGGAGGAGGCATCGGCCTTTGGGCTGAATGACCCTGATCCGAGGCCCTTGCTTAAGGAGAGGGGGTTGCACTAGGAGGAATTTAAATGGGTATGGATGAATCGGGTATGATCACCATCTACGTGATGGGGAAGAAGCACAGGGTGCCGGCCGACCTAACGATAATGAAGGCCATGGAGTACGCCGGCCACCAGTTTAGACGAGGGGCCGGATGCCGTGGGGGCTTCTGCGGGGCGTGCTCGACAATCTATCGGAAGAAGGGCAGCTACAAACTGCAGGGTGCCCTAGCGTGCCAGAAGATGGTCGAGGATGAGATGTACATCGCCCAGATACCCTTCAGCCCCGCCGAGAAGAAGACCTACAACGTCGACGAGCTCAAGGCCGACGCAAACACGTTCTTGGAGTACTACCCTGAGATAGCCCGGTGCCTCTGCTGCAACACCTGCACCAAGGCCTGCCCCCAGGACATCAAAGTCATGGACTACGTCCAGGCGGCCCTGCGGGGGGACATACAGGAGGCGGCGAAACTGAGCTTTGACTGCCTGAGCTGCGGCCTCTGCGCCGTGCGATGCCCGGCGGAGATTGTGCCTTACAACATAGGACAACTCGCACGACGCCTCTACAGCAAGTACGTGATGGGGCCAACGGAGCACGTTCTAAAGCGAGCCAGCGAGGTTGAGGAGGGCAGATTCGACGATGAGATCAGTGGGCTCAAGAGCCTTGACAAGGCGGAGCTACAGAAGCTCTACGAGGCGAGAGACATGAAGGTGTGAGAAATGAGCGGCTATCCAGAGTACATGCAGGAATCGCTCAGGCTAGTAGAAAAGACGAGGCCCGAGCGCATCGGCAAGGCCTTTCCCTTCATGAAAACGGAGGAGAAGCAAAAGATCCTGAAGGACTGGCATCCAGATTTCAAGGAGGGCACAAAGCGCATGCTCAAGATCGGCCCAAGCAAGGGCCAGCTCATGCCAAATGAGGTGGTTGACATACTGGAGTCTCACCCCCTTATCGGCCCAGGGGATATAGACCTCAGCGACATAGCCTACGACGTTGACGTCCTGATAATCGGCGCTGGGGGTGCTGGCATGAGCGCGGCCCTCCTCGCGCAGGAGAGCGGGCTAGATATAGACCGGATCTTAATGGTTCAGAAGCTCCGTCTTGGGGACGCCAACTCGAAGATGAGCCAGGGCGGCATCCAGGCGGCTGATGGCGTCGATGACAGCCCCACCCGGCACTATCTTGACATCATGGGAGGTGGGCGATTCACCAACAACCCCGACCTAGTCGAGATCCTCGTGAAGGACGGCCCCAACGTCATAAAATGGCACGAGTCGCTGGGCGTCATGTACGATAAAAACCCCGATGGGGCGATGAAGGTCGAGTCGGGTGGTGGGACATCTCGCAAGCGGATGCACAGCTGCAAGGATTACACGGGCCTCGAGATCACTCGTGTACTCCTCGATGAGTTCCTTAACCGCGAGATTCCATATCTAGAGTTCACGCCTGTTGCAGAGTTGATTACCGATGAGATGGGGCAAGTAGCCGGCGCTGTCCTTTGGGACATGGACTCCGATGAGTACCTCGTTGCCCGAGCAAAGTCCACGGTTCTGGCCACAGGAGGCTTTGGGAGGCTCCATATCCAGGGGTATGCGACCACGAACCACTACGGCTCCACGGCTGACGGCGTAGTTCTGGCGTACCACGTCGGCGCTTCCCTGCGCGACCTGGACTCGACCCAGTTCCACCCGACCGGCGCAGCGTTTCCGGAGCAGATCGTCGGCCAGCTGTGCACCGAGGCGCTGCGGGGGCGCGGGTCTCAGCCCGTGAACAAACACGGCGAGCTGTTCGTCCACCCCCTGGAGACCCGCGACGTCGAATCGTCGGCCTACATCCGAGAGTGTTACGAGAGGGACAATGGCATAGTCACGCCAACGGGTATGCGTGGGGTCTGGCTCGACACGCCACTCATAGATATCATCCACGGTCCCGGAACCGCCGAGCGGGAGTTCTCCGCCATGAACAGGATGTTCGGGAAGTTCAACATCGACATCCGCAAGGAGCCGATGCTCGTCTTCCCCACACTTCACTACCAGAATGGGGGTGTGGAGATAAACACCCGGTGTGAGAGCAACATCCCGGGGCTGTTCGCGGCTGGCGAGGTTTGCGGGGGCATACACGGCAAGAACAGGCTCATGGGCAACTCCCAGCTCGACCTATACGTCTTCGGCAGAAGGGTTGGAGTCTTCACCGCCGAGAGGGCGAAGAAGGCCCGAGTCGGCAAACTCACGCTGAACCACATCGACCGCTATGAGAGGTGGCTCGCTGAAGCTGGCATCAAGACCGATAGAAGGGCGCCCCTACTGCTCCCGGAGTACAGAGGCAAGAAAACACTGGAGCATCAGCTGAAGCTGTTGTAGGCAGTGAGATAGATGAGTGAAGGCCTGAGAATCGGCGTATGGATCTGCGAATGCGGCGGGAACATAGGCGATGTGGTCGATGTCAAGAGTGTAGCGGAGGCACTGAAGAAGGAAGCCGCCTACGTCGATGAGGAGCGCTACCTATGCTCAAGCCAATCCATCGAAGCCATTAAGGGCGCCGTGAAGAGGCAGAGGCTCGACAGGGTCGTCCTCGCCTGCTGCACACCGAATATGCACAGGGAGACCTTCAAATCGAACCTCGAAGAGGTCGGTCTGAACCCAGCCCTTTTCGAGATGGTGAACATCAGGGAGCAGTGCAGCTGGGTGCACAAGGAGGACCCGGAGGGTGCAACGCAGAAGGCCCTAGACCTCATAAGGGGCGCCATCGCCCGCGCGAGGGAGTCGACGCCTCTCGAGTCCAAGAGGATGAAGGTGTCGCCCGAGGTACTTATCATAGGAGGGGGGGTCGCCGGCATAACTTCCTCGCTCAGGCTCTCTGAGTATGGGCTGAAGGTACACCTGGTGGAGAGGGGGCCCAGCATCGGCGGCCACATGATCCAGTTCCCAAAGGTCTTTCCCACGCTTGACTGCAGCCAGTGCATCTTGACGCCGAAGATGGCGGCCGTCAATCAAAGCAGGAACATCGACCTGATCACATACGCCGAGGTCTCGGATGTCTCAGGCGTTCCAGGAGACTTCGATGTCAAGGTCAGGCTCAAGCCCCGGGGCGTGGATGTGGAGAAGTGCATCGGATGCGGCGCCTGTAGCAGGGTCTGTCCCACGGAGGCGCCGAGCGAGTACAACGAGGGCCTCGGCAAGAGGAAGGCCGCATACATACCCTTCCCCCAGAGCGTACCGAGCGCGTACACCGTAGACTTCGACCATTGCATTAGGTGCGGCCAATGCGCCAAGATCTGCCCAAGAAAGGCCATAGACCTCGACGACAAGGGCAGGGAGATTGACCTCAACGTTGGCGCCATCATTCTG
Source organism: uncultured Candidatus Bathyarchaeia archaeon (assembly GCA_964587735.1). GTDB lineage: Archaea > Thermoproteota > Bathyarchaeia > TCS64 > TCS64 > CAZPMB01. The sequence continues at coordinate 2,024 of CAZPMB010000101.1, read as the reverse complement.
GCCACGGGATACGAGCTCCTCGACATAGGAACCCTCGCAAACTACGGGTACGGCAAGTATCCGAACGTGGTGACGAGCCTCGAGATGGAGCGCATCCTGGACGTAAACGGCCCAACGATGGGGCAGCTCGTCGTCCCTGAAACCAAGATGGAGGTCAAGAGCGTCGCCTATGTGCTGTGCGCCGGCTCCAGGGACACGGAGGTCGGCAGGCCCTACTGCAGCAAGGTGTGCTGCCTGTACGCCCTCAAGCAGGCCCAGCTCCTGAGGGACAGGGGCGTGGATGTCTGGATCCACTACATCGATGTCCGTGCTCCGGGGCGCAGGTATGAGGAGTTCTACCGGACGACCCAAGACAAGGGTGCCGTTTTCGTCAAGGGGAAGGTCACGGAGATCGTTCCGCAGGGTGGGCAGGTCCTCGTCAGGGGGGAGGACATGATGATAAACAGGATGGTGGAGAATCCCATCGACCTCGTTGTGCTCTGTCCGCCCCTCGTAACCACGGAGGACACGCTGAAGCTCGCTGAGATGCTCAGGGTCCCTGTGGATGAGGACAAGTTCATCCTGGAGCGCCACCCGAAGCTCGATCCGATGGCAACGAAGAGGGACGGGATATTCGCCGCGGGCACCGTCATCGGCCCAAAAGACATCCAGACCACGACGGCGGAGGCCGAGGGCGCGGCCATGAAGGCTGTCAACTTCCTGTCCGCCGAGAGGATCATTGAGCCCAACAAGGCATTCCTGGTCGACCCAGCCCTCTGCGACGGATGCGGCAAGTGCGTTGACGTTTGTCCCGATTCGGCGATCGCCCTGAAGGACGAGAAGCCCGTCGTCAAAGAGATCATGTGCACGGGCTGTGGAGCCTGCGTACCCGCGTGCCCCCATAACGCCCTCGATCAGCAGGGCCTCACCGACGCCCAGCTGAAGGCGCACATCAGGGGCGTCCTGGAATCTTCGGAGGCTGAGATCAAGATCCTCGCCTTCGTCGAGAAAGAAGTGGCCTACACAGCAGTCGACCTCGCAGGCCTCGCCAGGCTCATCTACCCCAGCAGCGTCCGCATAATACCGTTGCCCTCGCTGAGCAGGCTCAAGCTCGACCACATACTCCACGCCTTCGCCTACGGGGCCGATGGCGTGATGTTCCTAGAGGCGCCAGAGCACGAGGGGCCATACGGTAGGGCTCACATCGTCTCCGAGGAGAGAGCCGACGACTACAAGTGGAAGCTCGAGGACTATGACATCGATAGCGTTCGCCTCTGGTTTAGCAGGGCATATGTCCCCGACTGGCGGAAGCTGGAGCGGGTCTTCAGGACGTTCTATGACACGATCGAGGGCGAGGGCCCCCTGAGCGAGGAGGTTAGAGAGAGCCTCAGGGGAAGAGAGGACTAACCCCCATCCCTTAACGATTTTATACTCCCCTGGCGTAGTTGAGGGGAGGAACATCAGATGAAGGTCGATACGGAGGAGCTTCTTAGGAAAGCCTCAAGGTGGAGCAAGATCGCCCCGCCTTTCCACGCGTTCTATCACGGGAAGGTGGAGGTCATGCCCAAGTGCGCCGTGCGGAGCCTTCAGGACTTCTCGATCTGGTACACTCCGGGCGTCGCCCAGGTCTGCAAGGACATTGAGAAGAACAGGGAGGTGGCGTTCGAGGAGACCAGCAAGTGGAACTACATCGCGGTCGTCTCGGACGGCACACGCGTCCTCGGCCTCGGTGATATCGGCGGCCAGGCCGGCCTGCCAGTGATGGAGGGGAAGGCCCTCATCTTCAAGTACCTCGGCGGCGTGGACGCGTTTCCCATATGCCTTTCCACGAAGGACCCAGATGAGGTCATCCAGGCCGTCAAGTGGATAGAGCCGTCATTCGGCGGCATAAACCTGGAGGACCTCTCCAACCCCAAGTGCTTCTACATCCTCGACCGGCTGAGGAAGGAGATGCCGATCCCGGTCTGGCACGACGACCAGCAGGGGACCGCCGCCGTAATACTCGCCGGCGTCATGAACTCCCTCAAGATAGTCGGCAAGAAGAT
>CAZPMB010000100.1:0-7396 GCA_964587735.1 uncultured Candidatus Bathyarchaeia archaeon | reverse complement strand
AAAATACCTCTGCACTGGGCTGATGTAGCCGTTCTTCTTGACGCGTTCTATGCACGTCTTGGCGAACTCCTCGCCGTGAACCTCCCTGCAGACGGATTCGATGGTCGAAAGCCTGTCGTCTGTGATCTCGACCCTCCTGCTGTCTGGCCCAGTATACTTCTTGTTGAACGCATCTAGGAGGGCCTGATCGTCAAGCTCGTGGTACCATTCGTCGTGGACCACGACATCTACGCCGAGCTTTTTTCGCGGCAAGACCTTGGCCTTTGGGTAGCCCAGACAGAGAAGGACCACCGGGAATACGCCCTTCGGAAGCCGGAGCATGTCCCTGATCTCCCTGAAAATCTCGAGGACTGAGCCGATGTAGACGGAGCCAACCCCCACCGAGTCCGCTGCTGTGCAGATGTTCTGAGCGCAGATGACGGTGTCCTGGAATGAAACCCAGAAGTGCCTGAAGGAGCTGGCGGCCGTGAACGGGGCCACCTCAAGCCTCGCCCACCTTTCTAGGCGGTGCAGGTCTATGCAGAAAATTAAGTTGACGGGGGCCTCTCCTATGCAACTCTGACCACAGAGATCCGCCAGCCTCCGTCTCTTCCCATCGTCATGTATCTTCATGATCGAATATGGTTGAAGGTTCCCCCCGGTGGGCGCGTGGGTCCCGGCTTCGAGGATTGCCCTCAGAACATCGGGTGGTATCTCCCGATCCGAGAAGGAGCGGCAGCTGCCTCTTTCAAACAGCAGCCTCATCGTCTCGTTTCGATGTTCGCCCTCCGGGTGGGCCTCGACCCCATGATGGGATGGCACATCGCTCTCGGTCACAGTGATCACTCGCCTTGCTGCAGATAACTCAAAATTGTTTTTCTAAGACATATGAAACTGCCGATGAGATATTCGAGTATCTGTACCTGCGACGACGTAGAAAACTCGGGTGTTACACTTCTCATTATACTAATTCGCTGGTCACTGTCTATTCTTGGGTCCTTGATGTGGGTTTAACCCGTATGCTCTCATCCTCCACCGGCCTTCAGGGCTTCGCCGATCATGGGGACGAAGCGGACAGAGGTGATGTACGTGACCTTGTACTCATCCCCGGACTTCTTGATCAGGGTCAATGTCTGGTAGTACGCGGTGCTACCCAGGGGAAGGATGAGGCGCCCTCCGTCCTTGAGCTGCTTCAGGAGGTTCTGCGGGATGTGGTTGACGGCGCACGTTATTATGATGGCGTCGAATGGGGCGCTCTCCTCCCATCCGAAGTATCCATCAGCCCACCTAACGTGGACGTTGTCGTATCCCATGCTCCGCAGGCGATCCTCGGCGTCCTTCGCCAAACTCTCCCTGATCTCCATCGTGTAAACCTCGCTGCAGATCTCGGCCAGCACCGCGGCTTGGTAGCCCGAGCCCGTCCCTATCTCAAGGACCCTATCCGAATCCGATAGGTTGAGGGCCTGCGTCATCAGGGCGACGACGTAAGGCTGGGAGATAGTCTGCCCCTCGTCGATCGGCAGGGCGTGATCTGTGTAGGCTTGTTTCGTCTGGGATTGGGGCACGAAGAGGTGCCTCGGCACCCTCCCCATCACCTCAAGCACCCTATTGTCGGAGATATCCCTGGCCTTCAGCTGCGTCTCAACCATGTCGGCCCTCGCCCTCTCGAACTTTTCTTCCCCCGACTGCAGAAAGTTGACATAGTATAGGATGGTGACGGAACAGAGGCCCAGCACTACAGCAAGCAGGGCCGTCTTCCCTAACAACCTCAACGCCTAAAGCTCCTGAAAGTGAGTCAACGAGGTTTCATTCAATTATCTCGATCCTTGAGCTCATAGATTGAGGTTTCGCCGAGATGGCGAAAGTATTTCACGGATACGACCTCGGTGAAACCCCTGGTCTATAATGTTTTATCGACTTCGCCCGAGAATATTGTTCGTGGTCGCCTCCAGCCCTCGATGGGGCCTGAGGTACGCCGGCGTGTTCCTACTCTCGGCGGCTACCCTGATGCTCCAGGTCGCATTCACGAGGATTTTCTCCATTGCCCTGTGGCACCACTTCGTCTGGATGGTTGTGAGCATCGCCCTCCTGGGGTATGCCGCAAGCGGCACTCTGCTTTCGCTCTGTCCCAAACTCCTGAAGTTGGGCTTCGACCGTACGCTTACCCTCACATCGGCCCTATTCTCTATATCCGCCCTCCTGAGCTACGCAGCCTCTAACCACATCCCCTTCGACCCGTCCAAGCTCTCATGGGACAGGCTTCAGCTCCTTTACATCGCGGCCTACTACCTCGTATTGTCGATACCCTTTCTCTTCAGCGGCCTGACAGTCGCCATGGCAATCGAAAAGGCTGAAAATCGTGTCAACAGGCTGTATTTCTCTAATCTAATTGGTTCGGCCCTCGGCTCAATCCTTGTGCTCACCTTGTTTGGCTTGCTCACGGGGCCGGGTGTGATGGTCTTTGCCTCGATCGTTGCTGGCGCTTCAGCCGTCCCTTTCGCCCTCAACGTAAAGGGGAGGAGTCTGTACACAATCTTCGCTTGGATGATTGTGCTCTTGGTGCTGTTACCTTGTTCAGGGAGCCTCTTACCGATCAGGGTGTCACCATACAAGAGCCTGATGGTGGCCCTCAGGTATCCTGGCGCCCGTCTCATCGAGACTAGGTGGAACGCCTTCTCAAGAGTAGACGTTGTCGCAAGCGGCTTTGTGAGGCATGCCCCGGGCCTGAGCCTTCGATGCAATGCCTCGATACCGGAGCAGTTGGGAGTAATCGTGGACGGGGACGATCTCAGCGCCATTACCAGATACGACGGAGACCCATCCTCCCTGTTCTTCACAGAGTTCCTCCCCTCCGCCCTCCCCTATCGGCTCGTCGTTAGGCCACGGGTCCTAGTAATCGGCGCTGGGGGAGGGCTGAGCGTCTTAACAGCCCTTCATTATAATTCAGATCGGGTTGTCGCCGTCGAGGTAAACCCAATTGTCGTCGAGATTGTTCAACGGGAGTATAGGGAGTTCTCGGGTTCCGTCTACAACAACGAGAAGGTCGTGGTCGTCGTCTCTGACGGTAGGAGCTTCACACAGGGTTCGGCGGAGACATTCGATATCATCGAACTCCCCATGGCCCACGGGGCGTCCGCCTCCTCCACAGGCATCTACGCCCTATCGGAGGACTACATTTACACTGTCGAGTCATTCAGGGAGCTCATCGGGCACCTCTCCGAGAACGGGTTCCTGACTGTCTCCAGGTGGCTCCTCCCGCCGCCGAGGGAGGATGTGCGCATAGTCTCATTGGCCTTCGAGGCCCTTGAGGAGCTGGGGATTCAGAACCCATCAGATCACATAGCCATGATACAGTCATGGGGGACTATCACCCTAGTCGTCAGCAGGAACTCCCTGAGCCAGAACGAGATCGCGTCGATCAGAGGCTTCTGCCAGGATATGTGCTTCGATATCGTTTATGTCCCCGGGGTAGATCCCTCGGAGGTCAACATCTACAACAGATTCCCGGAGCCGATCTACTACGAACTCGTAAACGGGATTCTCAACGCGGAGGACAGGGAGAAGTTCTACAACGGCTACCTCTATGACATAGCGCCGACGACCGACGAGAGGCCATTTTTCTTTCACTTCTTCAAGTGGGACAGGCTGAAGGAGACCTACGACAGCCTGAGCATGAAATGGCAGCCCCTACTTGAGGGCGGCTACCTTGTCCCTCTGGCCCTATTGCAGGCCCTGGGCCTATCCATTCTGCTCATCCTGCTACCCCTCAGAAGGCTTGGAGGGGCCGAGGTCGGAGGCCGTCGAGCTATCCTCGCCTACTTCTTCTGTCTGGGCATCGGATACATGTTTATTGAGATAGCTACGATGCAGAGGTTCATTCTACTTCTCAGCAACCCAACGTACTCCATCTCAGCTGTCATCTTTAGCCTTCTCCTCGCCTCGGGCGTTGGAAGCTACCTCTCAGGATGGATAAGTCCAGTGAGAAAAGGTCATAAACTCATCCTTTTCACGGTAGGCGTTCTAACAATCCTCTACAGCCTTGCCTCCCCGATCTTCAGCTTCCTCCTCGGCCTACCCCTCAATACCAGACTCCTCGCCACATTCGTGATCATTGCACCGCTTGGTCTACTCATGGGCATACCATTCCCAATCGGTGTGAGGATGCTAACGGACTCAAAGAAGGCCTTTATCCCATGGGCTTGGGCCGTCAACGGATGCGCCTCAGTTCTCGGCTCCATACTCCCGACCATCCTCGCCCTGTCCTTTGGATTCTCGACGGTTCTCTTAATCGCTGGAATCGTGTACTTGGGCGGGCTCTTGCTGGTTTTACGAATCCCCACTTAAGCGGAACTGATGCCTTATAGAGTGAGTAGAAGTAATCCAACTGCTGAGCGAAGAAGGCTTTTGTCGCTGGGACCATTCGGGTGCGATCAAGAGAATCCTGGGTGGTAGCTCAATGTGGCCTATTAGGAGATGTGGGAATATTAGGGGAAGCCCACGACCCATTCTATATGAGCTTTCGCTTGAATGATTAACCTAGAACTCTCTGTACGCCTCTGCGAGTGGATGGCCGATGCAGCTGAGGTCGAAGGCCTTGTACCATCCGAAGGGAGACTTGTGGGCCTCTATCCCCTCCTCCAAGAGTCTTTTCTTCAGGCTGGCCAGGAAAATCTTGGCTAGCCTGGGTGATCCGAGGTTCTTTGATAGGTGGGCATAAGGGTAAATCAACACGCGGCTGCACCCGACCCTCGAGACATCGACCTTAAGGTTCTCTACGAACAAGTCGACGATCTCGTCCTCCCTTCTCTCGTCGTTCTTCTCGAAGCATGTGAGGCAGACGAGAACGTTCTCGAGCCTCTCCTCCTTCGGGTCCGGGGGCTGCTCCGCGACGGGCGTCTCCTTCCTCACCTGATAGCCGAACTCGGAGCAGTGGAGCTGTAAAACCCTCATTAAAACACCTGACCCTTAACTGCCACGCGAATATTAGACTCTTTTCATACCATAGCATAACCGCGAGGGTTCGTTTAACCCAGTAATTTGGTTAAAAAGGGTAGGACAGAACTAAAAAGGGACCATTTTAACCAACAATTAGCCCATTATAATCGTTGTGGTCTTCTGAATAATCGATATCCGCGGCGATCCAGACCAACCAGATAGTTCCAATCTCGATGTGGTCAGAGGCCCGTCAGGATGGAGAGAACAATCGGGGCGTAAGTCAGTATCGCTCCTCCCGCGGCCACAGATGCAATCTGCCCCCCGACGTTGGCTGCCAGAGCTTGAGGGAGAAGCCAGTTATCGGGATCCTCCTTCCTCCCTAGGATGTGCGCGGTTCTGGCCGCCATGGGGAAAGCCGAGACGCCGCATGCGCCGATGAGGGGGTTGATCCTACCGCCCGTGAGGGCATTGGCCGCCTTGGCGAAGAGGAGGCCGAGGGAGATAGCGGAAACGAAGGCGACGAGCCCCAATGCGAAGACGTAGAGGGTCGTCATGCTGAGGAAGGCCTCGGCCCTCATGGTCCCGCCTATGGACAGCCCGAGGAGAATGGTGACGATGTTCGCAAGCTCGTTCTGCGCGGCCCCCGAGAGCCGATTCACGACGCCGCTCTCCCGCATCAGGTTCCCTAGCATGAGGGAACCCATGAGGAGGGTCCCCTGCGGTGCAAGCAGGCTGGAAACTAAGAATACGACCAATGGGAAGAGGACTCTGACTGGGCGTGGGAGTTCAGCCGGGGGGGAGTCCATCCTGATCCTGCGCTCGCGTTTTGAGGTCAGGAGCCTCGAAAGGGGTATCTGGAACAGAGGGACGAGGGACATGTAGGAGTATGCGCAGACCGTCACCGCCCCCAAGAGGTGTGGGGCGAAGCGGTGTGTGACGAAGATCGCCGTCGGTCCGTCCATAGCCCCGATGACGCCGATGCTGCTAGCCTCAAGAGGCGCAAACCCGAGTGCGAGGGCGATGTTGAGGGCGACGAAGATGCCGAGCTGGCCCGCGGCGGCGAAAACCAGTAGTACCGGCCGCCTGATGAGGCTGGAGAAGTCACACATCGCGCCGATTCCCAGGAAGATGAGGGCCGGGAGGAGCTCATTATCAATCCCATACATTCGCAATATGTCTAGGAATCCGCCCGGCTCTGCCAGACCGGCGAAGGGTATGTTGGCCAAAACGGAGCCGAAGCCGATGGGAAGCAGGAGAAGGGGCTCGTAGCCCTTTTCGATGGCCAGAAAGATGAGGGCAAGCCCGATCCCGATCATCACGGCGTTGCCGATTAGCGACAACACGGCGCATCTACCTATTATGAGATGAGTATCAGCCTTTCGCCCCTGGCCACCTTCTGCCCGACCTTGACATGGAGCTCGGCAACGACTCCGTCGACGGGCGCGTAGACCTCGTTCTCCATCTTCATCGACTCAAGCACAATAAGGACTGAACCGGCCTTTATCTGGTCGCCTTTGGCTACTTTAACATCCAAGATGACCCCCGGCAAAGGTGCGGAAACGACCATGCCCTCACCTTTTACCTTTGACGGTCCAGCCTCAATTCTTACGTTTACAGCAGGCTCTGGGGCTCCAGCCACCTCTCTCCGAGGGGCCTCTCCGCCCTCGACCAACTCCTCAACCTCGACATTGAAAGTCTCACCTTCGACGGTGACCTTGAATTTCCTCTTCATCCTATGCGTTCAACTCCCTTGTTAAGCGCCTCGATCCTTGCGGCTACTGACCAGTTAATCGTTGTTTCGGACGCCACAGGCTTTGAAGGGCGGGGAATTTCAGCCCCCACGCAATAACAAGTGGCTGCTAGGGCTGCCACCTTCAAGAGATCTCTCGCAGGCTTCATCGGCGCCTTGCCTCGAAAAAGCCTCATAACCACCTCGATAGAAATCGCTATCGTCAGGAGCGAGACGAAAACGATGGCTACCCCGACCGCGGATATGTAGATGCCATACATCAGGGACAACTGGAACAGCCGATCCTACCTTTCACGGGATCGATTTAAGCATATTCGCCACTAGAGCCAGCATCGCTTGGCGTATAATAACCCATCAATTGCCATCGACGGCGATTTCTATGTTTTTCCAAACTCGGTAAAAAATATGAGGCTTGTATGTTTTTACGTCATGGATGTGAACATAGAATGTCAATAAGATATATTATGTTTTTTAGATCCTAATTATGGCCTCACAATCTTTTTATATAAAATGAATTTAATATTCAATCAATATATTCCGTTGCGAGTAAGGTGAATATATTATTATAATAGTTTTTTAATCCCTAAAGATGCTCCGTAAATTCCTTATATGAACTAAGATCCATGTATAACCAATAAATCAGTTGTGTATTTATCAAAATTTTTTGTAGGAAAATATTCAATAATTCGATTCCATTTCTATCTGGACGAACCCGTGTACGACTGGAAGATA
>CAZPMB010000099.1:0-7433 GCA_964587735.1 uncultured Candidatus Bathyarchaeia archaeon | reverse complement strand
ACGTACCAGGAGTCCATGTGGCCGTGGACGAGCATGAACCTCTCGGGCTCCTCCGTCCCCCTGACCTCGGCGACGGTGATCGGGATCTTCCTCCACCTCGTGTCGGACCTCGCCCTGACCCGGACTCTCACCGGCCCCTTCTCCAGCAGCCCTAGGAGCCTCTTCCCGTCCGACATCTTCACCGAGAGGGCGGTTATCCTCGGTATCCTCTCGGCTGACTCCGTAGTCGGGGTCCCCCAAACCGTGGTCACGATCATCTCGTGGAGGACGTCCCCACCGCAGATGTGGACCTGGGCAAGGGCGCCTGCCTGCTGGGCCGCCCAGACCACGGCTGGGCTTGCCACCCCCCAGATCATCGCGACCTTCCCCTCAACCCCGGCCCTCCTGTACTCATCAACGAGGCCCTCTACGCCAGTGAAGAGGCTGCTCGGGGAGGTCGGCACGTGGACAAGCTCGGCCTCGATCCCCCCGTCCGTCGTCGAGGCAGAGAAGGCGTGGGTGATGCACTCGACCTCTATCTGGCTGGATGAGAGGACCCTTAGGGAGGCCTCCTTCGGGTGGCTGATGAGGGAGTTGATCTCGTATGCTTCGTAATGGACGCCGTATTCCCGGAGCTTCCCCCTCACGTACTCGTGGGCCCTGAGCTCCCCCTCGGTGCCGGACGTCTTGTCCAGGGTCGAGAGGTACTCCACGTGGCTCCATGCCTCGTCTATGTCTATGTCCGAGAGGAACGTCTTCTCCCATTTTGATAGCATTTCTCCTTCAACCTCCAGAGGGCCCCATGAGGCTCGGCGGTGTCGGGTAGGCGAGTTTGCTGTGGGTAAGGCCGGTGTCGATCAGCGCCTCCGCCGTCTTCACGGAAACCTTGACCGGGTTCACGGCGGGGACGCCTAATTCGTTGGTGAGCCTCTCGTCGACCATGAGGAAGCCCATGCTCATGCAGCCGTAGGTGACCGAAGAAGCCCCGTGCTCTTCGACCGCCTTCCTCCCCTCCCTCACCATCGCCCTGAAGGCCTCCTCGGGCTTCGCCCTCACCTCGGGGACTGATAGCCCGATGGGGTGGACAGAGACAAGCTTCAGGAGCCCGTCCCTCTCGTGGATCTCGGTCCTCACCGGAGATCCGCTGCCGGTGGTGAGGACGGAGAACCTCGGCCCCAGCATCGAGCAGAAGTGCTTGGCGGTTGATCCCGGCGGTACGACTGGGATCCGTAGAACCTCCCGCAGCGGGGCCACCCCCGGGTCGCCGCCGCAGGGGATGATCACGGCCTGGTATCCGGCCCTCTCTGCGGCTATCGCGCACCTCAGGTCGTCGGGCGTTGATATCGAGGCGTCGTAGTCGGACTGGATGGTCCCCAGGTGGCTCTTGGAAGGTTCTTCCTCCAGGCCGAAGATGTCTATCCTCGTGCCATGGCCGGCGATGGACCTGAGGATGCCCTCCCTCCTCGCCAGCTCGCCTGAGAGCCTCCCCGTCGAGGCGCTCGCCATTAGGAACGCGATCTTCCTCATGTCACTCGATCGAGCAAACGGTCAACTCGATATTAATCATTAGCCCTCGGCGATAGCGGGTCTACGGAGAGGGTGCGGGGTTTAGGGTGGCCAGTCCTTCTCATGGGTGAACGCATAGGCGATGTTTGCGCCGGACTGGACCGCCTGCAGCCCGCCCGAGGTCCCCAGGGAGCTGCCGCATGGGTACGCCCAGACGTAGCCGTCCACGGGCATCGGGACCTCCTCGACTACATCCCCGTAGAGGTCGTAGATCTCGGCGAGGACCTCCCCCTTTCTGAAGAACTCGCCCGGCTTCTTGAAGAATCGTATGAGGCCGCCTCGGTTCGCCCTGACGATCCCGTAAGACCTGTTGACGCCCCTCACGATCGGTATCCCCCGCTGCGGCTCGATGTCGCCCTCGACCATGTCGAAGGCCCTCATTATGTTGAGGACGCCCCTGACGCCGACGCCCGTTGAGGGCTCCGAGATCCACCTGCCGTCTATCAGCTCCTCTAGGATGACGGGGATCCCCTTCCTCGAGGCGAGGTTGCCGAGGGTCGGCGCCGCCTCCGGCGGCGAGTCCGAGATGATCGTCGTGACCCCGAAGGCTTCTGCCATCTTAACGACCTTCTCCCTAGTCGTCGGGTTGCCCACGTTGATCCACTGGTAGACGAGGGAGTCTGGCCTCGTGTTGCAGTGGATGTTGACGACGAGGTCGGATATGCTCCAAGCCTCCGTCCAGAGGGCGGAAGCCAACCTCTCCGTCGTGTTCCCTTTCGGGTTGTCGGCGTTCACGCCTCCAACGTCCAGGTTGTCGATCCAGGAGAGGTACTGGTGGTGCATGTACGCCAGGGGGTTCGCCACCGGTATCCCGATGACCGAGCCCCGGAGCTTCGAAGGATCGAGCTCCTCCCTCATCACCCTTCTTATGACCTCGATGCCCTGGATCTCGATCCCGTGCTGGGTCGACTGGAGGATGAGGGTCGGCCCGTCCTCCGAGCCGTTCATCGCCACGACCGGTATGTCGACGCCGACGTTGTTGACCAGCTCGACGCCCCTTATGATCCCCTTCTTCATCTCGCCCCTGCCGACAGCGACGTCTCCAACCTTGAGCCTCTTCGGCACTCCATAAACCTCCAGTTAAATTTAATCGGTGATGAGGATAAGAGCCTTTTCCGAGGCTCGAGACCGGGGTTTTCTTGCGGAGAGCGTCTCGCTCAGCCCCTTTTACCGGTGGCCACCCCTGTGATCGATGCTGCCCAGGTAACAATGATGTTAATCTTCCGTCATCGATGTATCAATGCGCTTATTAGTGGGGTCTGTTGATTAGCTCGGAACAACCATGGCGATTACGGTTCAGGCGATGAAGGACGCAGTCAGGCCGGCGGCTCGGCTGCAGTTCATCGATTTCGCCCGGGGGCTTGTGATGATGCTGATGGCCTGGGACCACGTCTCAGGATTCTGGAACCGGGTCCACGGGGGACTGGAGGGCATCTACGCCTACAGGAACCCGGCCCTGGACTTCACCCTATTCATGTCCAGGTTCATCACCCACTGGTGCGCCCCGACCTTCATCTTCCTCTCAGGGGTCTCCCTCGCCCTCTCGGTGAACAAGAGGCTGAGCCTTGGCGACTCCCAGCGGGACATTTCACTTCACATAATCAAGAGGGGCCTTGTCCTCCTCGCCTTCGCCGTCCTGCTGGAGGCGCCAGCCTTCGACCTGCCCTACCTATACTTCGGCGTCATCTCATGCATCGGGGCGTGCCTCATAATCTTCAGCGTCTACCGCAGGCTCCCCGTGATGGCGATACTCGCCGTCTCTCTGATCATCATCCTCAACCACCAGTGGCTGGACCTGGGCTTCATACCGATGGACGCCGCCTGGGGCCACTACCTGAGGAGGCTCATACATGAGCCCGGCTTCACATGGCGCCCTTACTTCTCCCTTTACCCCATTATCCCCTGGGTGGGGGTGATGGGCCTGGGCTGGGTCTTTGGGGCCTATCTCCATAGTATCGATAAGGACAGGGTCCTCAAGTTGAAGCTCCCCCTCGCAGCGACCGGAGTCGCTTCAATCGCCCTGTTCCTCGTTGTCAGGTACTTCAACGGCTACGGGAACCTCGTCAGTCGTTGGAGCGACGACATCCTGGACTGGCTTTACATGTCCAAGTACCCGCCGGACATAGCATTCCTCCTCTGGACCCTGGGCGGGATGTGCCTCTTCCTGGCGCTCGGCCTGCTGATAGAGCAGAGGGGATGGTCACACAGGAGCATAATGGGGGCCGTCCACACCTTCGGGAGGACCCCGCTTTTCTTCTACCTGACGCACCTCTGGCTCTACAGGCTGAGGCTCCCGGGGGTACAGGCGCCGTTCTACCTCGACCTGCCACAGACCCTAGGCCTCTGGGCTGTGGGCCTGGTCGTCCTCTGGGCGCTATGCTCCCAGTATGAGAGGCTCAAGAGGAGATATCCGAGGTTCCTCCAGTACATATGAGGTGATGGATGAATGGAGATGAAAACCGGATACGTTAGGAACGATGCCTTCAGCGCTAGATCCCTGCTCGTTGTGGCCGCCCTGGTCGGGGCTGTGACTATGGGCAACCTCTGGCTGCACCGCGGAGGCCCACCCCTCGGGTATGCGAGGTACACGGGGTACGGCTTCACAATCGAGTACAGCCAGCGCATGACGATCGGTGAGGGTGACCTCGGGGGCTACGGCCCGCCGACCGATTCGGCAGGCATGGTGCTGTGGAGAAGGCAGAACACAGAACTTGAGCAGTTCGGGGTGATCTGGATCAAGCCCGAAGGGCTCTCCACCAATATGGATAATACCCCCGCAGGGGCCCTGGACCAGGTCTTCGGCTTCATAGGGATCTCGGGCACACAGATCGGCTTGAGGTGCGAACTGGAGACCATGACAAAGGACGGACACGAAGTGGTCTATCAGACCTTCACCGTGGAGGAGCCTGGGATAAGCATACCCGGCGTCATAGGAGCATGGTACTGCGAGGAGGCCGGGAGGTTCCTGATGCTGTACACCATTCACGTGCCCGACGTCTATCACCCGGAGATCCTCTCGCAGGAGGTTGAGGCCATATGGCTGGGGCACCTCGACGCTCTGACCTGCCACTAATCGATGTTCGAGGCTGATTTGTGATGAATTGTCTCAATAGTCGCTGGCGTCACCCTGATAACCATCTAATGGTTAAAGCAGGAGGAGTTCTAAACGAGATGCTACGGGCGATCGGCCTTAGCCTCTCCACGGTCCCTGTGACCACCATCTTTTCGTGGGCTTTGCCCGGAGACTGCGCAAGGAATAGTGATGTTGCTGGGGGTTCTGGCTGGTTTGACTGGGTCAAGTTCCTCAGGCCAGATGCGGTGAAGGTCGTTTTCACGCTCCTCCTCCCGGCGGCGGTCGCACTGCTGGTGACCCAGAGGACGGAGAGCGTCCTCGATTTCTACTGGTACCTGCTGACACCGATGATACCATACTACGATGGGACCAGGATAACCCAGGTCTTCAACACGTACGTCCTTCTCTGGATACCTTTCTATCTGGCAGCCTGCTCGGCTGTCTTGGTGATCAAGCGGATGAGATCGGGGTGAGCATGCGGGTTTGAAGGACGCCAATGCGGCTCAAGCGGTGGTCTCGCTGAAATAATATAATAGATAGATCGGAGGAATCGAGAGGAGAAGACGATGAAGCCACCGGTTGTGAGGACCGAGCACCTCACTCTCAGGGGGTTCGTGCCCGGGGACGTGGACCGCCTCGCCGAGATCATCGGCGACCCGGAGGTGATGAGGTACTTTCCCGGGGGCAGGCCCTGGCCGAGGGAGTCTGCCGAGAGGGAGGTCGGGAAGATCATCGACCACTGGGGGCGGCGGGGATACGGGAGGTGGGCCGTCGTCCACGGGGACGGCAGGATGATAGGGTGGTGCGGGATAGAGTTCGTCGACGAGCTCGGCGAGACCGAGGTCGCCTACCTCCTGGACAAGGGCTACTGGAACAGGGGCTACGCGACCGAGGCCGCCTGGGTCAGCCTAGGGTTCGGGTTCGAGGAGGTGGGATTAGAAAGTATAATCGCCCTGGCCTTCCCGGATAACATCGCTTCTCGCAGGGTGATGGAGAAGACAGGGATGGTCTACGAGAAGGCGATTCACATCTGGAACTCGGATCTCGTGCAGTACAGAATCACCCGTGACATGTTTAGACGAGCCGAAGGTGCAAGAGCTCGCTGAGCCTTTCTTGTGCACGAAGCCAGTTCGACGGAGACACGGGATAAAAACCATGATAGGCTTAATTGACTGGTCAAGCCCTCTTTTCGGCACGTTTTCTCGCTGCAATTTGTTGAGATCTGAGAAGCGAGACAAGCATGGCGGCTAGGAATAACTTTGAGTCATCGCGTTTGCCGAGGGATTCTTGGATTCTATTGGAGATGTCATCGTCTGCCGATTTTCGAGGTGCTGCTGGGCCCTTGATCCATTCCTCAATGGGGGCGAGGTACTTCTCGAGGGTCTCGGCCCGCCCCAGCCCGTCGGTGCCTTCGTAGGGGATCGCCCCGCGCCACTTTCCGGATCCGATGCTGGAGATTTGGATGTCGAAGCGCCTGAAGGCCTTGTGGTGGCAGATCTCAATCCACCCCCTTTTCCCGTCCAGCCTCATCCATTCCAGCATCTCGGGATCGGGGTCTAGCTTCGAGATCTCCCCCTCCAGCCTCTCCACCGCGGCGACGTAAGCCTTCATCTGCGGCGAGCCCAGGGGGTAAAACCCGCCGATCCAGTACTCGAAGTTTAAGCAGAACCGCTCAACGTAGAGCTGCTTGAGATCATTGATCTCCCCCAGCATGCTGAGGACGTGATTCCTTGTCTCGGACTCTGGGTCGCAGATGTCGAGGAGAGCTTGGTACCCCGTGATACGACCCGAGCTCGGCAGCCAAGCCTTGAGGGCCAGATAGTAGGCCCAAACCTTCCTCCATCGCTCATCGGTGACTGAACCTGCGTGGCCGATCCTGATTTTAGGGGCATGGCTCGTTCCGATGGCTCTGCAAAGGCTGAGGATGCTCTCCTCGAGGTTCCAGTTGCAGATCTCAAGCGAGATTATACTTTTCAGGATCTCCTTGGAGACTTTGCTCAATGGCGGGGCTTTCTCCCACAGCTCCCTCAGGCGAGCGTGCTCCTGAGATGCCCTCTGAGAGTCCCACAGCTCTGGGCTATCGGAGAACCAGGTCCTCATGCGCCCCCAGCGGTGAGGGGCGAGAAGCTCCCGCTCCCAATCCTGAAGCCCCCCATCCTTATCACTCTGAGACAACATCGGTCCCCGTCAAGTGATTTTTCTTGAGAGAATGAATCTCTTACGCTGATAGATATAATTATACTGTAGCGCCGCGGAAGGGATTCGAACCCTTGAGGCTCAAGGCCACTGGTTTTCGAGACCAGCCCAATCACCACTCTGGCACCGCGTCGCTTAGCGCCACTATGCGGTCCAATCCCTTTTCCTTTCGTTCTCCGAATCCAGTTGATTCAGCCATGCTGCCCTTTAAGTTAAAATCATTTATTTAGATTTGCTATAGTGTTCTGAAGTTTCGCGCGCGAGAAAAAAACACGCATAAGTGCGCGATAATTAGATGTATGCGCGCGTTTATCCTCAGTTTAAACAATCCATTTTCCGGGTGAATGATTGAGTTGTTTGACATTCTAGTCTAGGGCGAGTTAATAAGGCTACAAAGCTACAATTTCTCCTTTATGCGAGCGAGTGTCCGTTAAATCTGAAATCAACAATCTATTAAATGAAAAAACCAATAGGTTAATGTGATAATGGAGAAACTCGGCTCGATCTTCTTTGAACTATCAAATGACGAACGCCTGGACATACTGATAATGCTTGAGTCAAGGCCCGAGACATTCACGCACATCTCAGAAAGGCTTTCATTAAACAGTCAACAGCTCAG
>CAZPMB010000098.1:0-7499 GCA_964587735.1 uncultured Candidatus Bathyarchaeia archaeon | reverse complement strand
TGTGGAGCATCCCCGTCTTGGCGGCGTCGACCCCTATATCGTCGGCCACGGCCTCGATCTGCGCCCTCACAACGCCCGGTTCAACGTCTTGTACAGCAATCACGTCCAGCGTATTCTGGGCGGTGATTGACGTTATCGCGGTCATTCCATGGACCCCGAGTGCGGCGAAAGTCTTGAGGTCCGCCTGTATGCCAGCACCGCCACCGGAGTCGGACCCGGCTATCGACAAGGCTCTGGGAATTCTCACATTCATTTCTTAACACCCTGGATATTCTCTATGCGGCATCATAATCGTCAATCCTACATTGAAGCCTTAGGAGGATCAGTGTTCTGCCCTGATGTATTCCTTGAGGATCTTGATGGCGCAGAAGTCCCCGCACATGCTGCATCCCTCGTCCTTCAACCCCTTTGGGGACCTCGAATCCCTGATCCTCTTCGCCTTTACGGGATCGAGCGCAAGTTTGATCTGCCTCTCCCAGTCTAGGTCCGAGCGCGCCTTCGACATGCTGTAATCCCAATCGAGGGCGACCTCCCCCTTCCTGAACAGATCGGCGGCGTGAGCAGCTATCCTAGTAACCAAAACGCCCTCCCTTACGTCGTCGACGTCCGGCAGGCCTATGTGCTCTGTTGGCGTCACGTAACAGAGGTAGTCAGCGCCCGCGAGGGCGGCGACCGCTCCGCCTATCGCGCCCACAATGTGGTCGTATCCCGGGGCCACGTCGGTGACAAGGGGCCCGAGGACATAGAATGGCGCGCCCTTGCAGACCGACTTCTCGAGCCTGACGTTGGCCTCGATCTCGTTCAGCGGTATGTGCCCGGGCCCCTCGACCATGGCCTGGACGCCGGCTTTCCTTGCGCGTTCAACCAGCTCCCCTATGATGAGGAGCTCGTGGATCTGGGGGCCGTCCGTCGCGTCGTGGATGCACCCGGGCCTGAGGCCGTCCCCGAGGCTCAGGGTCACGTCGTGCTCCTTGGCGATCTCGAGCAGATAGTCGTAGTTCTCGTAGAGGGGGCTCTCCTTCTTGTTGTGGACGATCCACGCGGTGAGGAAGGTCCCGCCTCGGCTGACTATCCCCATAAGCCTCTTCTTCCGTATGACCGTCTCCACGCTCTCCCTCGTGATGCCGCAGTGGACCGTTATGAAGTCGACGCCGTCTTGGCACTGCCTCTCGATGACGTTGAAGATGTCGTCCTCTGTCATGTCGACGATGGCCCCGTGCCTCTCCTGGGCCTCTATCGCCGCCTGGTAGATTGGTACAGTGCCCAAGGGGACACTCGTCTCCTTTAGGACCCTCCTTCGAATGTAGTCTATGTCTCCGCCGGTGCTGAGGTCCATTATCGTGTCGGCGCCCGCGCCCACTGCCGCCCTCACCTTCTCGAGCTCCCT
The DNA here is from genome assembly GCA_964587735.1 of uncultured Candidatus Bathyarchaeia archaeon. Taxonomy (GTDB): domain Archaea; phylum Thermoproteota; class Bathyarchaeia; order TCS64; family TCS64; genus CAZPMB01. The sequence goes on along the minus strand of CAZPMB010000098.1, from coordinate 6,112 downwards.
GCCCAGGTCGCAGATGTCCTTTGAGGTGCCGAGGTTGGCGTTCACCTTGACCCTCAGCCCCTCGCCTATCCCAAGGGGGGAGGTCTCCCTCCCGAGGTTCTTTGTGACTACAACCCTCCCCTCAGCTATCATCCTCATCACATGCTCTGGTGACAGCTTCTCGATTTCAGAGATCTTCTTGACCTCGTCCGTCAGGATGCCCTTTTTGGCTAACTCTAACTGAGTTGTTATCTCTCAGACTCTCCTTTTAGAGATCATTCTTGATAAGCCTACAACCTGATGAAAAGAAGACGCGTTCCTCAAGAACCATGAAATAAACTGAAAAATATGACACGTGCTTCCGCCAGCATTAGGCCTGCAGATATTAGGGTAGCTCATGACCGTGAGCTCATTACAAGAAGCCCCATCAAGCAAAGAATCTGTCAAGCCCAACCCCCTTGATGGCTTTCAGGATTACGAAGCCCAATATGGATCCTGGGATGCAGCTTAGAGCCCACCCCATCCAGACAGGGATGAGGAGCATGTTCCTCCCCACGATGGGCGCGACAAGATAGACAGCTAAGGTACCTCCGATGAAGATCGTCCCGATGGGCTCCGAGAAAGCGGCCAGCTCGACGCCTTTGACCTTTCTCCGCCTCAGCCACAGTTGAAAGAGGCCGACCACAACGGCGCCGGGTATCCCCCCTGGCATAGAGAAAATCGTACCGATGCCTAGGCTCATCCTGATGGCTCCGATGCAGATGGCTATGAACGCCCCCCACAGGGGGCCGAGCAGGACGCCGGCCACCGCGTTTACCATGTGCTGCCCTGGATAAGCCCTGGATGCAAGGATCGGGAACCAGAGAAATGGGGCGAGCACCACCCCAAGTGCGATGAGGACAACGGCCAAAGATATGCGCCTGATATTCAACGAGGACATCTAACTCCACCTTCCATAGGTAAAATGGTTCCAGTCGGAATGCCCCAGTAAATTAAAAGGGGTGTTACTTTCGAAGAGATGGCCATGAACTCGATGCTCCAAACGGGCATCGCTTTCACTCTATCTCCAATCTCAAAAATAACGGAATGTGCCTGATGGTCTGTTATAAAATCCTGATACGTGTAGGTTCTTATCATCTCCTTCCCTCCGCCAGTATTACCTGGATCAGGTTCAAAGGGTCGACGCTCTGCGTCCTCTCAGCCGGGCCTCGGCCCAGCTCCCCTTCCCCTGAACTTTCATGTACCCTAATATAAGCATTAACCTCCAAAAACAAATAATAGGGGTACATAATCGACGAGACTCTGTTTTCGCTGAGCCCTTGGTTCTGGATACAGGAAAGCTAAAGGCCGATCAAATTTCAGACTTCCTATGCGCTATACGATTTGGTGGTCGTATGAGCGATTTCTACTCGTCTTCCGATCGGGCTTAATCTTTCAACACTTGAGAATTTGCCCCATACCTTGGACAGATCCCGATGGGTAATCAGCCCTCTGAAACGGATTGCTTGGGCTATTGCTTATATATGCACGGCTGTTTATTGAGAATTGACTGGAAATGGCTCCCCTCTCCACGATGGACATCTCCATCGGAGTGGCCGCGATCGCTGTGGCGGCGATCGCCATCTACCTTTTCGTAAGGGCCAGCCGAGGGACCTCCAAGACAGAGGTCAAAGAACCCGCTACAACCACCGAGGGGAAAGAGACCACAGCACCCCCTCCGTCCATTGTCCAAGTCAAGGAAGGCGGTTACAAGATGCCGGAAGTCCAGCGCCATCTCGAATCCTCCGATGTTGATAGGGCAAAGAGCAGCATCAGGACCCTCACAATCCAGAGGGAGCTCCTCAGCATGGTCCTCAAGCGCCTCTTCGAGGCCGAGGACGAGGGGGAGATCACGCGTGAGGAACGGGTCAGCCTATCGAAGGGCTATGAGGAGGAGATGAAGCAGATAGCGGAGGACCTGAAGCAGTCGGAGCTCATCGTCACGCTCAACGAGCTGGAGACCATCAGGGATGACATCCTCAAGAAGTTCGAGGAGACCCTCAGCAACACCCAGTCCAGGATCGACACCGTCCTCAAGGAGCTGAAGATCGAGAGGAAGAAGGAGGAGGAAGCCCCTGAGGAGCCCCAAAAACGGAGGAAGAGGCCTGTTAGGAGGGAGGAGAAGCCTCCGGAGGAGGCCGCCGAAGAGGAAGAGGTGGAAGAGGCGGCCCCCTCGAAGCCCAAATCCGATGTCGAGGCGAAGCTCGAGCAGCTTCGCATGGAGGTCCTCAAGGAGCTCGAGGAGCTGGAGAAACTGGAGCTCGGTACCTGAGGTAGTGCCCGCATGAGCTGGGTGGAGGATGCGAAGAGGAGATCCGCCGAGGCCGCGGCCAAACATGTCGAGAACGGCAGCATCATAGGCCTCGGGAGCGGCAGTACCGCTATGCATTTTGTTCACATCGTCGGCTCACACCTGCGCTCAGGGAAACTCGAAGACATCCTCGGGGTTCCGACCAGTCAACGAACTGCGGCCGAGGCGAAGGAGGCCGGGATCGCCTTGACTAGCCTTGATGAGCACCCCCGGCTCGACCTGTCCGTGGATGGGGCCGACCAGATAAACGAGGAACTCGAGGCGATCAAGGGCGGGGGAGGCGCGTTGCTCCGTGAGAAGGTCGTCGCGTCGGCCTCTGAGATGTACATCATCATCGTTGATGAGAGAAAGCTGACCTCTCGTCTAGGTGAGGGGTTTCCACTTCCCATCGAGGTCCTGCCCTTCTCCCTAGGCGCTGTGAAGCGAAGGCTAGAGGGTATGAAGGTTAGGGCTTCACTTCGAACTATAAAGGGGACGGCAGAGCCCTTTGTCACCGACAACGGCAACTACATCTTGGATGCCGATTTTGGATACATCGCGGAACCCCGGGCATTGGACGGGCTTCTGAAGGAGATCCCTGGTGTCTTAGAGACAGGTCTCTTTTTAGATTATGCCAATATGGCATACGTCGGAACACCGAAGGGCGTTAGAGAGATACGAAGTCCAGGCGAAAAAAGCAGATAACTCAAATTCCATGCCAAAAAGGAACTATTGAACAATTTAAAGCGAGTTCCGAATCTTATTAGGTCGGATGAACTCATACACGATGAAGCTCAATCAGCTTCTCCTCATCGGTCTTATCACTCTTTTATTATGAATATAGATTTACATGAAAACAGCCAAGCCGAAGGTTGGTAGTTAAGCCCACCGCTTATATACCTGATTGTTAATTGATTTTAATATATGCTTGAGTTGTCGAATATCCTGACTCCAATAGCTGGAGAGATAGGCATCGGGGGGATAGGCGGCTTCCTAACGGGCTGGGCCCTCAAGAAAGTTGCGAAGATAGTGGCGGTCATCATTGGGCTTGCCTTCCTCGGCCTCCAGTACCTTGCCTATAGAGGCATAATCTCGATAGATTACACTGCTCTTCAGACGTGGGTGAGGGATCTCCTCGGTCAGACCAGCGGTATTCAGACGTTGATATCTGACTTCATCGTCCACGCCCCCTTTGGCGCCGCCTTCATCGGCGGGTTGTATCTGGGGATCCATAGGGGCTGAGGGGCCTGAGCAGAAGGCAGTAGAGCCTCTCGAAGAAGAGGGGCATCTCCTCCAGCACCTCCACAACGTAATCCCTTTCCACATTCTCTAACTCAAGCCCAGTCTGGGATGAGTAGACCATCAGTATAGCCCCAGAAGGGTTCAGGTGCTCTCGTGCCCCACCGAGGAACCTCATGATGACTTCCCGGCCGATCTCACCGCCAGACCAAGAAACCTCGTCAGCCGCGCCCTCCGAGGGGAGGTAGGGCGGGTTGAAGATTATCCAGTCGAACCGTTCGTCATCAAGCCCTTCAAACAGATCTCCGACGAGGAACTCTATGCGCCCCGAGACACCGGAATCCTCCACCCTCTTCCTTGCCACCTCTACGGCATCGCGGTCGATGTCCACCGCGACCACCCTCTCCACCCTCCGATTAGACGCCATTGCTATTGCTAGGACGCCGCTCCCCGTCCCCATGTCCAGCACAGAACCAGATACCCTAGACCGCGCATGCCTCAGCAAGAGAATCGAGTCCTCGGCTGGCCTGTAGACCTCCGCCATCGGTGAGTCTTATGCCATCCTCCGGTTAAAGGGCGATCCCGATGATTCAGTTTTTAAGAATACGGGTTCGACTCATGATAATATGATCGTCACCATCCTCGGCTCGGGATCCAACGGCGGCGTCCCCCAGTGGGACTGCTGCTGCCCCAGCTGCACTCGGGCCAGAGGGGACACCAAACAGAGGCGTACGCGCTCCTCTGTCACGGTCTCCCTCGACGGCGGCCAGCACGTCCTCATCGACGCCGCCCCGGACCTGAAGTTCCAGTTGGAGGCGGTGGGCCTCGTGCCAAGGCCGGGAGAGGCCCTTTTCGGGAGGCAGAGCCGCATCGACGCCGTCCTTCTCACCCACGGGCACGGCGACCACTGCGTCGGTCTGGCCGAGTTCTCCACAGGTAAGAGCTTCGAGATCCCGGTCTTCGGCCCGACGAACCTGATCCAGTTCCTCTTCGGCGGCACACGCCAGGGGAGATTCTTCAGCGACCTGGGGAGGCTCGCGAGGGACTACGTGGTGCCATACACGCTTCTCGATGGGGAGAGGTTGGAGCTCCTTGGCGGCCTGGGCGCGACGGGGTTCGAGGTTGACCACACGGATAGGCTTAAGGATGGCTCCTGTTTCCCGAGCAGCACCTTCGGCTATGAGCTGGACACCGACGGAAAGAGGTTTGTATACACGCCTGATCTTGGACGGCTGACCGACGGGTTGTTGGAGAGGGCCGCCGGGGCAGACCTGTTCATGTTGGACGCTACCTTCTGGTGGGAAGACGAACTCACCAGGGTCAGCGGGCTGAGGAAGACCTCCCACGACCTCGGCCACATCCCCGTCGAGGAGAGCATCGAGATCCTGAGGGGGGTGGACATCGGCAGGGTGGTCTACACCCACCTCAACCACACTAACCCTATGCTCGACTCGACCCAACCGATGGCCTCGATCGTCCGGGAGGCCGGCTTCGAGGTCGCCTACGACGGCATGATGATGGAACTTTAATAGCCGGTCTCAGCTCAAGACTTGTTATGATTTACTCGTTATCCCTTCAGAAACCAGGGTGACCAGCGCTGCCAAATAGGAGGCCAGCCCCGCCGAGGCGGTCACTTCTTCCAGCTCTTGAGCAGTCTTCGCCCCCAATATCTTCAGTGCTGTTTTCGCCGTCGGATGTGTGGAGATAGAGCCTCCAACAACTCCGACCTGCATCGGCATGACTAGCTCTCCTAAAAGATTGGACTCGTCGTCCTTGTGCCAGGTAGCTAGGGGTAGGTACCTCCCCGTCAACGAGGCGTAGGCGTGGGCACCGGCCTCCACCGCCCTCGTGTCGTTGCTAGTGGCTGCGAGGACAGCTGTAACCCCGTTCATCACACCCTTGTTGTGGGTTGCCGCCCTGTAGGGGTCTGCGGACGCAAAAGACGATGCTTCGACAACCCCTTCTACTATGTCGCCTCTTAGGGCTCCCATCTCGACGGTTGCCTCGACTCGAACAATCCTCCTCGTCGCCAGGTTGGAGAGAACTCCCACGTTGGCCCTCCCGCCCGAGATGGAGGCGACTAGAGGCGAAACAGCCTCTACCATGGAGTTGACCACGTTGGCCCCCATGGAGTCTCTCACGTCCACCAGCAGCTCGACGATCAGGAGGGGGCCGACGGCCGACTCCAGGGTCCTCGTCTCGACATCAAACGCGGTGCGGGTCCTCGATTGGGTGTTCGCCAGCCCCAGGATCTCTTCCTTGCGAGCTATGATGTTCATTCTCGCCCCCTCGAAGTCCTGGATGTTCATCAACTGGATCTGGCCGATCATGGTGGAGCCCGTGCTCTCGGCCTTGAACCCCCCGGAGCCCCGCACCAACGACGCGCCCATCTCCGCCATTGCGATCACGGACCTCTGCTCCGTAGCCATTGGAACCAGGTACTCTCGACAGTTGATCAGGAATCCTGACGCTATCCCGACGGGGATCGAAACGAGCCCGATGACATTCTCGATCATCCCGTCCGCCAGATCCAGGCGCAGACCACCGGTGGGCCGGAGGGTCTCC
>CAZPMB010000097.1:5584-7564 GCA_964587735.1 uncultured Candidatus Bathyarchaeia archaeon | reverse complement strand
ATTCCGAACATCACCCTCTGTTCGAGTATTGACGGATAGATGGCCGCCGTGAACCACCTTACCCGCGACAGCACCGGGCTCTTCCTCGTCTCGTTCAGTATGCTGTAGTCCTCGTTCTCCCAGGCGACGAGGTAGACTAGCGCCCTCTCCCCCTCGCTGGCGAGGGATTCGAGCTCCCAAACCTCGTCCGAATAGTTCATGTAGTACGTGTGGGACGGCTCGAAGGCGATGCTGTGGGCCTTCAGCCCCCTCTCCGTGAAAGCCTTTGAGACGGTCTCGGCGTAGGCCGAGCCCCAGCCGTCGTCCCTGTGGATGACGATGACCTCCCTATAGCCGAGCTCGACGGCGAGTTCCGCCCCTATCCTGGCCCTGTAGTTCTCGGGTGTCGAGAGCCTGAAGACGTTGTCCGGCCTCGAGAGGTGGCTCGCGGTGGACGAGGGGCTGATGACGGGTATTCCGGATGCGACGATGTACGACAGCGCCCCATCCACCTCGCCCGACGTGGGGAGGCCGACGATGATCTGGGCCCCTTCGTCGACTAGGCTCTTTACGGCTTCCAGAGCACCCTCGCCAGTTGACTCGCTGTCGGCGAAGAGGAAGTTGAACCTTACTGCGGATCCCGCCTCACTGAGCATCTCCTGGAGGTCTCTCTCCGCGGCCTCCATGATCGGCTGTGCGTCCCTCGCCCACCAGTCGAGCCTGCCGCTCATGGGGTAGACGATGCCGATGGTGTACTCGGGGTTCTTCAATTCGTTGATCTGGCCCTCGAGTATGGAGATCCTGTTGTTTATCTGGGAAAATCTGTCTCTGTTCTGAAGGGTGCAAGCCCAGAATCCGGCTCCAAAGCCGGAGAGGAGGAGAGCAAAAGCGCTCAGGATGAATAGTTCTCTTCGATGCATGGAACTCGATCTCTGTGATCGAAAGAGATGATATATGATTTGAGATAGGTTCTCAGACGACCATCATAATCAGTTCGAGTCGGGATGAGATTATGGCATGCATGAGCATTTCAGCATGCAAATTGGGGCTGTAGGATAGGTTAAGCCTCGGTCTTGTGGGTGACAAGCACCTTCTCCGCCGCACCGATTCCGGCGCCCGGCTCCATCTCGTGGCCAAGCTCCATGAGAGCCATCTCGATGGAGGAGAGCGTCGAGACGATGTCGTTGGTCGACACATTCGCCATGTGGCCGACCCTGACTGTCTTGCCACCCAGCTTACCCAGGCCGCCCGCGATGACGACCCCGTACTTGGTCTTCATGAGGCCCCTCATGTCGGCGTCGCTTATGTCCTTTGGCACCTCCGGCACCGATAGGGTGTGGGCCTCGTGGCTTTTCGCTGGGAACGATCCCACGTTCATCCCCCTGAGCCCTGCTCGGAAGGCCTCGGAGAAGACCTGGTGCCTCCTCCACCTGGCCTCCAGACCCTCCTCGTGGACCATGCGGAGGGCCTCGAGCATCCCGAGGGTCATGCCCACGGCCGGGGTTGCGAAGTAGCCCCTGGGGTTCACCATGACCGGCTTCCACTTCCTCAGGTTCGCGTAGTAGTCAGCGATCTGGGTCTTCCTCTTCTCAACCACATCCCAGGCCCTGTCGTTCAGGCAGAACATGGAGATCCCCGGGGGTGCCCCTATTGCCTTCTGGCTCCCCGTCAGGCAGAAGTCGATGTTCCACTCGTCCATCTTCAGGGGCATGCCCCCAACGCCGCAGACCGAGTCCACTATGTAAAGGGCGTCGGTGTTCTTCGCCATCTCGCCGATCTTTTCGATCTCGTTCGCTATGCCCGTCGAGGTGTCGACGTGCTCGACGGCGAAGGCCTTGTAGTCGTTCGAGGACAGCCTCTCCTCGACCTGCTTGAGGTCGAGGGCCGCGCCCCACTCGAACCTCAGGCGATCGGCCACGCAGCCGTGGGCCTCAACGATCTCCTCCCACTTCTCGCCGAAGAACCCGTTCTCGATGCAGAGGACCTTTTCGCCCCTCTCGA
>CAZPMB010000097.1:0-5484 GCA_964587735.1 uncultured Candidatus Bathyarchaeia archaeon | reverse complement strand
GAGGGGGCCGGGGAGGTGGTCATACTCATCGACGACATGACGAGGCCGACGAAGGCTCAACAGTACGTGCGCCACATCCTCGAGACTCTGCACAGGGCCCAGGTGCCGAGGGACAACGTGAGGTTCATCATGGCCTCCGGGAGCCACGGCACGTTCGGCCGCCTAGACTTCGTGAAGAAGCTGGGGGAGGACATTGTCGCCGAGTACCAGTGCTACAACCACAACCCGTACGACATGCTCGACTACCTTGGCGAGACGAGCCGCGGCACCCCTGTTTATATCAACTCTGAGGCGATGAGCTGCGATCTCAAGATCGGTGTGGGCACCATCCTCTACCACCGCCTGATGGGCTTCAGCGGCGGCGGGAAGATGATACTGCCGGGCATATCGGGCATTGAGACCATCTCTCACAACCACGGCGCGGTCGGCGGTTTCGGGCCGGGCCTCACGCCCCATCCGACCACCGGCTACACGAAGAACGAGGGGAACGTCATGCGCCTCGACGCCGAGGAGACCGCGAGGATGGCCGGCCTCGACTTCAAGGTCGACAGTGTCCTCAACATTAACAGGGACCCCATCGAAGTCTGCGCCGGTGACTTCGTCGAGACCCAGCGACGGGCATCGGAGGGCGCTATGAGGTGGCACAGGTGCGAGGCCCCGAGGGACATGGATGTGGTCGTCGCCAACACGTACATGAGGGCTAACGAGGCCCAGATAGGGATGTGGCCCGCCTACAACTCGGTGAGGGTCGATGGCTCGATCGTGCTCCTCGCCAACGACATGAACGGCGAGATCAACCACTGGATCTTCGGCCGCCACGGCAAGCATGTGGGCGCCAGGCTCTGGAGCGGGGACGAGAGGAGGCCCCTCATCAGGGGGAAGCGCCTGATAATATACTCGCCGCACAAGATGCGGAGCTACGACATGAAGATCGGCCTACCGGAGGAGACGACCTGGCTGAGGGACTGGGGCGAGGTGCTGGAGGCCCTGAGGGCCGAGCATGGCTCGGGGTCCAGGGTCGCCGTGCTCCCAGACGCTACCGCAGGCATACCGGAACATCACTGGATGTGAGGGGATGAAGAAGGCGATCCAGATCGACGGCAGGGACAACGTCGCGACCGCGACGACGGACCTCGTAGGGGGGGAGGCGGTGGAGGTGCTGTCGCCGGACGGCGGGGTCATCGGCACGCCGAAGACGCACGAGCCCGTCCCCTTCGGGCACAAGATAGCCCTGAAGGCCCTGAGGAAGGGGGAGCAGGTGATCAAGTACGGGGAGGTCATAGGCGTCGCCTCCAGGCCCATCAAGCCGGGGGACTGGGTGCACACCCACAACGTCGAGAGCACGACCGTCCCCACCTCGGCCTACAGGGAGGGGGGGGTATGACCGAGTTCTACGGCTACGAGAGGCCCGACGGCTCCGTCGGGGTACGAAACCACCTGCTCGTCTTAACCCCCATGGACTGCAGCTACGAGCCGGCGAAGAGGATCGCCGAACGGGTCGAGGGGGCTGTTGCCGTCACCCAGCACCACGGCTGCGGCTACGACGAGATGGTCGCAAAGGCCCTCATAGGCACCGCGAGGAACCCCAACGTCGCGGGCGTCCTCCTCTTCGGGCTCGGGTGCGAGTCCCTCACCTCTGAGATCCTCGCCGACGGCATCAGGCCGACCGGGAAGCCGCTGGAGACAGTCGTCATCCAAGAGGAGGGGGGCACGCTCAGGGCCACCGAGAAGGGAGTCAGGATCCTGCAGGGGATGGTCCAGGAGGTCTCGGGGATGCGGAGGGAGCCCTTCCCCCTGTCTGAGCTCACCCTCGCAGTCGAGTGCGGGGGGTCGGACGCGACCTCGGGGCTCGCTGCGAACCCGGCCGCGGGCGTCGCTGCGGACATGCTTGTCGACGAGGGGGGCACCGTGATCTTCGGGGAGACCCAGGAGATGACGGGGACGCATCACGTCCTCGCGAGGAGGGCCGTCAACGAAGACGTCGGGAAGGCCATACACGCGATGATCGAGAGGCAGGAGAGGCGGATGAAGGCGATGGGGATCGACAGCCGCTTCATGTCCAAGGGCAACGTCGACGGCGGCCTGACGACCATCGAGGAGAAGAGCCTGGGCGCGATCAGGAAGGGCGGAACCAGGCCGATCCAGGGCGTCCTGGAGAACAACAGGGAGCTCCTCGACTCGCCGAGCCGCCCCGGCCTCTGGCTCCAGGACGGGACGGGCTGGGACGTCCCCTCCGTCACGCACATGGTTGCGGTGGGGGCGCAGGTCGTCGCCTTCACCTCGGGGAGGGGCTCAACGACTGGCCACGCCGTCGCCCCAGTCCTCAAGATCACGGGGAACCCGAAGACCTACGAGAGGATGGGGGACAACATGGACATCAACGCCGGGACGATACTGGACGGGAGCGAGTCGATTCAGTCGGTGGGCCGGAGGATATTCGGGGCCGTCGTCGAGGTCGCCTCTGGAAGGAAGACGAAGGCTGAGGCGCTTGGATACAGGGACTTCATCGTCTTCAAGACCGACAGGATAGCCGAGCGCCTCCTCGGCCATTGCTGAGCTGGGCGTGTTCAATTTCCCGAAGGGTGGCTGACTTGCGGCGGTACGGGTTCAGCGTCGAGGTGATCGCGACGGGCGACGAGATCATGTTCGGGAGGATAGTGGACACCAACTCCTCGTGGATAGCAAGGAGGGCGGCCGAGCTTGGGGCCCGGCTGAGGAGGGTCACCTGCGTGGGGGACGACGTCGACGAGATCGGCGCCGCCCTGAGGGAGGCGCTCCGCCGGGAGAACGACATGGTCATATTCACCGGAGGCCTCGGCCCCTCGGAGGACGACCTGACAGTCGAGTCGATAGGCAGGGCCCTGGGCCGGGGGGTCATGCTGGACTCCGGGGCCGTGGAGAAGATAAGGCGTATCTACGCAGCGCGGGGCGTCCACGACACGTCCCGCGGGGAGCGGATGGCCCGCGTGCTGGAGGGCTCCGACGCCATCCCTAACCCAGTGGGGATGTCGACGGGGATGATTCTCCGGGAGGGGAGGACGACGATAGTGACCTTCCCCGGAATCCCAGCCGAGATGGAGGCGATGTTCAACGAGCACGTCGCCCATATCATTGAGGAGAGGTCTAGGTCGAGGTTCGTCGCTAGGACGGTGACCGCTCGGGTCGTCTTCAACGACTTCTTCCCGGTTTACCGGGAGATGCAGAGGGACTACCCCGACGTTTACCTGAAGAACGCGGCGACGCCGCCTGAGTCGCCGGAGGAGCGCCTGAGAGTGAAGGATATCAAGGTGGACGTCGTCGCCGAGGGGGCGACGAGGGAGGAGTGCGAGGCGAGGATGAGGGCCGTCCTCGAGGACTTCGGTAGGAGGCTCGGCGCCTTCGGGGGCAAGCTCTTAACCGAATGAATGGTTTATTCCTTATCGTCATGTGCGAGTTCAAGGTCTACCTGGACAGCGAGAGGGTGATGGAGGACGTGATCCACGCCGAGGTCAAGGACGGAGGCGTGACCCTGAGGGACGTCATCGGGGAGACGAGGACGTTCCGGGGCGTGGCCATAGCAGAGGTGAACGTCCCCGCCACCAGGCTTGTCCTGAAGAGGTGTTAGACCTTTTCGCCCAGTTCCTCGAAGTCGAGCTTCCCCTCGAAGTAGCCTATTAGTTTCTCGGTTAGAGCTCTAAGTGGAAGCCTCACCTGCCCCCAGCTGTCCCTGTCCCTGACCGTGACGGTTCTGTCTTTTGGGGTGTCGTAGTCAACGGTCACCGCCAGGGGCGTGCCTATCTCGTCCGAGCGGGCGTACCGCCTTCCTATGGAGCCCCCTTCGTCGTAGGCGGCGACGAACCCGGCGTCCAGAAGCGCATCGTGGACCTTTCTCGCCTCCTCGGGGAGGCCGTCCTTGGTGACTAGGGGGAAGACGGAGACCTGGTAGGGGGCTAAATCCCGGGGCAGGCTGAGCACGTTTCTCTTCTCCTTGTACGCGTATGAGGTCTCCAAGGTGGCGATGAACAGCCTGTCGAGCCCGAAGCTCGGCTCGACGACGTGGGGGATGAACCTCGTCCCGTCCTCCCTGAGGACGGTCATGTCCTCGCCGGAGCCGCTCTGGTGGGCCCTAAGGTCGTAGTCGGTCCTGTAGGCGTGGCCGGCTACCTCGAGCCACCCATAGCTCCCCAGATGAACCTCGTGGTCGTGGGTCTGGGCCGAGTAGTGGGACCTCTCCGCGGGGAGGTGGGCCCTGAAGCGCTGGCGCTCGGGGGGGACCCCCAGGTGGGTGACGAACCTCTTGGAGACGCCCATGAAGTACGCCTGCCACTCGGTGAGGACGTGGCCGTCCCGCAGGGCCCCGGCGACGGTGGTCTCCAGGGGCTTCTTCTCGCCCCTGGCCTCCATCTCCTCCGTGAGGAGGTTGATGGGCTCGTCTGCGACTTCCCCGAGCCAGGGGCACGCCGGGCTCTGGGGGTCGAAGAAGAGCTCCAGCTCCATGATTGTGTACTCCCGGACGCGGGTCATCCCCTTCCTGGGGCTTATCTCGTTCCTTAGGACCTTCCCGGTCTGGGCTATGGCGAAGGGGAGCCTCTCCCTCGCCTGGAGGTAGGCCCGCCTGAAGTTGGTGAACATCCCCTGGGCGGCCTCGGGGCGGGCGTAGCCGGTCTCGCCCCCCGTCGCGCCTATCTCCGTCTTGAACATGGTCAGTATGAGGACCGGGTCCTTGAGGGCGCCGCCGCAGGCCGGGCACCTGACGTCGTGCTTCCTCAGGAGGGTGCGGATGGCCTCCGGGCCCATGGCCTCCACGTTCTCTAGGCCTGTCATCTCCTCGATGAGGTGGTCCGCCCTGAAGCTTCTGCCGCATTTTGTGCACTCCGCCGAGTGCTCCTTGAAGTGGTCCAGGTGGCCCGAGGCCCTGAAGACCTTCTCCGGGTTGATGATCGGGTCCTCGATCTCCAGGAACCCCTGCCTCCGGACGAAGTGGTCCCGCCAGGAGCTCTCGATGTTGCGCTTGAGCTTTGTCCCGAGGTCGCCGTAGGTGTAGAAGCCGCTGAGGCCTCCGTAGATCTCGTAGCTCGGCCAGTAGAAGCCCCGGCGCTTCGCGATGGAGTCGATGGTGTCCTGGGGCATCGTGGATCAGCTTTATTCCTTTCGGGGGGCGGGGCTTATAAGTTTGAGGCGTTAAGCGTCGGCTAGCGGTCGCTGAGGCCGCCAGGGGTTGTTACTGCAGCAGTAATAACGGCTTTCCGAGGCTTATACCCAGTGGCTGGGTATAGTGGTTTTTGCCTACGCATATTTATGCCAAGATCCACCAAAAAACAGGAGTTAGCGAGCCGAGCTTAAAAACCAATATACATCACTAAAAAAGGCTAAAAATACATCGTTCATACCGTCAAATATTAACTATAGTATTAAGAGAAGGAATGGATGATTATACATTTATTTTTAAGGCATAGGCATAATGCCTTATATTCTATTTTTTGTGTGTATATTATTAATATATTG
>CAZPMB010000096.1:0-7607 GCA_964587735.1 uncultured Candidatus Bathyarchaeia archaeon | reverse complement strand
CCGCGGCTTGGAGCCAGTTCCCCGAGGGGGCAAGGTTCGTTCAGGTCGACGTGGATCCATGTGAGATCGGGAGGAACTGGATACCAGATGTGGCTATCGTCGGCGACGCAAGGCTCGTCCTCCGGGACCTGACCGCAGCTATATCGGACAGGGTGAGGAGGAAGCCCTTGAAGGAGATGCCGAGGGTAAAGGAGATAATCGAGGCGAAGCGGGCTTTCCTCAGCGAGGTAGAAGCCGAGTGCATGGACGCCTCGATCCCATTAAAGTCCAAGCGGATAGTCCATGAGGCGAACAGGGTCTTCGGGCCGGGGACCGTACTGGTGAACGAGAACGGGTCCCAGGACCTCTGGTCCTACTATTTCCCCTACTACACCGTCTTGAACGTTGACTGCTGCGTGGCGCCGGCTGAGCAGACCTGCATGGGCTTCGGGGTGGCGGGGGCCATAGGGGCGAAGCTGGCCGTCCCGGGGAGGAAGGTGCTGTGCACGACGGGTGACGGCGCATTCCAGATGTTCATGAAGGAGATCCCGACGGCGGCCCAGTACGACGCTCCCGTCACATGGGTCGTCCTGAACAACTACAGCCTGGGCTGGATCAAGCTCCACGAGAAGGCGGCCGGCGAGCGCTATATAGCTGTGGACTTCGAGGTTCAGCCGGACTTCACCGCTGTCGCCGAGGCCTCTAGCTGCCATGGCGCCAGGGTCACGACCCCCGACGAGATCCGCCCGGCGCTGGAGGAGGCCTTAAGGAAGAACGAGGACGGAGTGCCGGCCGTCATAGATTTCGTGGTGGATCCCTGGGACTTCCCCGAGGGCTTCAGGGAGTTCCAGCCTGATATCTTCGGCTGAGGATCAGACCCTGAGGATAGGGCAGGTCATGCAGTGGACGCCGCCGTTCCCCTTCCGCAACTCGTCGCCTGGGATCTGGACGACATCTATCCCACGCTTCCTGGCCTCTCTCATCACCCTCGGGTTCCCCGTGTAGTGGATCGCCAGGTCATGGTCGATGGTGAGGAAGTTCGCCGCCATATCTGACCTCTCCCTGTTGGTGATCTCCATGATATCCCAGCCCCCATCCCTGAGCCAACCCATGAACGATCCCTCCCAGGACTCGTCCTGCGTATAGAATGCGGAGGGCGCGTGCTCAAGGGTCTCCACGTGGACCAGGGCGGTCTTTCCCGGCAGCTCGGCGAAGTCGCCGTCTATGTGGATGTCGCTCGGGGGAACCCTGAGCTCGATGAACGTGTCGACGAGGTTTTTCTCGAACAAGAACTTCCTGACGTCGTCAAGCGCGCCCCTTGTCGTCCTGTTGCACAGCCCCGCGACGGCGACTCTTCCCTCCAAAAGGGCGAAGCCTCCCCCCTCGAACGTCTCTGGTTCTCCTATCTGGAGGCCGACTGGGACGCCTATGGCGTCGTGCGCGGCCTTTATCACCGGCGTCTCACGCCTCCTCGAGGGGAGCCCCATCCTCATCAGGATCGAGCCAGCGTCCGTCACGACGCTGCTGTCCCTTGTGAAGACCAGGTTGGGACACCTCCTCACCTCCCGCGACAGCCTTGGATCGTCTCCTAACAGGCTGCCGACGTCGAGGACCTCGACCCCAGCCTCCTCCAGGGCGTCCATGAGACGCTTGTGGTCCGAGACAAACCGCCCGACGTCCACTGGCTGATCGAAGTTGTGCTCGACCGGGTTCGAGTTTGCGAGCTCCAGCTCCCTGCCCGGATGGTGGACGAGGACCCGCTTCAGGGCCCCGCCCTCGTGGCTGATACCATATGAAGGCATGCTCAAATCTCTACCCCTTCAACCCTCTAAAAGGATTGCTGATAGAGTTCAGTCCCTCTCAAGGGTCAGTTCGTCAGGGCACACCTACCGCCGTTGCACTAGGCCACTCCTCTCAGCTTCTTTTCCTTCTTGAGCTCCTGAATGTACCATTCGACCTCGGTTTGTGCTGAGCGCCAAGGGGGCATAGGCGTCTCGTGGTTCCTACCCTTCTCTCCAAACGCTCTGTGTAGATCTTTCAGGCCAGCCGCAACTAAGTTAATCGTCAAGGCCGTGAGCGTGACCCCGAGGGGGGCGATCAACAATAAGGTGAAAGCAATCTCATAGAGGTCTAAGCCCGTCGCCCCCTAACAGGGTTAACGATTTTTAATCCGATATAAAACCGTTGTTCGGCTACCATTCGATAGTTCTATAATCATAATGGGGTAGATGCCTACGTGAAGGAGAGTTCGTCTGTGAGGCTGACCATAAGCTGGGACGAGTACAGGAAGAGGATAGCCAAGGTGAGGGAAGTTTTGGCTGAGAGGAGGTTGGACGCCCTGCTCCTCACGAACGGGACGAGCATGTTCTACCTCTCCCACTTCACCCACATGACCACTGAGCGTCCCGCCATCCTGGTTGTGCCGCGCGATGGGGACCTCGTGTTCATGGGGCCCCTTCTCGAGGCCGATCATCTGATGCATCAGACAAACCTGGTGGGGGACGCAAGGATATACCTCGATTACCCGGGGGACAAGCACCCCATAGAGCTGTTTGCGGGATGGCTCAAGGAGATGGGGTACGGGAAGGCGAGGCTCGGCGCCGACAACGCCGCGGGGGCGACTGGCGCCATGGGCTACACAGGGCCCCCCCTGAACGAGAAGATGCCTGACGCAAAATTCGAGAAGGCGGGGGATATCATCTGGGAGATGCGGCTATGCAAGTCGGAGGAGGAGATCGCCCTCATAAGGGAGAGCGCGAAGTGGGGCAACCTCGCACACCAACTGCTTCAGGAGTACACGTCTCCGGGCCTGTGGGATGTCGAGGTCTCGCTGATGGCGACGCTGGAGGCCTCGAACACCATGAAAAAGGCCCTCGGCCCGGAGTACGAGCAGATCAGGGGCGGTAGGTCGCCGGCCTCGGCTGGCTTCAGGGGCCAGGTCGGGTGGAAGTCGGCGATGCCCCACGCCATCGGCATCGGCAAGGTCATCCAGTACGGAGACGTTCTCGTCACCGGCGCAAGTTCAGATGTTGGAGGATATGGAAGCGAGCTCGAGCGCACGATGATCGTCGGGGAGCCGACGCCGAGGCATGAAAAGTACTTCGACTTGATGGTCAAGGCCCAGGACGCTGCGATCTCGGCTCTCGGGCCCGGCATTAGGTGCAGCGACGTCGACAAGGCCTCCTTGAAGGTGATCGTGGGCGCCGGCTACGAGGGTTTGATCAGGCACCACACCGGCCACGGGATAGGGTTGGAGGGCCACGAGCCCCCCTGGCTCGACAGGGGGAACGACGCGGAGCTGAGGCCCGGGATGGTCGTGAGCATCGAGCCCGGGATCTACGAGCTCGGGTTCGCAGGGTTCAGACACTCGGACACGGCCGTTATAACCGAAGACGGCTACGAGCTCGTCACCTACTACCCAAGGGACATCGAGTCCCTCACAATCATGTAACCCCTCTTCGCAGCCCATCTTCAATCAGCTGCGATAGTTCCCTACTGAACGAGCCATTGCCCCTTTTTCTGCTTCTATGATAAGGAGCCTTCTCCTGATAAGCACCGGATGAGCCTCAATAGGTTGACCTGATCGGCACTCTTCGGATCGAATTTCCCAATTTTGAAGGCGAGCTGTACGGAGTAACCGAGGGTGAACGCGCTTACCACCGTCCCAATGCCGACAGGTCCTCCGAGGAGGTAGCCCGCCACAAGCACCGTCACCTCTATGGTACCCCGGATTGTCGATGCGGGCCGATTGAGCCGCCTCATGAGCCCCATCATGAGGCCGTCCCGCGGCCCGGCCCCGAGCCTCACCCTGAGATAGAAGTAGGATGCGACGCCGATTAGCACGACGCTGAAAAACAGCATCATGAAGCGTCCGACGTCATCGGAGGGCAGAGGGAGGAGCCCCCACGCCATTATAACATCAACGAATAGCCCGATAAAGTACATGTTGGCGACGGTGCCTAAGCCGGGCACATACCCGAGCAGCCAGCCGATCGCCAGCACGACGAATCCGACCACCTGCGAGGCCTGTCCGATGGTGAGCGGTGTGCGGCCAGCGATGCCGACGCTGAGGACGCCCCAAGGGCTCATTCCCAGGTCGGAATACAGGTTCGCCACAACGCCCATGGCGAAGAGGAACAAACCGAAGAGGAGGGAGGGCATCTTCCTGAGCAAAACAACCCAATTGTTGACGACCAAATTGTTCATCACCGTACATCCTCCGTTCTAGGGCCTCAACCTTTTCCTCGTGCTGCGTCCCTCGTCCCAGACCGTTACGTACACAGCTTCCTTGCTTATATGGGCTAGCTAGGGACAGATTCACCTACCTCCCCCCTCAAACCATCACCTCAAGCTATATAATCCGTCTACCCGCATAATCTCGCGAGTTGCCAAAGAGGATATCCGGGCGCGTTGAGAGGCCGAAGAACCTGTGGATCAGGGAGCTGATGGCCTCGGACGCCCAGCTTGGCGTTGGCCTCGACTACACCCACGACTACCTCAGGATGCAGGCTCCCTCGGGCAGCCTCTGCGCCGTATGCAAGGGATCTAAACTCCTCTGCGGCAAGACCAACTGCCCCGTTATCGCCCGCCTGAGCTCGACGCTGAAGGTGTGGAGAAGCGTCGAGGGCCTTTCAATCGACGGGTCTTCCCCTCCGAGCGTCTTCGTCGGCCGGTTCGGCTACCCCTACGTCAACGTCGGCCCAATGGCGCCGACGTACTACGGAGACACATCGATCCTGGACGCACCGGAGCAGTGGCTTGGGAGATCGATTGACGAGATAATAGACTTCAGGTCCCGGCTCATCCGCGGGATGTACAGGGTTAACGTCAAGAAGCCGGAGAAGGCTGGGCGAATCCTGGATCGAACGAGGGAGCTCTCCCTCGCCGAGCACTACGTTGAGACGGAGATGAGGCTGAGGAAGCAGCCAAGGCAGAGCTTCACCGTCGACTCTGACGTACAGCCCCTCGGCCCCTCGGCGCCGCTTGATACTGTTGAGATAGGCTACATCACGTGGAACCAGGACATGGAGAGGGCCCACTACGACACGGACCTGAAGGCCTCCTCCGCGACGAAGATGCTCTACCGAGAGGGCGTGCCGGTGACCCAGATCCAGAGGGCGTTCAGCATGGGCAGCTTCGGAGTAGAGATGAACCGGAGGCTGGTGCCGACCCGCTGGAGCATCACCGCCGTGGACGACATACTATCCAAGGATATGGCGAACGAGATCAAGGATTTCCCCCTCGTCAACCAGTACGAGGTATACGAGTCCGACTACCTCGGAAACAGGTTCGAGGTGCTTCTGGTCCCGGACGCCTGGAGCTACGAGGCGTACGAGGCCTGGTACCCCAAGACCCTGTGGAACCCGTCCTCCGACCACATCGCCATAGTCACCGACTGGGAAGGCTACAATGGGCGGTCCGCGTATGCCTCCATGGGCGGATGCTACTACTCCGGCAGGCTGGCCGTCCTCGAGCACCTCCTGAAGCTGAGGCGCCAGGCCAGGGTGTTCATCATGAGGGAGGCCTACCCGGACTACATCCTGCCGGTGGGGGTCTGGCAGGTGAGGGAGAACGTCAGGAACGCTATGCGCCAGCCGCCTCTGAGATACAACACCCTGGACGAGGCTCTAGGCAGGGTCATGAGCAGGCTGAGCATCGGCCTGGATCAATGGCTAGGGGCCGGCTTCCTCTTGAGGCACACCCTCACCCAGCGGAAGATCACCGAGTACCTTAATCCGATATCATCTGCGACTTCTTTTTCCGACGGATGAATTATTCGATGCTCAGATGAGCCCAATGAAAAAATTCATCGATAATATTTCTCTTCAATCCATAATAAACTAATTTATTAAGATAACAATTCCCGCACGGAAAGGCGGTGGGCGGTGAACCAATTGGATCTGGGCCGTTTCTTCCTCGGTCTCAACGTCCATGACATCGGGCGTTCGGTCGACTTCTACGGATTGTTGGGATTCCGAATGGTCGCAGGGAGCGTTGAGGAGGGCTGGGCGATCGTCGACAACGGCGGTCTCAGGCTCGGGCTGTTCAGGGGCGAAGGCGGAGTCCTCCTGAACTTCCTCGAAGGGAGAGTTCGAGAGATCACCGATTCGCTGAGGAAGAGAGGGGTTGAGCTGAAGGAGGAAGAAGCCGCTGCTGCCGGCGACGGCGTGAGCTTCACAGTCAAAGATCCCGACGGCAACCTGATCAATTTCTCAAGCTCCAGCGAGAAAGGCGAGTGGAACATGAATTGCCCGAGGTGCGGAGCCCCATCAGAGCCCAACGGTAAGGAGTTCACTTTCGGGAAGTTCAAGGGAAGATCCTACCTCTGCAGGGGCTGCAGGAAGTCGTTCAACGCCTTCTACAAAGAAGGAAGGTTCAGCCACACGGTTCCAAGGAATAAAAACAGATGACGTATATTCCTTGCAGTATGATCCCGTAGCATCTAGCCAAGATATTTAGCGTAACTGGGTTTTTTGGCCTCATGCAGTAGTTCTTTTGACTATTGAACGCGACCAAAATAATGGAGTTGAGGCTGGCAAAGGGAGATGAGTCCGTTCGTTGACTGATTGGGCCGGAGTCTGACCGGCGAGATAACCCTTTCCTCCGGTACATTTTTTTAAGGTCATCGCCAGCCTCTAATGGTGTGTCGGTGAGACCTATGAATCCGGAAGAGGTGGCTCAGACCCTACACGAGAACGAGAGGAAGGTGCTCCTCGCCCTCAAGGGGAGGAACTCTGCGACTACGGAGGAGCTCAGCCAGTTCATGGGGCTTGGAAGGGACGCCGTCGAGAAGGCATGCGCTTGGGCCGAGACGAAGGGCGTTGTCTCTTTCAGGGAGGAGGTCTCAACCAGCTTCAACCTCACGGAGGAGGGACGCGCGTATGCTGACGAGGGGCTGCCGGAGAAGCGATTACTCAGCCTCGTTGAAGCAGGGGAGAAAGAGGTATTGAAGCTGAAGGCAAGCTTCCCCCTTCTAAACATCGCACTTGTCTGGGCGAGGAGGAACGGCTGGATCAACATCAAAGGCGGGAAGATGGAGCTGACCCCAAAGGGGTTGGCCGAGGGCCGAACGGAGACCCTCGATGAGAGGCTTCTCTACAAGCTCAAGAAATCGGCCCTCGAGGAGACACAGCTCGACGACCAGTCGGAAAGGAGGATCGGGATACTGCTGAAACGGGGGCTGGTCAAGAGGATGGAGAAGGTGGAGAGGGTGGTGGATATCACCGACTTCGGCAGAGAAGTGATCCCTCACGTCGAGATCGCTCCTGGGATGAATGTGATCACCCAGCTCACGCCTGAGATGCTCCAGAGCGGGGATTGGCGCGGAGCCTCCTTCCAGAGGTACGACGTCGCCCTCCCTGTCCCCAGCCTGAGCCCGGGCAAGCGCCACTTCATCAGCCAGGTCATCGACTATATCCGCCGTTTCTGGGTGGAGCTGGGGTTTAGGGAGATGACCGGACCCGCGCTAGAGCTCTGTTTCTGGAACTTCGACGCGCTGTACCAGCCCCAGGACCACCCGGCCCGGGACCTAGCGGACACATTCTACATGAAGACCCCCCGCAGCGGTAGGCTCCCCGACGCCAAGATGGTTAGGAGGGTCAAGGAGACCCACGAGAACGGTTGGACGA
>CAZPMB010000095.1:0-7859 GCA_964587735.1 uncultured Candidatus Bathyarchaeia archaeon | reverse complement strand
ATTGCCTGGGACACCCTCTGCTCGGCCCTGTCGAGCACCTTCGCGTGTGAGGGGGCCGCTAGGTCATCGATGTTCAGGTTTAGGACATCGACAAGTTCGACCGCCTCCCTGAGAAAGGGGTACTTGGCAGCCTCCCTCTCGGAGATCATCCAGGGGCGCCCCACTTCTAACGGATAGCGGTTGAATATTATCCTTTACCCTTGGATTCAGGATGGGATCTCCCTAAGCTCTATGCTATTTCAGGCAGAACATGAGAAATACGGGATCGAAGAGGCGTAGGTGTTCTCAGCGTCAGACGCCTATGCAGGGGGCGAGATAGTATATGAGCCTCCCCTGGGCGAGCTCAAAGTTCAGCTTGATTGGCATGTCCGTCGAGAGCTCAAGGGTGGCGACCTCGCTCGAGGCGGCTACCGCCGAAACGATGTCGTTGAGGTAGCTTAGGGTGAAAGTCGCGCTTGATCCC
This sequence comes from uncultured Candidatus Bathyarchaeia archaeon, assembly GCA_964587735.1. GTDB lineage: Archaea > Thermoproteota > Bathyarchaeia > TCS64 > TCS64 > CAZPMB01. The sequence goes on along the minus strand of CAZPMB010000095.1, from coordinate 7,396 downwards.
TCCTCCGCCTTCAGCTCAAGAAGCTCATCGGAATCCCGTTGCCACTCGCTGAGGGCGCTGCCCATGTCCCCAGTCGCGCTGATCTTGAACTCGTTGCCGTCGACCTCGAGCTTCACGTGCTCGCTGACGAGAGATGCATCCCTAATGGCCCTCCTCAGGCTCTGGGTGAGGAGCCGGGCTGAGGATTTGAAGAATATCCTCGGCTGGGGGACCTCCTCGTCGAGCGGCTCGAGGACCGGCATCATGAACTTCCTCGAGTGGCCCCCCCGCCTGCACTGGATGACGAGCCTCGCCTGCCCATCGTCGAGCCTGATGGTAACCTGCTCGTCCTTGTCTACCCTGTCGAGAAACTTGAGGAACTCGCCCACGTTGATCGTGAGCCTCGGCTCCCCCTCGCATTTGTACTTTTCAAAGAACTCCCTCGGCAACTCGAAGTCCACCATGGCGACGTGGCTCGGATCCATGGCGAGGAGCTTCAGCTGGGCCTCGTCCATATTGAATGTCCCCTCCTCTACGATGACCGAGAGCGCCTTCACCAGGTTGCGGAAGGGTTCTATGTTCGAGACCTCGACTTCGAACAATTGATCTCCTCCAGATGGAACACAACTATGCTGGTAGCATATTACCCAGAGGGCTAAAAAGGTGTTCGCTCAGGTGTACTCGCGCCAGGTGTAACCGCACTTGGTGCACCGGTAGAACTGGGTGGCGCTCTCGTCCACGCCGCGAGTCTGGACCATCCACCAGTACGCCGTCGTGTTGCCGCACTTCGGGCACACGGCCTTCGTCTGTGGGGTGGTCCTCAGGTTCCGCTCTTTCTTACCCAAGACCACGATCTTGTCTTTCTCAGTGGGCTCCCTCGAGTAGACTATGCCGCTCTCTAGCTGCTCCTCGGCACCACACTTCGGGCAGACAAGGATCTTCTTGTCCCTATCCAGCTCGAGCACAGTGCCGCATTTAGTGCAGAACTTCAAGAGAGACCCTCTTGCCGTTTGCTCTTAGGAATGGAAATACCTTTTAAAGGTTATGTTAGGTAATCTTCGGAAATAGCTGAAGCAACGAGTTTAGCCACCTTCAGGGCTTCGGGCATGGATTTGCCGTGCGAAACGGTCTCCAGCACCTTGAGGGCCACACGACTCCTCAGGCCCACGGAGAGGGCGGGGACAGGGGTTTCATCGTACTTCAGTTTAAACGTCTTTCCAGACTCGTTCCCGACTGGACGACGGGAGTCATCGTAGTTTATAGCTATCACGGGTCTGGACGCGCCGATTGAGAGGGCGTAGGGGTCGATCGAGGCCCCATGGCCGATCAGGTCGGCGTCAAGCAGGATAACCCTGATCTGGGGGTGGTGGGGTGAGCCCTTCACCATCCTGATGGCATCTCCGGTGACATCTGGCCCTTCGGCTGTCGTCCTCATGACGCCATCCAGACAGAGCCTGCCCCTAAAAACGATTCCCACCAAATGAAATCGATTACCGTCTCTGAAGGGTTTTGAGGCGATTGAGAGAACTCTGATCTCCTTCTTTACCTGCCTCAGGTTGTACATCCTGTTTCGGCCTCCGCCCGCTCGGGCGTGCTAAGGAGAATCAGCCCTTCATCTTCTTGACCTGAACGTCGAATTGTTCCTTGAACTCTTTGACCTTTCTCTTGGCGTCCTCAGCCGACTTCATTAGCGCTTCCTTAGAGCTCTTCCCCCCCTTCATGCGGACCTGGAGGACGGATCGGTCCATCAATGGGTGAGGCTTCGCATAGCCGGCCATCTTCACGTCCCCGTTGGTTAGCAGGGAGCTCTGTAGGAGGTTGAGGAGCGTGTGCCCCTCCCCGCCGACGTCCATCTCCATCCTTCCTTCATCATCTATCTTGATCCTGAGCTTCAAACGAGTTCCTCCTTACCATAAGTCTTTGCTATCTTCCTACGCTCAATCCTGTCGCAGTGGGGGCAGTGAAGCCGGTTTCCTCGCTGTTCGAGCAGGGTGCCGCACCTGGAGCAGTAGGCGTATATGACCCCGTAATCTGGACTCATTATGGAGAGCTGGACAAACCTGTTCTTCATGTTGATGATCTTCGCCTTGACGATGTCCCCGTTTCGCACGGCATTCCCCATGTCCTTCACGTATTCCCTGTCGACATCAGAGATGTGAATGACCCCCGTATAGGGCACAGGAATCCTCTTACCATCGACTATTAAGATGTCCACCCTGGCGTCCCGCCTCATGACAGAGCCGGCCTCTGCAACCACGTCCAGGCCTTCGACGGGCAGGACGAGCTCCCTGGTCTTCTTATCGACTTGGACAAGCCTCTTTTCGAGGTCGAAGTGCGCCCTGCCCAGCTCGGCCGACCTAACATCCCCATCCTGTTGGTAGGCGCCTGTTCCGCTCTGGAGAACCTCAATTACCGACAACTTCTCCCCTGGGTAGACGTCCCTGTCCTTCAACGTTCTGCTCGGCATTGTTCCACCAACCCTGCCCTCTGAGATTCGACCTTTAAGAGTGATGGCTTCCGAAGGCGGAGATCTGATACATTCTCTCCGAAGCCCGGAAGGGCTCAGGGCACCCTATTGTTTCTCCTTTTTATAAACCCTATGATCGCCAATCACACGCTATGGAACGAAAGGGGGCTCGACAGAAGCTTCAGGCAACGAACCTTAAAGGACGGTTTAGTCGCAAAATGCTATTCAATGAATAAATTGTTCTCTTGGACAAAAATTTGAAATACCGCTCACGGTTTGAGCGTGCTTACGGTGAGGCCCCCACACCGACACCGCTGAAAACATGGAATAACAAGTGGCTTGTTATTCACGTTTTCACCGATCGATTCTGGTTCCCATGGCTAAAAGGTTCCTGTGGCCCGCGTCGGTGACTTGGCCCTGCGTATCGGCTTGTCCCTAAATTAGTTTTGTGTCGGAATGCGTTATCTGGTGGCTGGGGTCTAGTCTCTTAAGCCGTCTCATGAAAGGTAGATCAATTAAAATAATTTCTACCCCAGATCTCCTCCCATCTTCTCTCGCCGAGCATCACTTCAGCCTCTTTCACGGTCAGTATCGGCTGTTTGACGTCGGCGACGCCATCGAGGGCTATCCTTGGGCAGGCCGTGCTGATGAACGCCTCGGCCTCGGTGAAGCCCCCGAGTTGAAACTGGCCGACGGTGTCCAGGCAGATGACGGCCGCACTCTTCCCCTTCTGCTCAAGCCGATTGTGGAGAGAAATCGCCGCGGCCAGCTGGAACTGTCCTGGCTTCAGGCTGACGACGACTCCGAGCCTTCTGGCGTCCCTCGCTGCCGTTATGGCTGCGAACCTACGCATGGCCAGGCGCTTGACTTCCCCTTCTCCCAGCATCTCCGCAGATAACTGGTAGGGGTCGGCAATCACCACCGGCCTTCCGGTGGATAGGGCAAGCCCAAGGGGGTGGAATCTGCCAGCGCCTAAAAAAAGGTAGCCGTCCACTTCGTCTGCGACAATCTGGGCAGAATGGTAGTCGCAACCTAGGACCTGGCCATCGTAGCGGGTCCTCTCACACCGAGCGCCCACGACGGGCCTAAGCCCTGATCGTCTCAGGATTTCGGATACCTCTACTAGTTTATGTACGTGTTGGACCGTGGTTACAAGGCCGATCCTTCCCCAATTGCTGACGAGGGGCAGGGCCTTATCGACAAGGGCTCTTGCATCGAAATCCATCTTTGCCTCTATGTAGAAAACAGGGATCGTCGTATCTTCCATAATTCTGCTATGGCCGTAGTGAACAATCAGTTCGGCGCCAACGGCCTCGGCTTGGCTCAAGGCCACATCACAGGCACCGTAGCAGGATTCGCCGCTTAAATAAACCTCTGCGCCTGTCAGTTTTCTCAGTTCTTCGACTATTCCGAACGCAGAGGGGCGGAGGCCGTCCGGTAACTGGACGAGGACTCGCTTAGCTCTTCGCTTCCCGATCTCATCTGCTACATGTTCGATTTCGAGGTCGTATATGGGAATCCCTATGAGGGCTGGGGGTTCCCTGTTTTTTATCCTTTGTACTGGCGTGTGTTGTCGTCCGTGGAGGGGGACTTATCTCTAATCGGACTCGAAATGAGTCAAACATCATTATGGAGTGCAGAAAGCCTCTCAAAGGTTACTCTGTTTTCAGCTGGCTCAGTTATTCTGCTTGACTATGACCCTACATGGAAGCGGGAACTTGTCTGCGGCCCGCTTCAGGGCATCTTTGGCTATATCGACGTTACCTTCAGAAACCATCACGACTATGATGGGGCTACCGCGCCTCACCTGCGCCGCGACGCCGACGGGCTTCCCGTAGGGATGTTGCATCCCCTCCTGGAACCTGTCTGCCTGGGCGACGTTGATCCGTTTGTGCTCCCTGAGCACATTGTGGGGGTATGGCACGACCTTGAGGAAGAAGTTATCCCGGCCGAGGCTGTTCTCCAGAACCCTGTTGGCGGCGATGCGCGCAGACTCAAGCGAGTTGTGGCGGATCTGGCCATCCTTCAGGTTGACGAGCTCGACGGAGACGGGGAACTCTTCATTGGTATTACCCATTGTAAACTTGACTATCTTGGAGCCGGGGATGCCCCTCATGTACTTACGCCTGGTATAGGGCATCCTTTTTATCTCCCTGAAGTTTCGTGCCTTCATGGCCTTTCCAAACTCCTACACGACTGGGGTCTTAAAAAGATAATGCTGATTGTATCCTAATGATTTAATGGCTGTCAGGAAATAAAAGCCGCTATAAAACCGAGAGGTTCCAGCTTGTCAGCCTCGCTTGAGCATTAATTAGATGGGTGTGAAGCTCGAAATTATTGTTAAACTTGTACAGTAAAGTTACAGATAACACACGGAAAACATGCCGCCCTACAGCAGAAGAAGATTTTCTTCCAATACTTTGGTGGATAATTAAGCTCTGGAAGGCTGTGAGGCATGCACTGTTAGATTGTTTTTCCTACATCGGCCTCGTGAAAAGGTTGTATTTCTCTTCCTCCGTGAGCTCCTTCAGCACCCTCCTGGCCAGCAGCTTAACGGGGTCCGAGATGTTCACCCTGTTCTGGAGGTCCTCGAAGCTCTTGAAGGGCTCCCTCTCCCTCTGCTCGAGGATCTGCCACATCAACCTCTTCCCTATCCCTGGGATTAGCTCCATAGAGTGCATTCGGGGGGTCACGGGCTGCGACACATTGAAGAACTCGATGAAGCGGTCCGGATCCGACCTTATAATCGACTCGATGACCTCCTGGAGCTCCTCCTTCGCCGCGGTTGTGAGCTCGTCGTAGGCTATACGGCCGAGTATGTGTTCCACGATCGTTCGGCCCTTCTTCCCGACGTAGATCTTCTCTCCTACTGTGAACTGCATGTCCTGCCTGGGCACGGCCTCTAGAAGGGTGAAGTAGGTCTCCCCCACCATCTGGATGACCGGCCTACCGTGGAACTGGGTGCGCGGCGCGCCCAGCCTCCCGTGGGGGAGATCATCCAAGATGTACGCGTACTCCTCGTACTTCTTACTCTCCTTCTCCAAGCAAAACCCTCCAGAAGGCCTTAAGGAACTATTATTCGGACCTGTATTTCTCAATTATCCCTAAAATTGTGTTTATAATCTCCTCTGAGATGATCCGCCTTCTCCCGAGGAACATCCTCAGCTCCGCGATGCTCCTCGGCATGTTGTTGGCGATCTGTACCGCAAGGCCCCGGTCGAGCTCTGCCTTCTCCACGAGTTCTACCACCAGGGCCTCTGCCCTATCCTCGGGCCGCGTGGAGAAGCGAACGGTGTAGTCGTGCACCCTCCTCTGGAGGGGATCGAGCTCCTCCAGGTTTGCCTCGAGCAGCTTCTTCGCCTCGGCTATGGTGATGGGCTTCTTCTCTAGGACCGACACGCCCTCTCCCCCTAGGACTTCCGTACGTGCTCAGGGCCCGCGACGACGAGCTTAGACGTCTTCCTCTGGGGGATGTCAAGAACGTAGGCTTTGCCCCTCTTCTCGACCACGGTGCCCACCTTCCCCTGGAAGCGCTTGTTCGGCATCCCTTTGTGGATGCCGGAGTCGATGTTTATGATCACCTTTTCGCCTATCTCGTATTCGGCGAGCAGCCTGCTCAGGCCTATCTTGCCCCGATCCCTCACATGCTTCGTGAGCACGCTGCGGCTTTTCCTGCGCGGTCCCTTGGATTTACCCATCTTTGCTTCCTCATCCCAGCTTGAAGGGCATACGCCCGAGCATCCTGCGTTTACCCTTTAGCTGTTTGAACATCTTACGCATTGCGTTATACTGTTTTATAAGCTCTCTTACTTCCCTCTCCTCGGTGCCCGACCCCCTCGCGATCCGCCTCATTCTGGATGCGTTCAGGACCTTCGGGTTCTCCCTCTCCTCGACGGTCATGGACTCTATGATGTACTTCCACCTGTCGAGGCGTTCCTCCGCAATGTCCAGGTCGGCCTGAGGAAGCTGGTAGCTGAGCCCCGGAACCATCGAGAGGATCTTCTGGATTGGGCCCATCTTCCTCATCGCCTCGAACTGCTGGTACATGTCAGCGATGGAGAACCTTCCTGAGAGGAGGGCGTACACGTCCTTCTCGGTCACCTGGACCTCGGCCTCCTTCACCTTAGCTACCAGGCTCTCGATGTCGCCCATACCGAGCAGGCGGCCGATGAACCTACTCGGGACGAAGGCCTCGAGGTCCTCGATCTTCTCCCCGGTACCTATGAACTTGATCGGGGCGCCAGTGGCTGCGACGCTGGAGAGGGCCCCCCCTCCCCGGGCCGAGCCGTCCAGCTTCGCCACGACGATGGACCCTATATCTGTGGCCGAGTTGAAGGCCGAGGCCTGGGCCGCCGCCTGCTGGCCGATGGTCCCGTCTAGGACGAGGATGATCTCCTGTGGCTTAATGGCGTCGGCGATCTGCTGCATCTCCAAGATGAGGGACTTCTCCTCCTTGTGGCGGCCCGACGTGTCGATGATTACGGCCTCGTGGTCCCTGAACTTCCTGACGCCGTCCCTGGCTATCGCGACGGGATCCTTGTTCTTCACGTCGCCGTAGAAGTCGACTTTTATGGACTCGGCGAGCTGCCTCAGCTGGTCGTATGCCCCCGGCCTGAAGGCGTCCGCGCAGACGAGGGCCGGCTTGAGCCCCCTCTTCTGGAAGTATCGGGCCAGCTTAGCCGCCTGGGTCGTCTTCCCAGAGCCCTGGATGCCGACAAGCATTAGGATGTTCTGCCTACCGGGCTGTATCGTGAGGGGCACCGGCTTCTCCCCGACGAAGCGGGTCAACTCGTCGTACACGACCTTGATAACGTGCTCCCGGCGGCTGATGCCGGGGGGGAGCTCCTCGTCGAGGGCCCGCTTCTCGATGTTCTGGCTGAACTCCATGACGAGCTTGACGTTCACGTCTGCCTGGAGGAGGGCCCTCTGGAAGTCCCGTATCAGCTCCTT
>CAZPMB010000094.1:5691-8010 GCA_964587735.1 uncultured Candidatus Bathyarchaeia archaeon | reverse complement strand
AGCACATGGCTCGGCCGTCGCCGCTGTTGGTGCCCATGTCCCTCATCCAGAACCAGGTCGCCCCAGGCGTCACTATGTACGTCCTGCTCGATGACCCAGTGCACATGACCACCGACTTCGCCCTGAAGGCCGTAAGACCGCCTGACCTAACGTTCAGGCCCACCGCCCCGACGACCTTATTTCCGTTCGTGAGGAGGTCCACGGCCATCGTCCTCTCAACGACGTTGATTTTCCGCCTCCCCAGCTCGGCGATTAGGCACCTCTTCATCGTGCCCCCCTTGACGGGAACGCCGGACTCCATCCTCTCCCCGATGAACTTCTCCCAGTATGTCGCCCACTCGCCGTTCTCGTCTTTCTCTATCTCGAGACCCCACTTTTCAAGGTCTCTCACGATGCCCGGAAACTCTTCGGCGATGATGTACTTGTCCATCGGCCTCTCGATGCCAGACCAGCCGGATGATGATGAGAGATAGCCCTCCACGAATTGCTCGGAAGTGGGCCCTCCCGACACATTGGTCATAGGATTGAGTTCGCCTGTGTGGTGGCCCATGCCAAGGTTGCCACAGCTCCTGAGGACCGCCTTCTCGATCATCAGGATGTTCTTCGTGAAGTCGCTTGCCCTGATCGCGGCCATGCTCCCGGCGGCGCCCGCCCCTATGACGAGGACATCGGTTTCAATGGTCTTCATCGCAACATCCGAGTATATGGTGTTGGGGGCTATTTGATTTCTATGATCCACTACCTGTTGGTTCACTTAGTCTAGTAAAGATAAACATAGACAATAATTATCAGGCGCAGCAACCGCTGATAATAGACGAGTACAAGAAGTTCGATTATCCTAAAAACAAGGGTTAACGACGGTACCAACCATACCTCTCAACGGCCCTCGCGACGGCGTTGTAGTTGACTAGGGGGGTGTCCTGGGCCAACGTGCAGCCAGCGCCGACGATGAACCCCCCGCCTCCGGCCGCCTCCTCGATCGCCGACCTGACCTCCTCTTCGACCGCCTGGGGCGTACACCGGAGCATTGTTTTTCTCTGGTCCACGCCGGCCACGATGCAGAACCTGCCCCCGTACACCCTCTTCGCCGTCTGGGCCGGGGTGAAGCTCCTGTCCCACCAGTTTATCGCGTCCACGGGGTATCCCTTGAACCAGCCCTCCTCCATCAGGCCTCCGTCCTTCTGGGGGTTCTCCATGTCGTTGCTGCAGATGTGGAGGAGCTTTATCGGCGCGTCACGCACCGCCTCGAGCACCTTCCTGTCGTAGCGGAGCCCGTAATCCTCGAGCTGCCTCCTGCTCATCCTGGACCAGATCTCGCCCCCGCCCCCTACCCCGAAGAAGATGCCGGAGGCCCCCTCGTCGACGCAGGCCCTCGCGAAGTCCGCGCAGGTTCGAGTGATTGTTTCCAGTCCCTCCTTGAGTGCGTCGGGGTGTTCCTTCATGTCGGCGTAGACCCTCTCAGGGCTGGACACCCCGTGGAGGGCCTGGACGATCGGGCTCGGGATCGTGTAGATGAACGGCATCCAGGGGCCGACGTCCCTGGCGAGGACCTCGATAGCCCTCAGGTTCTCCCTCAGCTCCCTCCTCGGGTCCAGGACCCAAAGCTTGCCCCAGTCCTCCGTCTCCTTCACGGCGACGTCGACCGTCGGGGCCTCCTCTTCGTTGTCGACGAACCTGAACCTCGAGCCCCACCGGCAGGCCATGTACCTGTAGAAGGGCGTTACCTTGAGGAGGTCCATCTTGTGGTCCAGCGCCCCGAGGAGGGCGATGTGGGCCTTAGCCGACTCCTCCCCGTCCCTGTTCGCCTTCTCCCAGCTGTACCGCCCGAGGAAGGGTGCCGCGGGGAAGTGGCCCCAGAGGGCCCATGGGACCCTGTCGGGGACCTCGCGGCGCATCGCCGCCATCACCCGCTCGTACCTCTCCGACTCCATAACGGATCCAGAGACTAATGGCGGTCAGCCGTAATAAGCCGAGCGGGGCCCGCGGAACATCTATAAGCCATGGTAAAGCTGGTGTACGCGTCAACTGAGGGGTCAAATGAGGTACAGGGCTTTCGGGAAGCTGGACTGGAGGCCCTCCGCCCTTGGGTTCGGGGCGATGAGGCTCCCCTTTCTGAACGGGGACTCAACCAAGATAGACGAGCCCGCGGCCGTCGAGATGATCAGGTACGCCATCGACCACGGCGTCAACTACGTCGACTCGGCGTACGGCTACCACGGCGGCAACAGCGAGAGGGTCGTGGGCAAGGCCCTCAAGGACGGCTACAGGGAGAGGGTGAAGCTCGCGACGAAGATGCCCACCTGGCTCGTCAACTCCCAG
>CAZPMB010000094.1:0-5591 GCA_964587735.1 uncultured Candidatus Bathyarchaeia archaeon | reverse complement strand
CGGCTGGGTCCTCTGCCAGATCCAGTACAACTACATGGACACGGAGTACCAGGCCGGGACGAGGGGGCTGAGGTACGCGGCCTCGAAGGGCCTCGCCGTCGTCGTGATGGAGCCCATCCAGGGAGGGAGGCTCGCGGTCCCGCCCCCACCAGAGATCCAGGCCATCTGGGACGAGGCCCCCGTGAAGCGCACCCCGGCGGAGTGGGCCCTCCAGTGGGTCTGGAACCAGCCCGAGGTCTCCGTCGTCCTCAGCGGCATGAGCACCATGCGGCAGGTCGTCGAGAACGTCGAGAGCGCGGGCAGGTCCGGCCCTTGCACCCTGAAGAAGAGGGATCTGGAAACGATCGATCGCGTGAGGCAGAGGTACAGGGAGCTCGGCTTCATAGGGTGCACGGGCTGCAGGTACTGCGTTCCATGCCCGCAGGGAGTCGCCATCCCGGAGATCTTCGCCGTCTTCAACGAGCATTTCAGAAAAAAGGACGACTCCGTGAAGGCCGAGTACTCGGAGCTGGCTGCCGAGAGCAGGGCAAGCCGGTGCGTCGGCTGCGGCCAGTGCGAGAAGATGTGCCCCCAGCAGCTGCCCATCAGGAGCCTGATGAGGGACGCCGCCAGGGTCTTCGAGAGCGGAAGATGACTTGAGCCCGAGGTTCACAATCCTTTTCCATCACGCGACCAATATGATTAGTTTAGGATGAGGAAACTAGCCGTGGAGTTCGACTACGAGAGGTACCAGCCCCTGCCCGTTCGCTACGAGCTGAGGCACGTCATGCTGAGGAAGATGAGGGATGGCGAGGACCCCCTCCCCGACATCCAGGGCAGGGAGGAGACGAAGCGCGACCTCATCCGCTCCGTGCTGAGCTGCAGCCACCCCTACCTCGTCTCAAGGGAGGGGACCGGGAAGACCAGGCTGGCAGAGTCCCTCGCTAGGCTCCTCCCCCCGGTCCCGAAGATAAAGGGCTGCCCCTACAACTGCGACCCGAAGTGGCCGGGGGAGTGGAAGTGCCCGAGCTGCAGGGAGATCGAGGACCCGGAGATAGAGTTCATCTCTGGGAGGCAGAGGTACAGCCGGATCCAGGGGAACGAGTACACGAACGAGGCGAAGATCCTCGGGGTCAAGGACATCCAGGCCATCGTCCGCGGGGAGAGCCCCACCGACCCCAGGGCCTTCATCGGCACAGGCGTCCTCAGGGGCAACAGGGGCGTCCTCGTCGTCGACGAGCTCCCGGCCATACCCACAAAGGTGCAGGTCCTCTTCCACCCTATGCTCCAGGAGGACAAGATCATCCTCGAGGAGTACGCATGGGAGAGGCCGATAGACCTCTTCTTCGTGGCCACGGGGAACCCCTCCGGTTTCGCCCACGTCAACAGGATACCGGAGCCCCTCCTCGACCGCCTTGAGCTCATCCCGATGAGCCTGCCCGACGAGGCCGTTGAGAGGGAGATCATGCACATGGAGCGGTTCAGGGTCTACGACGACTTCTTCACAGAGGGGGAGAAGGCCGAGGGGCCCGGGCCCCTGTACGTCAAGCCGTCCGCCCTGAGGAGGAGGGTCGCGGCGCCCTGGTGGATCGCCGAGGTCATAGCCAAGACTTCGAGGTACACGAGGGAGTGCCCGAACATAGACAGGGGCGCGAGCATCAGGGGAAGCATCAAGGGCCTCGACCACACCCTCTCGTCCACCGAGATGCGCAAAGGAAGCGTCTCCAACCTCACCGACGCGGCGATGGGCCTGAAGCTCGCCCTTAGGGGGAGGACACGCCTGAGGGCCGACCTCGTGGGCTTCGACGAGCAACCGGACGCCGTGATGAAACGGAACGACGAGGTCGTCGAGGACATCATGAGCCACGCCGTCGGCGAAGTTGGAGCAGCGGTCCTCGCAGGCTTAGAGGTGGACCAGAGGGCCCTCTCTGGCGAGGTCGACGAGTTGATCACGTCAGGGGCCAACCTCACGGAGAGCTTGGGCTCGCACCAATTGGCCTCCGAGGCCCTTGACTGGATGCACGAGGCCGGACCGATTGACCCCGAGCCCTTTGTGGACTCGCTGGAGGACCAGCTGAAAGGAAGCCTGGAGGGGGTCGACCCGGCTGTACTGGGTGAATACAGGCTCTCAGCCCTTGAGCTGCTGGCGAACGTGCTCCTACCGGCAAAGGCGCTGGGCTACCTGTCAGAGCAAGGCAGGGTCTTCGTGCCAAGGCGGATGGAGGCCTGATGCGGACCAAGGTCGAGGGCAACCCCTGCAGCGACTTCTCCAACCAGCAGTTCGAGATGCTCAGGGAGATAGCGAAGATGCAGATGGGCCACGGCCTCGACTACGACTCAAAGATCATGGACATGGCTAGGGAGAGGGCGAGGAGGAGGTTCGAGGAGGCCCAGCTCAGGATGGCCGAGGCCAGGGCCGAGCTCGAGGAGCGCGAGGCGGAGCAGATGTTCAGGGCGATGGAGCGCCTCCTTGGGTCCGACGAGGACCCGGGTAAGGCCCTTGAGGCCATCGAGGGGGACGAGGAGAGGAGGAGGCTCGGGGCCGAGGTCGAGGAGCTCGGGCGGGAGCCCCAGGGGCTGACGAAGGAGGACTTCGAGGGGGTCCTCTCGGAGTTCGACAGGAGGGGCCTGACCCAAGCGAGGAGGCCGAAGATCGCGCTCACGTCGAAGGGGGCCCAACTCCTCGGCAGGGGGTTCCTCACCCGGATCCTGCAGAGGCTCTCTAGGCACGGCGTCGGCCCCCACAGGATAGAGGACGTGGGCCACGGCCCATGGCCGGCCTCCACCATCCGCCCGTACGAGGTCGGCGACCCCTATGAGAGGATTAGCATCGAGAGGAGCCTCCTCGCCGCCCTGGAGAGGGGGGGCGGGTTCAGCCTGAGGCTCGGAGACTTCAGGGTCTTCGAGGCGATCCACAGCACAGAGGTCCAGTTCGGCATCCTGGTGGACCAGAGCGCCTCCATGAACAGGGGGGGCAAGGTCGAGGCCGCAGTCGAGACGGCCCTGGCGATCTACGAGCTGATGAGGTCCCAGTTCCCTGAGGACAGGCTGAGGGTCTACGCCTTCTCGGAGGACGTGCGGGAGGCGGAGCCGTGGGAGCTACCGGGCATAGCCGTCCCCATGGGGTACACGGACGTGAGGGCCGCGCTGAGGTCCTACAGGAGGGCCGTCGCCCACGAGGCAGGGAACAAGCAGGCCCACCTCATAACCGACTCGGCCCCCAACTTCGAGGACGGCGAGTACGTCGGCTTCGTGAAGGCCCTCACAGGAGTGATGGAGGAGGCGAGGCTCTACAGGGCATCGGGAATAGTCCTCAACATCGTGATGCTGGACGAGGACCAGGAGCTCAGGGAGATGGCTAAGGCCGTGGCGAGGCAGAACCTCGGCAGGGTATTCTTCACGAAGCCCGGAAGCCTCGGCGAGGCCGTCGTGGAGGACTACCTGGCATCCAAGAGGGAGTATATAACGCAGCTAGCCTAGCGGGTAAGGAAAATCCGTGTACCCGACCCGCCCCTCTCATATGAACTAGTCTCTCAGCCTCGCAACGATCGCCATTGCATCTCTATGGGCCGCGAACGCCTGCTTCGTATGGCCCCCGCAAAGGCGCGTTGAGAGCAAATTGTGAAAAGCAGTACTCAATAATCAGCGAAGGGCTGTTCTCTGGGCTCCACGAATGCGTTGTTGAAAGGAATAAATGAAATATATATAAATGGTGAACGTGTATATATTAATAATGGGTTCTTTGACCGACAAGGCGTTCGTTTTGGAAGAGATATTGAAGATAGACGATGAGATCAGGCAGTTGAAGATGGACGCGACCTACCTGAAGATCAGGGGAAACCTGAAGATCCTGGAGGACTTGAGCTTCGGAAGCTCTTCGATAACAACGCTGTCGCCCGATAACCTAGACGTCAAGATAGAGACGAGGAGGCACTCCGAGGAGATAAAGGGCATCATACGCCGATACAGGGAGAAGCAGAGCGAATACGAGGAGAAGATAAACGGCCTATACGACCGTAAAAGAATGCTTGAAAAGCAAATTTTCATTTAGAAAATCTAGTTACGAAATCGATTTTAAAGATTGAGGGGGTTCAGGCTTCCCTCGATGCGCTTCATCCCGTTCATGTATCTGCGGAGGGCCTCGGGGACCACAACCGTCCCGTCCTCCCGCTGGTGCTGCTCCAGCATCGCGATCATCGTCCTGCTCGTGGCGATGGCGGTGTTGTTCAGGGTGTGGACGAACCCCGCGGGCGCCTGCCCCTCCTTCAGCCTGTACCTGATGTTCAGCCTGCGCGCCTGGTAGTCCGTGCAGTTGCTGTTGCTCCCTATCTCCCTGAAGACGCCGTCCGCCATCCACGCCTCGACGTCGTACTTCTTCGCTGGGACTATTCCCATGTCGCCGGTGCAGACGTTCACGACCCTGTAGTGGAGCCCGAGCCCCTGGTAGAGCTCCTCGCAGTTCCTCTGGAGCTCCTCGTGAAGCCCCCAGCTCTGCTCGGGGAGGCTGAAGACGAACTGCTCCACCTTGTTGAACCTGTGGACCCTGAAGAGCCCCTTAGTGTACTTCCCGTGGGTTCCGACCTCCCTCCGGAAGCACGGGCTCACCCCAACGAGCTTTATGGGGAGCTCCTCGGCGTTCAGCACCTCGTCCATCAGCATCGCCGCCATGGAGTGCTCGCTCGTCGCGATTAGGTAGAGGTCGTCCCCCTCCACCTTGTACATCACGTTCTCGAAGTCGGCGAGGTCCGTCACCCCCTCGTAGGGCCTCCTGCGGAGCATGTACGGCGGCTCCACAAGGGTGTACCCCTTCGCAACCAGGCGATCGACGGCGTAGCGCATCAGGGCGTAGTCGAGGAGCACCAGCTCGTTCCTGAGGTAGTAGAAGCCTGAGCCTGAGACCTTCGCCCCCCTCTCCAGGTCCATGATCCCCAGCTTCGTCGCGATCTCCTCGTGGCCCAGGGGCTCGAACCCAAACTTGGGCGGCTCCCCCCACCTCCTCACCTCGACGTTCTCCGACTCGTCGGCGCCGTAGGGAACGGACTCGTGGAGAAGGTTCGGCAGCCTCATCAGGGTGTCTTTGACCCGGCCTCCATAGGATTCCCGCTCCTCCTCGGCCTCGGCGATGAGCCCCGGTATCCGGACGGCCTCCTCCTTCAGCGCTGAGGCGTCCCCCCCTCCCTTCAACGCACCGGCGATCTCGGAGCTGATCTCGTTCCTCCTCCTCCGCAGCCTGTTGACCCTGGTGACCAGCTCCCTCCATCGGGCGTCGTCCTCGATCAGCCCCTCCAGGAGGGCCAGCTTCTCCGGGTCTCGCCTCCGCTCCAGGTTCCTCCGGATCCTATCCGGGTCCTCTCTGATGAGCTTGATGTCCAGCATCGAAGCCGCCCCAACAAACCTTCGTCAAGCATGAATTTAGTTTTTCTCTAGGCCACCTTCACCCATCTCCCACCCGTAGAGAGCTTCGCATGCGTTTTAACCCGATTTGACGGGGAATCGAGGATTGGCATGTCGAGCTACAGCGTCGGGGCCTTCGAGGCCCTTGAGTGGGCTTGGCACATGCTCAGGGGCCTCAGGGGCCGCCCCGAGGGCGTCGAGGAGGCGAGGCGCGCAAT
>CAZPMB010000093.1:0-8019 GCA_964587735.1 uncultured Candidatus Bathyarchaeia archaeon | reverse complement strand
TCAGTGATCGGGATGTATAACGAGGACATCTTCAACTCGATGACGATCGAGGGAATGCTCGCTTCGCCGGGCAGGAAATGGCATAGGGATCCACCAGATGTTATCCCACTGTGGCTTGCGGATCCAGACTTCCCCACAGCCCCTGGTATAAAGAAGGTACTGCTCAATGCAGTGCACGACGAGGACATTCTATATGGCTCGCCCACAGAGGCCATGGAGGCGATGGCGGAGAAGATCAGGAGAAGGAACCATCTGGACGCCACAAAGGACAACATCATGATTACCCAGGGCGTTTTACCGGCCCTGTGGCTGGCTGTAAGGCATGCATGCAGAGTCGGGGACGAGGTCATTGTCACCAACCCCATGTATGGGCCCTTCTACACGTCGATTGAGGTCACCCACACCCAGCCGGTATACTGGGATCTCTATCTGAATGAGGGCTATAGGTTCGACGTCGAGAGGTTGAAGGAGATCGTAACGCCGAAGACGAGGCTCATCTTCGTCTGCAACCCCCATAACCCCTGCGGGAGGGTGATGACGAAGGAGGAGCTGAGGGGGATAGCGGACATCGCCGTAGACAACAAGATCTATGTGATGGTGGACGAGCTCTGGGAGGACATCATCTACGACGGAAGGGAACACGTCACCCTGGCCAGCCTCAACCCCGAGATCGCCGACCTCACCATAACTACCTGGGGCTTCAGCAAGACTTGGGGCGTCGCCGGCCTCCAGATAGGCTATCTTGCTGCGACTAACAAAGTGATGATGCAGAGCCTCCAGAACATAGCGAAAGGCGTCCTGAGGGGGACGAATAACCTCGCCCTCGCCGCAGCGCCTGTGATGCTGGGCCAGAGCCTCGACTACTGGAAGAGGGACATGATCAGGCACCTTGAGAAGATCAGAGAACTCTGCTACAAACGGTTCGACGAGATGGACAAGATCACGGTGCCCAAGCTCGAGGGCACATACCTCATGTTCCCCAAGTTCGACTATGGGAAGACGAGCGACGAGCTCGATAAGTTCATCTTCGAGGAGGCTAGAGTACGCCTAAATCCGGGCTCCCATTTTGGGCCAAGGGGCGATGGGCACATGAGAGTGCTAACGGCGACGAGCGAAGCTATCATGAAGGAGGCCTTAAACCGGATTGAGAGGGCCCTGGCGAAGCTAAAGTAAAGCATCGAACTCGATCCTCAGCCTCGACTACCCCGAACTTTTTTTCCATCGCGCCCTTTGTGCTACAGATAGTTATGAAAATAGTGGAAAAGGTGTATCAGGGCTGGACTCCTTGCCTGAAACTTTTTAAAACCTATCTTTTCGAAGAAGGGCCGGCCCCAGGGCTTTCACAGGGCCCTCATTTTCTTACCTGAGCTCGTTAGACCCCGAAATGCGCGCCCCCTCTGGTCCTTAGAATACTGCTTTGGTTTTGGGACCCTGAAGCCCTCCTTTTGTGCGTCCTGGATCCATCCCCTCAAGCCGTCTACGTTCTCCGGATAGTTCGTGCTCCGCCTGAGGTCGACGGGCACGCCAAGGTGACGGGCCTCACCGGGGTTCAAGCCAGCCTCTTCAAGCTCTCCAAGGGAGAAGCCTTTCCCAGCCCTCACCCTTGAGCCACGCCTCACGACCGGCGAGATCATCCTTACCATGGGCACACTACCTTTATTACCTGTAGGACTTCTGCTTCCTCGTCCTAGCACTCGGGCCGCCGAACTTCTTCGACTCCTTTCTGCGAGCATCGCCAGCAAGCATCGTCCTGTCGTACTCAATATAAGCGCTCCTGAGCTTCTTGCTCTTCCACCACTTTACAAGGCCCTGGGCAATCCCCATCCTGACCGCCTCCGCCTGGCTCATGCGTCCGCCGCCGCTGACCTTGGCGCTTATGTCGACACTTTTTATGGCCTCGCCGGCCAACGAGATTGACTCCATGATCTTGTCCCTGGCGTTCATGGGCTCGTGGAGGTAGACGGGGACGTTGTTAACACGGATCCTCCCCTTCCCCTCTGTGATAACGACCCTGGCCTGCGAAGTCTTCCTCTTCCCCACGGTAAGCTGCGCCTTCTTCTTGGACGACATATCTCCCATCACCAGAATCCTTAGCTCTAGCCCCTCCACCCTATGCTCCTCGCAATCTCACCCACGGTGACATACCTCCCCCCAAGTCTCTCCAAGTGGGCGTCGGGGATGCTCTCAGCTTGGATCGCCTCCAGCTCCCTCGGGACTCCAATGTAAACCCTGAGCCTCCCAAAGGCGTCCAAGCCTCTTGCCTTCCTGTGGGGGAGCATGCCCCTTATCGTCCGGCGGACAATGGCGCTCGGCCTCCTATAGTGGATCGGCCCCTTCCTGCTTCTCTTGCCGACTCCTAGGAACTCGATCCTGTCCTCCAGGACCATGCTACGCTTACCAGAGACAACGGCGTTCTCGGCGTTAATTATGTCTATGTTCTCACCCTCTAGGAGCCTTTTTGCTATGATGCTCGCCATCCTCCCTAGGATTAGCCCATCGGCATCTATCACGGCCCTGCCCTGTCCGCTCATTCAAGCTTCACCTTTGTCAGGCCCGGTTCCTGAAGTGCGTAAACTCTGAAACCGCATGAACGTATAAATGTTTTCACTTTTTAGACAGGGACCAAATATACAAAATTATGAACCCCTTTCTAAGATTTGAGGACTCCCGATTAATGGGATCAAGACCGATGGAATGGGTCTGGTTAGAGGGCTTCATGTGGCATCGTGAATATAATATTGCAGATTACTTGCGATTCCTCATTATTGTGAGATGGCTCTCAAGGCCTATGTACTTTCCCTTTCCAGTTTACCCACTTTCGATTTCGCTAATCTATAGCTCAATATTCATGCAACATAATAAATTCTTTTAATTTATATAATGAACATCTAACCCATATTTTGAGTACATTTAATCTCACGTTATTGTTGCATAAAATTAATTTATTAGAATTCTCTGCTATAATTTGGTATCTATTTTATGAAATGTATCCAAGCTTCCTTAACCTGTCCTCGATGAGGGCTTTCTCCTCTTCGCTGAGTTCTCTGGGCTCCATACCTTCCTTCTCCGATAGCTCCATCACCTCTTTATCTAGTAATTCAGCATCTTCGCAGAATATCTCGTCGAGAATCCTTCCATCCATCTCGTTCTGATGTGGGATGCCGAAGATACGAAGGATCGTGGGAGCAATGTCAGTTATCGAAGCCTTATCAACCAAGTATCCAGGCCTGATGCCCGGGCCCTTAGCTATGAATATGCCATCCCTCGTATGAGTGCCCTTCCAGCCAGTCATAGGGGCACCTTCAGCGAACAGCCTTCCCTCCCCGACTTTCGCGTCGATCTCGCACCTCCCCTCGTCGATGAGGAAGACGATGTCCGGGGCATCACTGACGTGGGGTCCGTTGTAGATGTCTTCGGCCCTGTAAGCCTCGACGAACGGCCTCTCGCCCGTTTCGTATCGGGGGAGGTTCGTCAGCTCCTTAATGATGGCGTTCTGAAGCCCCCTCCGTTCATCATCGGTCACGCATCCCTCTCTCATCCTCCCCCTCATGTTGAGGTATATCTGCCCGAAGTGGGGGGTATGGACGCAGCTGAAGGCCTTCGTCCTCCTCCAGTTTACCCTGCCCTCGAGGCGCTCGTTGGATAGGTATGCATACGTGTACCTCTGGAGCCAATCGAATCCCATCAACTTTGTGAGGAGCCCAGTGATGGGTTTTATCAACTCTCTCTCTCCAAGAAAACGATATAGCCTCTCAAGTAGCCTGCCGACCTTAACAAGCGCCCTATCGTTTATCTCGCGTTTGATCCTCAGGAGCCCCTTCCTCCTGAGCCATTCATTCACGTAGAACGTCCTCTCAAGAGGGCCAAAACCATGGTCGGAGACGATAAAGACAGTCGTATCCTCGTCGAAGAGCCTGAGGATCTTACCCAGCATCCGATCCATCTCCTCCCAGTATCTCTCAACGACGTCCTTCTGATCCCACATGACGTGTTGGAGCCTATCGCAGCTGATGAAGACGATCGCATAGAAATCGCAGGGTATGTGCTTGATGAGGTACTCGGCGGCCCTGGCCCTCTTCTCCGATAACTTGTAGAGGTCCTTGACTAGGATGTCTTTATCGTGGTATTGCCATTGAGGCACGTCGATCTCGTATTCATGGACGGTCAGGTCCAGATCCTCGCTTAGGTTGTCTGGGTAGCTATAGTGACTCAGCTTCGAAGGCGTCAGCATCCCCGACACCATGAAGCCTTCGACCTCCTCCGGAGGGTAAGTCCCAGGAAGGTTCATCACGCCTGTCCTAATCCCATACCTATTAAGTATCTTCCAAATGGGGGTTTGCCTACCGTAACTGTACCCGTTTGGCTCGACCCCATAGCCATCCCGCTTTAGGAGGTCGAAGATACCGAGCTTCCCTGGGTTCTTGCCGGTCAACATGCTCACCCAGGCGGGTAAGGTGACGGGTGGCAAAGTCGATTCGAGAACGCCGTGGGCACCCTCCCTCATCAACCTCGCCAGATTGGGCAGCTTCCCGCTCTTCGCCATGGGTTCTATGAGGCTGAAGGTGGCGCCATCGATGCCCAACACGAGGACTTGGCGACTTACACCTTTTTCCTCATGGAAACCCAAGGTTTTCGACATGACTCGTACAGAGATTCACTAGCAGAATATAAAATGTTCATGCGTATAAACCGTTAAAAATGGATAGGACCTGCAAAATTAACTCGTTTAAAATTGAAGCAGAGCCCCGAATGCAGGGCCGAGGAGACAATGGGGTGAATAGCCGCGTTGTCGCTTCCAAAATATGATTTAGAAAGATGAATTGCAGCTCTAAGCAATGGCTAAAACCCCTTTTTCAATAAAAAAATTGATTGTAGGAGGCCCTCTAGGCTTTCTCTAGGTAAGCGATGTTGTTGACAACAGATACTTTAACCTTGTTCGCGATTTCCCTAGCCTCGATCCTCTTGTTCAGCTGGGTTCGTAGGTAGTTCGCGTCCTTGTCCTCCACCTCTACCTTCACTAGAGTGTGTTTGCTCTCCATGAAACTGTCGAGGATGGGGTCATACTTGCTTCCTTTTCTGTACTTCCTAGAAGGCTTCTTCGTAACTGGCTTCAAATCAAACTTGACTTCGCTCAAGCATTTGTCGCCTCGCTGAGAAAATTATCGTTCTCCTTATTAAATTTGTCCATAGAACTTCACTTCGTTGATATTATAGATTTATCACCTTAACGTATTTAAGGCAGATAACGCAATACCTTAGTCCTTTATAACTTTTCGTCAAAGAAAATGTGAAAATGCCATTACAAAATAGGAATACCGTTGTTTTTAAGGCTATGCTTCACTTGAAGCAATATCAAAATTTTATCTCAATATAGGTAGCTAAAACGTTTACTTGATTCCAAAACGGATTTTACACCTACTAATTCTTAACTCTCATTTATACAGAAATTGATTTTTTGGGGGTATTCTAAGCAGATAATTACGATTACCATCAAACATTAGATATTTTGGGTTAATAGTGAGTTTATCTCAGCTTTGCATACTCCCAAGCATCATCGATAACTAATAGAATTTTGGTGCGGCCGCCGGGATTCGAACCCGGGTCGCCTGCGTGGCAGGCAGGTATCTTACCAGGCTGGACAACGGCCGCGCACCCCAAATATACGAATTAGGCCGATATTAATCTGTTACCTCAAGCGAACAAACTTAGGCCCACTTAGACAACCAGGAAATATAATCTAAAATCTATTGAAATAGATAAAAAAAAAGGGGAATTATCAATGCTGACCAGAGGCTTATCGAGCCCTTGAGTCTGTTTTTAATGGTTGTATGGTGGCCTTCGATTTATTCACCTTGTTGCAAACAAGTCAGGGTAACCGGAGCGGAACATAAAACCACTTTCTCCGAAACAGAACCCTGGACTTGGGTGCCCCACCCATATTGCAGCCAGAACATCCGAATTGAGGATATCCAGTCGAGTTGACTTTGAAAGCTACAAAGCCGTGTCCGAACCGCTTGGCACAAGAGGTATCTACGGTGATAAGCCATACTTCTATGGATATTTTTTAAACCCTTCTGATATTTACAGAGACGATGCCGTTCTTAGATTACGAAGGGTTTCATTGGGTGATGGTCCAGGAGGATCACCGATTCTTTGCTTTGCACCTTAACTGTCCTATAAATGAGGGGAGCATCCGGTTGACATCGCAGAAGGCGTTATCGATCACGCATTCCAGTTTCTCCTCCGGCAGGTTCATTGCTAGTAATTTGTCCGCCACTTCCTCCAGCAACCCGGTGAGGTGGTTTCTCACATACATTATTGAACGAAGCTCAACATCCATCTCACGAGCTATGCACTCGGCTTTAATGTGATCTGCCTCATAGTCCCAGACAATTCTTTTTTTATCCTTGTCAATAATTACTATTGCATCGTCGTCAACGAATACTCTTGGGTATTGAGGAAGGGCGCCCCTTAGACGATGTTTAGAAACCACATTTAACCATTTAAATTAACTTTTAATAAACATATTGTTTTTTCGGTTGTCAGAGTAGCGGTATACGTGTTGTCCTTTAAGAGAACTGGCCAAAGGGGTAAGGAGCCGTCGATTTCCAAGCACATAGCAACTTATTTGGAGAGGCACTCTTTTATGGCTTCCTTGGCCACATCAGGGAAATCCGTCATAACGCTCTTGCAGATGGTCTTCACTATGTACTTTTTGTAGCCTTCCTCGTCCAGTTTTGGTACGTAGATCCTGTGGTGCCCGCCCTTGCCAGTTGCATCTCTGTAGTCCAAGACGCCCTCGTCGACCATTCTGTTTAGGAAGAAGATGATGGATGCCCTCGAGATGGGGCCACCATCCCCTAGCTTATCGTTCACGTAGCTCCAGGTCTTCGCAGAGCCGGCTCCTTCCTCACCCATGGCCCAGATGTGCCTGAGGGCCAGTTCCTCGTACTCCCTGAGGGTTTTCCTCAGTCCCTTTTCTGAGGGGTCAAATTTAAAGGTCGACATACGCACAATTAGTCAACCTTCTAGATATAAACAATACTGCTTCTACAACTATTATATTCAATAAAATTTCGTGGTCTTTGAGAGAGATGTGAATATATATCAATCGCTTCGAGCAGCGGGCCTAGCTCCTTACCCCGGCCCGGGCTGGCTCTCCTCCCCCTCATGAAGCGATCTGTTTACCTTCTTGCACTGCGATCTTCTGTAGCCATGTCATAGGAGCGTTCAGCTCCCCGACCCTGTTGGCGAAGTGGTGGCAGTTGGGGTAGCTGGTTGAGTTACAGATGTGATCGAAGAAGTTCTTGGTGATGAGGGCCTCACAGACGAGCAGATAGGGGCAATCCTCCTTCTTCAGCGCCTGCTGAATCGCCTCGGAGCGCGTTGAGACCAGCAATACATTACCCCCCATCAGCGCCAGTCCTCGGAATCGTTATCCTCTTCGTTACCGTTAGCTTCTGGGGTCCCCTCGGTTTTAGCGCCCCTCAGGCAGGCCTCGATCCTGTAGGCAAGCTCGTCGAGGGCCCTCTCGTGATCTTTGAGGGTCTCGATAATCAGGTCGAGGACGTCTATCTTTTCAACGAAGCTCATGCCAAACCCTCCTATAGTTCTCAATATGAATGCGATAAATGATTATTATAAATATAGAAGATGTATGCAATCAGAAATGAATTAATAAAAAGAGATTAGAATATGATGTTAGAAACTATAATATGGTTAATCTATCTATTTGGTTCCGCGGTGCTGAGCCTTCCCCAGTTAAAGCAGGCTTGTCATGGTCCTTTTAAGACCCTCAACCCCAGCTAATTGACCAACCATTGCCAGGCTTGTGCCCATATCTGTGGTAGAATCTGCCACCTAGGAATCTCATGCCTTTTTACAACTGGGCAAATAATTCAGATTTTTTCTAAAAAGCGGGAGAGAGAAGGGATGCGCTGGCCTATTTTTCTTCCTTCGGGCAACTGATCTTTCCCAGAAGGCTCTCGGCCTCAGGGGTCTCCAGCTTGATGGTGTAGA
>CAZPMB010000092.1:0-8042 GCA_964587735.1 uncultured Candidatus Bathyarchaeia archaeon | reverse complement strand
TTCGGATGGAGGTGAGTTGACAAAAAGATGTAATTTAGCAACATGCATGCGCGCACAATATCAATAAATAATTGAACGACGATGTTTTTTGAGTCAAAGGAAGATAGCAACAAGAACATAAAATCTGATTCAAAAAAACCAAAATTTCAAATTCCTACTTTAGAAATTACACAGGAAAGGGAAGAAGAAATCATTGATAAAATTGCCGGAAAAATAAAAAAATGTGGCTTGAAAATACCGGCACTTCTATTATTGGTACCTCTACAACCACTATGCCCCATCGTAGGCCAACTGGGTCTATTACCTTTTGCTCCCTTCATAGAGGCATTCGACATCTCTGGTTTTGATTATGCAGCTTTTTTCTCAAAACCTGAAAACGTAACCAAACTACTTAAAAAAATTGAAGAAAAAGATAAAAAAAGAAGACAAAACAACATCATAGAAACATCATAATGAAGAACAAAGCAAAATTAGAGAAAACAAGTTCTTAAAAAGCCTTATATCCGAGATTCAAGACGAGATAATTGTGAAATTATGAAGAAATTTGAAGGTACCTATGTTGTTGCAGTGACACCCTTCAACAAGAGCGGAGAACTAGATGTCGAAGCCATCAAGGAAAATATCGATTTTTACATCGAAAATGGTGTGCATGGCATCGTAGTCGCCGGAAGCACAGGAGAGTTCGCTGCCCTCTCTAACGAGGAAACGAGAAAGATCTACGAAACCGCTGTAAAGAAAATAGATGGGAAAGTCCCTCTAATAGCTGGAACCGCCGCTTGCTCGACAAGAAGAGTCATCGAGTTGACGAGATTCGCTGAAGACACTGGCGTAGACGGTGCATTAATTGTTCCACCCTTTTACTCGAAAATCGACGACGAAGAGATCTATAAACACTATGAAAACATCGGAACATCTGTCGACATCCCAATAATGCTCTACAATAACCCATTCACAAGCAAAATCGATATTAAACCCGAATTGATATTGAAAATCGCGGAAATCGACAACATAAAATACGTCAAGGAGAGCAGCGGAGATATATCGAGGATATGGAAGATCCTTAAGTTAACGAAGGGAAAAATGACCATCTTCTGTGGCGCAGACAACCTTGCCCTAGAGTCCTTCTTCATGGGCGCAAAGGGCTGGATCTGTGTAGCCGCGAACATTTTCCCAAAGGAAACGAGTCGACTATACGAACTCGCCAAGTATAAGAAAGACTACGCCAAGGCTAAGGAGCAATACAATGCACTTCTACCATTATGCAACTACCTTGAGGACACAGGCAAGTTCACGCACGTAGCAAAATACGGGCTTGAATTACGGGGAAAGAAGGCAGGTCTCCCGAGGGAGCCTTTCCTGCCATTGAATGATAAACAAAAGGAAGAAGTACGACAAATAATGAAAAATATCCAAAAACAATAACCTGAAAAACATTATTTAATTAGTCCGCGCTGCGCGCGCGCTTCTTTAGATAAAGGTAATACGAGCGGGTATTCCGGCTCATCCCACGCCTACCTTTGAAGACCTCTGCATTATCAAAAATAGGCCTCTCAGAACGGAGAATCAGACCTCTATTCCACCAATAGTAAAGCCCGTCCCAGACCCTCTTCTCGTCCAAACCAGTCGAAGCGACTATCTCTTTAGCTGACATCGGCCTCTCCTCGCTCAAAGCGGAAAGCAAACTGCTTCTGAGAGGCACCCTATTACCCAAATCACCCGCCTGAGACTACAAAGACATAATTAAAAATAAGCTTTTCGAGTTCAAACGGAAAAAATAAATCCAGAAACCACGCATAAAATAAGCTCAATTTAAACAACCTAAAAGCAAAAAATCAGCCAAAAAAATGCCCAAATATACGATTATAGATGGCGCCCTGGCCGGGATTTGAACCCGGGATCGCCCGGGTGACAGCCGGGCATACTGAACCGGACTATACTACCAGGGCTCGGAAATCGAATTGGTAGGAGCCCCCTACCGCAGATAAACTTTGCGCTGGCCCCCTCACTTGTACTCCTTCGCTATAAGCATCGTCGCGGTCAGGGAGATGTTCGATATCCCCCTAAGCTTCTGGAGGATGAACCTGTCGAGGTGGTTCATGTCGTCGGCGCTGACCTTGATTATGGCGTCGTACTCGCCATAGATCGTGGCCACCTCCTCCACCTCCTTGAAGTTGACGAGCTCCCTGCAGATCTCGTCCTCCTTCCCGGTCTTTACGTTCAACATTATGTAGGCCTTCATGGACATGGTGCCTCGCTCCTATCGGGGGCAGCAGCCCTTAAATCTGTTCCGAGTCGGGTCATCCGGCCGAGATGAGCTCGGCCATCATCCTCCCCGCCTCGGTCAGCCCGACGGGTACCCCCTTGTTCTCCCTGTCTCCCGCCCTTATCAGCCCTGCCTCCCTCAGCCCCCTCAGATTCCACCTGACGGTGGACCTCGGTATGCCGAGGGCCTCGGAGATGCGGTCGATCAGGGTGGTATAGACTGAGCCGCCGCCGTACTCAGCCGCCAGCCACCTGAGGAGCACCCGCTGCTTCCCGGTGAACCTCGTCGAGGCCGCCGCGGCGAGGGCCCTCTCTATGGCGTTGAACTCCCTGTAGTGGGCGACCAGAGACTCCTGCAGGGCCTCCAGCCCATCCATGACCTTCATGTAGGGGTCCGTGCCTTTGTCCCCCGCCCAGTGCATGGAGAACACTCTCCTCAGATTTCTGGCAGCGGTTAGAACGTCTTTTAGCTCTGGCGGGGGGTAGAACTCATCCCTATCCGGGGAGGAAACACTCACCTTTCACGTTTTTCACCCCAGACCACCCACTTAAACCGTCTTGTGGCTTAAAACGTTTACTGATTAAAGGCATCGTTTGTCATTTGTTTCCTTCTGGGCCTCCAGTCGCCTATGATTTTGTGCCTTTACGAGCATATTGTCTCACGAGCGTTGAAGGCCTTTCCCCATTCCAGATCCCAGGAGTTTACCTGCCTCTTCAAACAATACGACCAGCGATAGGAATGGAACGACGCGAAACTGGAAAAATCTCATTGAACGATTTAAAATACCGGGTTTATCCCTCTCTTAAATTTTAAAGAGTTCTTGAACGATTGCAGACGTGATTTCTTCGGTCTTCGCCGACCCGCCCAGGTCGGGGGTCCGCACGCGCCCATCCTGGAGGGCCCTCACCACCGCCCTCTCAACGGCCTTCGCCTTGTCGCCCTCTCCGAGCCATTCGAGCATCATTGACGCCGAGAGAACCATCGCCATAGGGTTGGCGATGCCCCTTCCGGCTATGTCCGGGGCGGAGCCGTGGACGGGCTCGAAGATGGCGTTCTCGTCGCCTACGTTGGCGGATGGCGCAAGTCCTAGCCCGCCCACGAGGCCCGCGGCCTCATCGGAGAGGATGTCTCCGAACATGTTCGTTGTCAGGATGACGTCGAACCTCTCTGGAGCCATGATCAGCCTCATGGCGCATGCGTCGACGAGCATCTCCTCGTACCCTACGTCGGGGTAGGACGCCGCCACGCCCCTGCAGGCCTCGAGGAAGACGCCGCAGGTCTTGTCCAGGACGTTGTTCTTGTGGACGCCGGTGACCTTCCTCCTCCCCTCCCGCCTCGCCAGGTCGAAGGCGAACCTTGCGATCCTCTCCGATGCCCGTCTGGTTATCACCCTGACGTTGAACCCCCAGTCCGGCCCCCTGTCCCCCACCATCTTGTAGAGGTCCTCGGTGTTCTCTCTTACTATGACGAAGTCTACGCCATCTTTGAGGCACGGGACGTTCGGGTAGGTCCTCGCCGGCCGGACGTTTGCGTATAGGTCTAACCTCTGCCTGAGGGGCAGGATGACCTCCTTGGCGGTCTCCCCCACCGCGCCGAACAGCCCGGCGTCGGAGCGCCTGGCCTCCTCGAGCGTCTCGGGCGGGAGGGCCACTCCGGTCCTCTCCTTCAGCCCGTCTCCGGCCTCGAGCGTGACGATGTCGAAGCCGATGCCGCCCCTGTCCTCCAGCGCCCGGAGTACCTCGACCGCGGCCTCCATGACCTCGGGGCCTATGCCGTCCCCGGGGATCGCAGCTATCCTGTACCTCACGCTCACCACTCCCCGATGTGCTTCCGCATGTAGGGGACGAGCCCGCCCTCCCTGAGCACCTCGACCATGAAGTCCGGAACGGGGACGATCCTGAACCTGGCGCCTGTGCTTCTGTTCAAGATCACCCCCGTCGTCATGTCTATCTCCAGGGTTTCCCCATCTCCAACGGCCTTCGAGATCCCCCGGCACTCCAGGGCCGGTAGTCCGATGTTGATGGCGTTCCTGTAGAATATTCGGGCGTATGACTCAGCGACCACCGCGCCCACACCAGCGTGCTTAAGGGCTAGGGGCGCCTGTTCCCTGCTCGAACCGCATCCGAAGTTGGCCCCCGCGACAACGATGTCGCCCTCCTCAACCTTCCCGGCGAATCCGGGGTCTATGCCTTCCATCGCGTGGAGCGCCATCTCCTCGGGGTCCACGAGCTCCAGGTACTTCCCCGGCATGATCAGGTCCGTGTTCACGTCGTCCCCGAACCTCCAAGCCCTTCCCCTGAGCTTCATCCCGCTCACCCCAGCTCCCTCGGGTCTGTTATGTTTCCCGTCAACGCGGAGGCGGCTGCGACCGCGGGGGACGAAAGGTAGACCTCGGCGTCCGGGCTGCCCTGCCTGCCCTTGAAGTTCCTGTTGGAGGTCGTCAGCCCGACCTCGCCAGGCGCGAGGAGGCCGATGTGACCTCCGAAACAAGCCGCGCAGCTCGGATTGCTCACCACGGCCCCCGCCTCAACCAGTTCGCCTATGACGCCGGAGTCGAGGGCCTCCCTGTAGACGCCCCTTGAAGCCGGCACCACCAGGAGCCTGACGCCTTCGTGTACGTGCCTATCCTTCAGCACCATCGCCGCCAATTGCAGATCCTCCAGCCGCCCGTTCGTGCACGACCCGATGAAGATTTGGTCGATCCTCATCCCAGCTACCTCGCTGACTGGCTTCACGTTGTCAACCCTGTGAGGGCACGCCACCTGGGGCTCGAGGTCACACACGTCAAGCTCCAGGACCCTCTTGTAGGATGCGTCGGAGTCTGCGCTGACTTTGTTGATGGGGCCGTCGACTCTCCCCTTGAGGTAGTCGAAGGTCTTCCCGTCGGGCTCCACTATGCCCGTCTTGCCCCCCATCTCTATCGCCATGTTGCAGAGGGTCATCCTCCCCGAGACGCTCATGGAGGCCACGGTGTCGCCCGAGAACTCGATGGCGCTGTACGTGGCGCCGTCAGCCCCTATCTCCCCGACGGTGCGCAGTATGACGTCCTTCGGAGCCACGAAGTCGGGTAGTTTCCCTTCGACCACGACCTTTATCGTCTCCGGGACTTTCAGCCAGGTCTTCCCTGTCGCCAAGATCGCGCCCATATCAGTGGAGCCGACCCCGGTCGCGAAGGCGCCCAGGGCGCCGTGGGTGCAGGTGTGGGAGTCGGCGCCTACGATAAGCGCGCCCGGCCTCACGTGGCCCCTCTCGTGGAGGACCTGATGGCACACGCCGGACTCGACGTCGTAGAGGTGCGTCAGGCCCTGCTCCCTGGCGAAGGCCCTGATGTCCCTATGGATAGTGGCGGCCAAGAGCGTTGACGCCGGGGCGACGTGGTCGAGGATCACGACGACCCTGTCCCTGTCCCAGACCCTCTCCCGTCCCATCTCCCTCATCGCCCTGACTGAGAGGATGGTGGTCAGGTCGGGCATCATCGCCACGTCAACCCTGGCCTTCACTATCTCCCCGGCGCTGACCTCCTTCCTACCCGCGGCCCTGGCCAGAATCTTCTCCGATACGGTCTTCTCCATTTCAGCTCGCCCCCACTTGTCCCTCGGTGTGTTTGATTCTAAGCGGTTCGCGGCAGATCGAAAAAAGGTTTGGCCCTCACGAATCGGTCTTGGATGCCTGTCTCCTTGCGCCGCCGTTGTCGAGCAGCCTGTTCATCCCCTTCAGGATCGCCTCGACGCTGGCCATCACTGTGTCGCCGCTGACCCCGTTCGCCGTAACGTACCTGCCGTCCTTCATCAGGCGGACTGTGACGTCGGCGATGGCGTCCGATCCGCCCGTTATCGCCTTCATCGAGAACCTCTCGAGGTGGATGTCCCCGAGCCTCCCCGTGACGTTCTGAATCGCATGTATGGCTGCGTCTATGGGCCCGTTTCCCACGCTCGAGCCGTTGAACTCGACGTCGTCGACTACGAGCGTCACTGAGGCCGTCGGCGTCACCGTGTTGCCTGTGACGACGAGGAGCTGCTTCAGCTTTAGCCTGTCCTCCTCCTTCAGGTCCATGATGTCCCTGGCGATGGCGTACAGGTCTGCGTCCGTCACCTTCTTTCCCATGTCCCCGAGCCTCTTCACCTCTTCCGCTATCGCCCTCAGCTGCTCCCTGTCTGGCCGGATCCCCATCTCCTCTAGCATGGAGTCGACCGCGTGCCTCCCCGTGTGCTTGCCGGCGACGAAGCGTCTCTTCTTCCCCACGATCTCAGGGGTGAGGGCCTCGTAAGCTCCCGGGTGGCCGAGCATGCCGTGGACATGGATCCCCGACTCATGGGTGAAGGCGTTGTCCCCGACGATCGGGGTCATTGGCGGCAGGTATATGCCGCTCAGCCTCTGGACGAGCTCTGAGGTCTCTGAGATCTGGGTCGTGTCTATGTTCGTCTTGACCCCATACTGGGCGGCCAGGCCCATCACGACCTCCTCTAGGGATGCGTTCCCCGCCCTCTCCCCGAGCCCGTTGACGCAGACCTGGACCTGCTCGGCCCCGGCCTCTACCGCGGCTAGGGAGAGCGCCGTCGCCTGCCCGAAGTCGTTGTGGGCGTGGGCGCTGAGGGGGAGGCTCGTCGTCGTCTTCAGGTCCCTGAAGAACTCGTATGTGATCCTGGGGGTGAGAACGCCGACGGTGTCGGGGAGATTGATCTTGTCGGCGCCCGCCTCGGTGACGGCCCTGCAGACTTCTTTGAGGAAGCCGATCTCCGTCCTCGTCGCGTCCTCCGGGGAGAACTCGACGTAGACCCCGTTACCCTTCGCGTATTCGACGCCCTCGATGGCCTGCTGCATTGCCTGCTCCCTGGTCATCCTGAGCTTGTGCTCGAGGTGGATGTCGGACGTCGCGATGAATATGTGGATGTAGTCGACCCCAGTCTTCAGCGCCTCGTCGATGTCCAGCTTCGTTGGCCTGGCGAGGGCCGCTATCCTCGGGCTGAGGCCCTCCGCGACTATCCTCTTCACCGCCTCGGCCTCGCCCGAAGAGGTGATCGGGAAGCCGGCCTCTATCGTGTCGACGCCGAGCCTGTCGAGCTGTCTGGCTATGGCGATCTTCTCGTCGATGGTGAAGGCGATTCCCGGGGTCTGCTCTCCGTCCCTAAGCGTCGTGTCGAAGATGTAAACCCTCTCGGGAGGCCTGACGTCGGTCTTCCCGACGTATTGGCTCAGGTAGAATCCCTTTTCGTCCATTTGCTGCACCAGTAGTACCTAACTGCAGACCATCTGACCGCTATTAATCGTTTTGAGCAAGTTCCGTTGCATATGGTCGCTTGCCTATGTCGCGCAGGGATAAATCTATGCTCGAGGGTCGATCTGAGCCTTTCAGATAGGAAAAAATAATATTTTTGGGCCGTTGCCTTCAGCGCTGAGCCTTTGGGAACACTTCTTTCAGCTTTTCTGTTATTGTCTTTACAACGTGTTCTGCGAACTGCTGCTTGTTCATCTTTGGGTAGTAGACCCTGTGGTATCCGCCCTTTCCAGTCTTCTCCTCGTAGCTGAGGACCCCCTCCTCGACCATGTCGTTGAGGAAGAAGATCACCGAGGCCCTCGACTTCTTCTCCGGGTCGTTCTCCAAGTACTTATAAGCCTGACCAGAGGTGATCCCGACCTTGCTGGGGTTGTTCAGCTCCCAAATGCGCTCGAGCAGAGCTACCTGATAGGGTTTAAAGAGGGTCTTAAGACCCTTCTCGGACGTGTCGAATTTCATTTCCTGACGTTTGTTGATTACCAGTAAATAAATATTACTAAAAAT
>CAZPMB010000091.1:5812-8126 GCA_964587735.1 uncultured Candidatus Bathyarchaeia archaeon | reverse complement strand
ACGTGGTTCCCGGTGAGGGGGGAGCCGTAGGCGAAGGCGTTGGGTATCGGGATGTTGGAGAGCATCAGCTTCGGGGTCCTGATTCCGCTCCGCTGAGAGAGCTCGCCGACCATCTGGTAGAGGCGCGGATTCTCGCCCTCCTCAAGCCTGCGCACGCCGTAGAGGCCGTTGATGAGGTAGGGCGCCAACAGCCACTGCGCTAAGTTGAAGACCGCGACAAAGAAGACCAGGCTGTAGACGTTTAGGCTTCCCATTAACCCCAGGATCATGGTCAGGGCCAGGGTCGAGATACTTATGATCAGGGCAACCGTCCCGAACATGGACAACCTGAGCTTGAATATGTTCAAACCCGTTTACCTCTATTAACCTCCGAATGCAGCGGAAATATAAATCATGCGAAACCCGAGTCGCAGGAAAGCCAGCTCGGCTCGCTAGTCTCATATCCTCTCGCGAGTATATCCAACTGGTGTCACTTTGGTCGAAGAGAGGCCGTGGTCTGTGAACATAGAGCACGGTGAGAGGTGGTGGTACGCCCACGTCGCCGAGCTTCCGGGCTGCTTCACCCGCGGCGAGACAAGGGATGAGGTTCTCGGCGCGCTCCCTGAGACGATCAAACGGTACATCGCTTTTCTCGAGGCCAGGGGGAAGCCAACGGGCGCGAGGGCCGCTGAATTCAGGGTCGTCGAGGAGATCCAGGAAATCCCGGAGCTCGGGGAGAGGGGCGGCGCCGTAGCCCTCTTCGCTACGGACCAGGAGCCCGTTGATCGGGAAGAGTTGCAGTGCTTCCTCGACTTGATGCGGTGGAACAGGGAGGAACTCCTTGGGAACGTTGAACCCCTGAGCGAAAATGACAAGGATGCCAGGCCTTTCCCCGACAAATGGACGATAAACGAGACTCTCAAGCACATCGCCAACGCCGAGGAGTGGTACGTCTCGAGGCTCGGGGCGAAATACCAGAAGGAGTACGAGGGCTTCGTCAGGGGGCTACGTCCAAAGGGTCGAAGGCCATCAATCCTCGAGCGCCTCGGCACCGTGAGGCTTGGGGCTACTCACGCCCTGGAGTACGCGTTTGCGTCTGGGGTGCAGGGCGTTTTCAAACGCACGGCGTACACCCGACACCCTGAGGAGCAATGGACCTTCCGCAAGGTGATGCGCCGCTTCGTCGAGCACGAACGCGAACACATCGGAACGATCAACAGGGTGATTGACGCCTTGGCCGAGGGCGCTTGAGGATCTGAGGCGGGCCTTCCCCCTTCACATCCGCTCCGGGGCGTCGATTCCGAGCAGGGACAGTGCGTTCCTGAGAACTATTCTGACCGCGTCCACGATCATCAGCCTGGCGCCCACGAGCCCGGGCGACTCCGCCCTTATGACAGGGAGCGAGGCGTAGAAGCTGTTGAACTTGTCGGCGAGCGAGTTCGCGTAAGCGGTGATGCCCCCTGGTTTGAGCTCGTTGACGGCGCCCTCGAAGACCTCAGGGAAGCCGGCTACCATCATGACGAGCTCCCTCTCTTTCACGTCTTTTAGCCCCCCGTATTCCGGCTCCGGGCGCTCCATGGCCTTCTTCAGTATGTTGCACGCCCTGGCGTGGCTGTACTGGATGAATGGGGCGCTGTTCGTCTCGAAGTTGAGGGCCTTCGCCCAGTCAAAGACAACCGTCTTCATCGGGTCGACGCCGAGCAGGGTGTACTTCACGGCGCCGCAGCCAACCATCCTGGCGATCTCCGCCCTCTGCTCCTTCGGGAGGTGTTTGGAGCGCTCAGTCACCTCCTTGTAGGCGAGCTCGACGGAGCGGTCGATGACCTCGGTAAGCGTAATGTACTTGCCCAGCCTCCCGCTCATCTTGAAGTCCGGGAGCCTGACTAGCTCGTATGCATAATGCGTCTGTCTATCGCCCATCTCGATCTGCCCGAGCGCGGCGAGGGCGATTCTCAGCTGCAGCTGGGCAAGGGTCTGCTCGTACCCGATGACGTTGATGACCTTCTCGACCCTCTGGAACTTCCACTGGGAGTATGCTATGTCCCTGAGGGTGTACAGGGTCGTCCCGTCTGAGCGAACGAGGACGAGGCGGGGGATCTCGTGCTCGAGGTTCAGCCCCCACCGCTTCTTGAGCCCGAGGTCTTCCGCGATCCTGTCGCAATCGAGGATGAGGGCCCCCTTGTCGACAGAGGCGTAGGGGGTGGCCTTCAGCCCCTCGAGGACGACGTCTGCCGCCTTCCTCCAGACCAGGTCGCTCTCGTAGTCGAAGGAGTCGAAGCCGATCCCTATCCCGCCGAGGGTCTCCTCGAACCCCCTGAGGCAGTATCCGACCAGC
>CAZPMB010000091.1:0-5712 GCA_964587735.1 uncultured Candidatus Bathyarchaeia archaeon | reverse complement strand
TGGCCCCTGCGCTTCAGCATTCCGGCCAAGCAGGCCCCGAGGATGGAGTTCCTGGCCGTCCCAACGGTGATCGGGTGGATTGGGTTGGCGCTCGTGTGCTCCACCATCACCTTCTCCGACTCATCGATCTTGATGAAGCCGTACCCCTCATCCCTTGTGGCTATCCCCAGAACCACCTTTGCGAAGTTTCCCAAGTCGACATGGAAGTTGACATACCCGGCTGATGCCTCTACTGACTCTACAAGGCTTGAGGGGATGAGGTCCATGCGTCTGACCAGGTTCTCGGCGACATCCACGGGCTTGGACCTTAGAACCCTCGCCAGCTGGAAGCAGAGGGGTGAGGAAAGCTCCCCCATGTTGGGGCTTGGGGGCTCGGAAAGCTTGAGGTCGGGTAGATCCACGCCAGGGTAGGCCTTGGATGCGGCCTCCTCTATCATCCGCTTGCATTCGTCTCTGAGCTCTTCGAGGGGGTTCGACATCTTCGCTTCACACGGCATAAGGTCCCCGTCGGGGTTGTCCAGTATGGCGAGTGGGCATCAGATTAAAGAGAGTTACGCTTTTAGGGCCCCATCAGGCTGTGCTCCGATGTCGTGCGCGCGTCAGTGGCAGGTCATAAGGATTTCTGGCGAGTGCAATTTTATGTTCAGATGTTTCGACCTTGTTTAATTTTTTTATAGGCCTTTTTGTGTGACTTCACTTCTTCTTTGATGACCTTTTTGTTGTATCTGTGAATTTTTGGAGCCGGTGAAAATCGACTCCGTGGGTTGGAATTAATTTTAAGGTTCTAATTCGGGTCTTATAGTCGGAGCAGGATCTGCGTTTCGTCGTGTTCTTGGTTATCTATTTCCTCGCAGCGTTTAAGAGACTTGATTTTTACGTCAATAATACGATGGTTCATGCGCTCAAGGCATTTCCTGCACGATCAAGTATTTGTGATACGTATCTGAAATCCATGAAACTCTTATTTGCAGTTGCCCGCAGCAGAATCGAGCGCCATGGGGAAATGCGAGAAAAAGGGTGGGTGGATATTGACCACCTACAAGGTTTCGCACAACGGGAAAACTGTTTATAAAATAAAGAAGGTCCGACGTTAGAGGCGACACCGGAATACTATCAAACCTTCTTTGTCTGCGAATCGCATCCTAACTGAATGCTGGTAATAATTACAAACAACGTGATGACGACCATACAGAAGCTCTCCCCGACGAACCTGTACGAGGACGCGGCGTCGGATATCCTGGGCGTTTTTGGGGGCCTCATGGGGGGGCAGGGGCTTCCAAGAGTTCCAGAGGACCCTGACGCTCAGCGAGGCGCTGGCGGCTAACTGGGCGAACGTAGCCGCCATCGCCGTGGGCCTCGTCATCTGCTTTGCGGGGTCGTACATGATGTTCCTCCGGTCGGAGATAAGACCTGGAGAATGAGAGATAACCCCCCTTTATATCTCGGCCACCTGCGCACGGATGGCGGTGTGACGTGAAAGAAACCGAATACGGGAAATAATCAGGGCCCTGAGTCGGCTCCCTGCGCTAAGGGGAGAGGGCGGATAAAAGGATCGGGTACACGAGGACCAACGGGTACATCAACAACAAGGTCCAGGATTCAATTGTCATTGGTTATTATGTTAGGTCGTCCGTCGAAGCGCGCGGATCCGAGCGTTAAGCATGGTAAGAAGATTCTGTTAACTTATTAGGTCTGATTTTCATCAGAGTAGGCCTTTATTGGAAACGAATTTACGGTCTCCGTAATGTATCCCCTGAGGCCCGAAGTGTAATCGTTCCAGTGCACGGATCAAGTACCTTACTGAATTCATCTGGATTGCTAATCGTCCGCATGGCTGCGAAGGCACAGATGCGAGTATGGGGGAAAACATCTGCTAACCGATTTGCAGCACCTAGGAGAGTTGCACCACGTGTGATTATGTCATCGACCAGCACAATCTCGCCTGGTTGGGATAGACGCTTTTGGACGCTCATTGACCCATAGTGATCAGCGGGAGTTGGTCTGTCTTCTGCTGGGCTTATTGCAGCTTTAGGGACAGTTTTAACCCGAACAAGGCATGGGACAACCTCTTTTCCGAGACCAGTTCCGACTAAGGCAGTCGCAATTCGCTCGGGAATCCACAGCGTATCAGGCTGCATCAGTGAACTCTTCGGCGTGGGAATCAAGATTGTGTCGGGTCGGAAGAATGAAGCAAATGGGAGTGTAGTTTTATTTCGCTGTATTGTCTGCGCCACCCATTGTGACATCAGAATCGGGGGGTCTTCTACAAATCTATCAGATTTTAGTGCGAGCATCACATTCTTGGAGAGTCGTATTTCGGGGGAATCCCCTCGAGGACAATAAGATAATAACGAACCGAACTGAAGTTCAGACAGCCTCATATTCAATGCTCACAGAACTAACTTGAGGATTCCTTCATGAGTCGGCAAAAAATCAAGCACTTCTTCTGGATCGTTTAGTTCCATAGCGCCATACTCAAGCATCTTCTTTGGCCAACTTAATGAAGTTTCATTCATGATGGACTTCCATATGAAGAGCGGTCGTCCGAGCCTTAGAGCCTCCCATCCTTGATGCAGCGATCCACTAGAATCCTCAGCCTCGACAATGATCGAGGCGTCGGAGATGAGTGCCATCGTTCTATTTCGAATAACGAAATTCCTCGGAAGAGTTGGGTACCTAGGTGGGAATTGGGAAATGGCTAAGTGGTGGCGCATGATGACATCCTGAAGCTGGAAGTTTTCTTTTGGGTAAACGCTGTCTAAGGGCGTTCCAAGAACCGCAATCGTATGTCCTCCCTCTTCGATAGCAGTTTTATGTGCCGAAGTGTCAATTCCCTTAGCAAGCCCGCTAACAACCACGATTCCCCTTTTGACAAGAGTTTTTGCGATGTCCCTAGCTGCTTTGAGGCCTTCTGTAGAGGCCTCCCGTGAGCCTATTATTGCTGACCTTGGACTCGGCAGCGGAATAGGCAGATCGCCTGCCACATAGATTTTCTTTGGGGCATACTTCTTTTCCACATCGTTAAGCGGACCCAGAAGTTCTTCGAGTGTATAAGTGAAGATTCTTGGCCCGTTTAATGTCTTCATTCCTATTCCCTTAGAAAACACAGTTAATAATAGTTTTTCATATAAAATAATAACCCCATCGATTTAGCCTTTCCCTCCTTGTGCTTGGCTGTGTCAAAGGGGCATCCAGCATTTAAAGGAAAAAGGCATGATCTAAACCGCTCTCATCCATTTTTATTAAAATTACCTAAAATATTTGACCCCCTCCAAGACCTAATGAGTTTACAGAATCGGTATGAATAATGTTTAAATAGGATGGCTGGGGTGATATCGGGATTGATATCATATTCGATATCGAAAGTGATATGATATGCTCAGGCACCCACGCAGGCTCAGACACGGAATAGGCATACCCAGGGGTCTCCTGTATCACATAACCCTCCAGATACTGAAGAAGGGCCCAATGTCAGGGAGCGAGCTCGCGGAGGAGATAGAGCGGTACTCCGATTGGAGGCCCAGCCCCGGGAGCATCTACCCGCTGCTCTCCCAGCTGAAGGAGGAGGGCATGATCGAGCCCTACCCGGACGAGGACCCGAGCCTGAAGCGATTCAAGATAACGGAGAAGGGGCTGAGGGTTCTCGAGGATTTTAAGAGGCACGACGAGCGCCTCCGAAGGCACCAGAGATCGATCAGGAAGATCTACTGGCGCCTTCACCGGGAGATGCCCGAGGAGATCTACGAGAGCTTCTCGTCCCTCCTCGACACCGTTGAGGAGGCCTACACGAAGGCGAGCGCCAGCCCGGAGGCGGCGACTCGATTCAGAGAGGTCCTGGACGAGGCGACCAGAAGGCTGAGGGAGATCGTGGCGTAGGCTCATGAGCGATCTGATGAGGGTGCTGAGGTTCCTCTCTCCCTACAAGAGGGAGGCCGTCGTCGCCACCGTCCTAGTGGCCCTCGATGTCATTGCCGAGCTCTCTATCCCGAGGCTCGTGCAGGCGATCATCGACGACGGCGTCGTGGCCGTGAACATGCCCCTGATCCTGAGGACGAGCCTCATGATGATCGGCGTGAGCATACTGAGCGCCGCGCTGATGGTGGGAAACACGATTTTCGCGGTCAGGGCCTCAAGGGGCTTCGAGGCGGACCTTAGGGAGGCGATGTTCAAGAAGGTCCAGACCTACAGCTTCGGCAACCTCGACGACTTCACCACCGGGCAGCTCCTGACCCGGCAGACCAGCGACATAAGCCAGGTTCAGATGGTCGTCCACATGGGCCTCAGGATGTTCATCAGGGCGCCTCTGATGTTTATCGGCAGCGTCAGCATAATGTTCGCCACCAACTTCAGGCTCGCCTCAGTGATGCTCGCCCTGCTCCCCCTGACCCTGGTGATGGTCACCTTCTTCATCAGGTTTGTCCAGCCCCTCTTCACCAGGGTCCAGGAGCGCATCGAGTACCTGAACCAGGTGCTCCAGGAGAACCTCACCGGCATCCGTGTGGTCAAGTCCTTCGTCAGGATGGACCACGAGGGCAGGAGGTTCGAGAAGGCGAACCTGGAGCTCTACGGGGTCAGCCTCAGGGTCTCCCAGCTCATGAGCGTTTTCTTCCCCGTCGTGATGACCATTCTCAACCTCGGCACCGTCGCCATCATCTACTTCGGCGGGCTCCAGGTGTTCTCGGGCACAGGCAGCGTCGGACAGATCATGGCCTTCATCAACTATCTCTTCAGCACCATCTTCCCCATCATGATGCTAAGCATGATGGCTGGCCAGATCTCGGCCTCAAACGCCTCCTCCAGGCGCATCATGCAGGTCCTGGACTCTGTCCCCGAGGTCCAGGACAGGCCGGGCGCGATCGCCATGGACGGGATGAAGGGAAGGGTCGTCTTCGAGGGCGTGACTTTCAGCTACCGTGACGACGGCGGGGACCCGGTCCTCACGGATATAAGCTTCGCCGCCGAGCCCGGCGAGAAGGTAGCCATCCTGGGCTCCACCGGCTCCGGGAAGTCGAGCCTGGTGAACCTCATCCCAAGGTTCTACGACGTGAGCGGGGGCAGGGTGACCATCGACGGCGTCGACATCAGGGACATCCAGATGAGGAGCCTCCGCAGCCAGATAGGCGTCAGCCTTCAGGAGGCGATCCTGTTCAGCGGGACGATCAGGGACAACATCCGGTACGGCAGGCCCGACGCCTCGGACGAGGAGGTCGTGGAGGCGGCGAGGGTGGCGCAGGCCCACGAGTTCATCACGGGCTTCCCCCAGGGGTACGACACCGTCGTCGGCCAGAGGGGGGTGAACCTCAGCGGCGGCCAGAAGCAGAGGATCGCGATAGCCAGGGCGCTCCTCGTCAGGCCGAGGATACTGATCCTGGACGACAGCACGAGCTCGGTGGATGTGGAGACCGAGGCCAGGATAGAGGAGGCCCTGGAGGCCCATGCGGGCGATGCGACGAGCTTCGTCGTGGCCCAGCGGATCAGCACGGTTCTTAGGGCTGACAAGATCGTCGTCCTCGACGACGGCAGGGTCGCGGCCGAGGGCAGCCACGATCAGCTCATGGAGGCGAGCCCGATCTACAGGGAGATCTACGAGAGCCAGCTCGGGAACGGGGGCGAGGTCCAGTGATCGTCCGAATGCCCTCCGGACGGGGCGGCGAGAGGGGCCAGGGGCCGGCTATTCGCCACGGGCCCATGGGGATGGGTAACATAGAGTCG
>CAZPMB010000090.1:0-8179 GCA_964587735.1 uncultured Candidatus Bathyarchaeia archaeon | reverse complement strand
GGTTCACGGCGGCCATCTATCCGTCAATACTCGAACAGAGGGTGATGTTCGGAATAGCGGAGGGCCTGAGGGACTTCGCCCTTGAGGTGGGGCTGTGGGCGCCGGAGCAGCGACCCATAGTCCAGCCCCTCACAATCAGGCTCATGGAGGAGGCAAGAACTGAGCTGGGGCACTATCCCAGCTACGAGCACATCTACCTCTACGACGCCGTGATGATTGCGGCAAAGACATTCCTGACCACCGGCTGCGGGGAGAACGAACCCCTCACGGCAGCAATCCCGCTTGTGGCCGAACAATACTTCGGAGCAACCGGGCACAAGGCCCTAGACTTGAACGGGGACCTGTTGACTGAAGACACTGCGTTCATAGGCGTCGTCAAGGACGGAAACACCTACGAGCTCGGATACTACGCGTTTCACGATGGCTCGAGGAACGAGTACTCGATCATGGAAGAGCCCAGGGAGCGAAGGTGGTGTTTCAGCCCTCAGGCTTGATCTATCAATACGTATGCTCAAAACCCATTTTTTCCCTAAAAATATAAGGTATTTTTTTAGCGGAAAAATGATTACCCATGTATTATTCTTTTTTGATCCGCTCATCGAGAATATCGACGACTTCGTCGACGAGTCTGAAGTAGGCCGGGTCCCTCCTGTAAAGCTGACGCGGCCTAGGGATATCGATCTTCACCTCGCCGATGACCTTCCCCGGTCTGCGGGACATAACGATCACCCTGTCCGCCATGTACACGGCCTCCTCCACGTTGTGGCTGACCATCAAAATGTTGTTGGGCGGGGTTTGAGGGTTCCTCCAGATCTCGAGCACAAGCTCGCGGAGCGTTTTCGCCGTGAGCTCATCGAGTGATGAGAAGGGCTCGTCCATCAGGAGGACCTCCGGTTTCAGCGCGAGAGCCCTAGCGATCCCAACGCGTTGCTTCATCCCGCCCGATAGGTCATGAGGGTAGGAGTCCTCGAATCCCTTGAGCCCAACCATTTCCAAATAATCCATGGCGGTAACGGTTTGGTCCTTCTTCGGCACGCCGAGCACATCCAGGGGCACTTCGACGTTCTCCAACGCCGTCTTCCATGGCAGCAGGCCGAAGAGCTGAAATATCATGGTCATCTTCGGGGTTGGCTGAGTTACCGGCTGCCCCAACAAGAGGACCCTACCTGAATCCGCCTTCTCAAGCCCGGCTATGATCCTGAGCAAAGTTGATTTTCCACAGCCCGATGGCCCGACCACGCACACGAACTCTCCATGCTCGACCGATAGGTTCACGCCATCGAGGGCGATGATCCTTTTTTTATCCTCAAAGAAGGTCTTGGTCACGCCCTCAACTTCGAGCACCGACAGGCCTCACACCTCCACACGGTACTTCTCAAACCTCCTGAGCAGGCGCCTCCACAGGAGCCCCTCCATGGAGAGGACGATGGCGGCGATTATGCCGATGATGATGACAAGCACGATCGTGTTGCCATACGTGTAACCCGCCTTGTCAAGCAGCGAGCCTATGCCCGGAACCGAAACGGGTTGGATCGCTGGCTCAGTTGAGGGCAGGTACTCCGCGAATATTATCGTGTTCCACCCGGTTCCCCACGAGAGTATGCTGCCCGTAACGATCGAAGGGATGATTGAGGGTATGATGAGATGCGTCAGCCTCTTCATGCCCCTGAACCCGAAGAGCTGCCCCACCTCCTTCACGTCGCTTGGGATGTTCTTCACAGCGTTCGTGACGTTGATGAACATGTACCAGATCATGTCTAGGACCAGCATGACTATGCAGGTTACCTCTAGGGCGAACCTCTGAGCCCCGAGGAGCTGGCTCAGCCCGAGGAAAAGAACCGGGAAAAGGGCGAGAATCGGCACCCCCTGACCGATGTCGTAGATGGGGTAGATCACCACCGCAAGCCTCCTGTGCTCAGCCGCTAGAATCCCAAGGCCGATCGCGACGGTCAAGGAGACCGCGTACGCAATTGTGAGGCGACCCATGGTAAGCGAGATCAGGACAGGCAGATTAACTAGCTCCTCCGCAGGCGGTTTCTTTAGCCCATCTAAGATCATCGCAAGTGTGGGTAGATGTTGTATCTCCCTGTATAGAATAATGAAAACTGCCGTTATGAGGAGAGTGGCGCTAACTAGCTTCTCCAAACGAGAATATTTTCTAAACCTCTGGGAGATGGCCCTAGAGGGCTTCATGCCGTGACGCCTTTCAAAACGCAGCCAGCTCGCCATCTTCGATATTTCAATTTTTCCGATGCCGGAAAGGTCCATGCTCAAGATAGACCTGAACACGCCAGGGCCCGCACGTTCCATCAGCCTGTGCCATGTGAGGGTGTTCACGACCAAGACGATGACTGTGATGTACAAGAGGAGTATCAGGGAGAGGTTCATGTCCTTGTAGTAATAGGCTGCTCGTGCCAGTAGGTAGCCGAGCCCGCCTGAAGACGGGACGAAGATGCTTCCCCTGTACTGGATGTACTCCGCTGCGATTATGAAGAACCATCCGTCGCTCCACGCTAGGTTCGCCCCGGAGATCACGGCGGGGGCGATGGAGGGCAGAACGACGTGCCGAATGTAGCTCCACCCCTTCAGGCCGAAGCTCTTAGATGCCTCGACGACGTTTTCCGGTATCCCATGTACTGCCCCCAATACCCCAAAGAAGATCGACCAGGCCATGGACGTGAAGAGGAGGACTAATATGGACAGTTCGATACCCCAAGGACCTGACAAGAGCAGGAAACCCAGCACCATCGGGAAGTATCCCAGAATCGGGACAGACTGCAGGATGTCTACTAGGGGGGTGATGAAAAACGACGCCGTTTTATTCGTCGCAGCCAAGATGCCGAAGAGAACCCCCCAAACGATCGAAATCACCAGAGTAATGACGATTCGTGAGACCGTGCTCAACGTGTACGAGGGGAGATGTCTTATCTCAGGGTTTCCAACAAGGTACGCGATCAGGTAGGACATGGCGAGGAGGAGGACAGACCCCACAACTACTTCACTGATGTACCTCCTCAAGATTCATGCACCAACCGCTGATCGAGATTCATGAAGCGGACGAATGATCGAGGGATTTAAGGGTACTGTTATCGCCAAAGCTCGTGAGTGCTTTCATTTTGTGCCTGTATAAGTAGAGCGCGAAGCATTTGAAATAGCTAGTTTTTTAATAACCCCTTTCATTTAAAAAAATAGCATGGACACCTGGAAAAAAATATACTACGGAACTGTAACAATGCTTATGGCAGTTATAGTTGTCTCTGCTGGTTTATATTATCTGAACAGGAGCGCGCCTACAGCCTTCTTTGATGGATTTGAAGACGGATTTAATATGTGGTCTCTAGATAGAGATCTTCCTATAGATCCCAACAATCCTGGCAATGAGGTCGCCTGGAGAATAGCGGTATCAAAGGAACATTCCAGGACTGGGCAGTCTTCAGCCCTGTTCTACATCGATGGCTCACAGGACGACGGCACGATCTGGCTGGAAAAAGGCTTCGACCTGCGGCCTAATTCATATTACGAGGGGCAGATCACCTTTCAGTTCTACAGCGGGTCTGAGAGCTTCAACACTATGGCGGTTGTGGTCGGATATGTCGGGATAACGGACCCCGAAGTGGAGGAGCATTTGGCCGTGCTGGGGCCAGCCAACAAGGTCGAAGGTTGGTTAGAATATTCGTACGGAGACAATTTCAAGACCGATGTGAAAGGAAGAGCCTGGGTGGCTTTCGGCATCTCGGTTCGATGGGAAACCGAGATGATCTACTTTGTCGATGACATCAACATCATATTTCAACCTAGATGAGAACTAGCCAAAAATGAGACGCATGCCACCCAGCAGCAATCATTGGCTGTTGGTTTCTCAAGCCCCACCGTCAATGTAGCGGACCGTTAAGATGCAGCGTCTTCTGCCTTTCAAATGTTGAGAGATAAATATCACGTACGCTGTAAAATATGTGAAAAAAGGTAGGCGAAATGCATGTTGAAGGATAAGGTTGCCATAGTAACCGGTGCAACAGGGGCTTTAGGGCGCGTGGTTACCAGGAAACTCGCTCAGAACGAGGCGAAGATCGTGGCTCTCTACAGAATGGAGGAGGCGCTTGACGAGCTCCATCTGTTCCTAGGGGATCTGGGATCCCACGTAACAGGGTTCGAAGGAGATGCAACTGTGTCGCAGAGCGTCCAGGGACTCGTTAAAAGGGCTATCGACGAGCACGGACACGTCGATATTCTACTCAACATAGTCGGTGCCTACTCGGGAGGAAAGATCTTAGCAGACACGGATGAGGAATTGTGGGACAAAATGATGGCGGTGAACCTGAAATCTGTCTTTCTCTGTAGTAAGGCGGTTTTGCCCCACATGATGGAGCGCAGATACGGCAAGATCGTTAACATCTCAGCCAGGACAGCCGTTCAGAGGGGAAGCAGGGCGCGATCCGGGGCATACGCTGTCTCCAAAGCGGGGATTGTAACCCTGACGGAGGCCCTAGCGGAAGAAACAAAGGATCACGGCGTTCAGGTAAACTGCATATTGCCCAGCGTCATAGACACAGAGGCCAACAGGAAGATGTTTCCCAAGGCAGATTTCACCAAGTGGGTGGATCCTGAAGAAATAGCAGAGGTGATACTGTTCCTTGTTTCGGACACTTCTAAGCCTACAAGCGGAGCGTCTATACCAGTATACGGAAGGGCGTAAAACGAGCATCGCCCCTCGTATTCAAAGACGCTCTTTTTTTGGAATAATAGTGGAAAGCATTAAAGGCCCTTAATCATTTCAATTACCTAATTCACATGTGGAGCGATGAAAATGAGCTATGAGGTCTCGGTGGACAGG
Organism: uncultured Candidatus Bathyarchaeia archaeon; assembly: GCA_964587735.1. GTDB lineage: Archaea > Thermoproteota > Bathyarchaeia > TCS64 > TCS64 > CAZPMB01. The sequence goes on along the minus strand of CAZPMB010000090.1, from coordinate 3,348 downwards.
AATCTGTGCATCGCCTGCGGAGTGGCGCCCACAGTATGCCCTAAAGCCTTCGTTCTAGGCGATGACAACGGTAAAAACAGGCTCATCGAAAAATACAGTGAAGAGACATCCGATGACTTCTCCTTGGGTGTGATACCAGAGGTTCTGCATGATTGTGCGAGACAAGCCGCTGATTCGTGCCCGGTTCAGGCGATAACCATTCGAAAAAAATAAGTTATTTTTCAATTTTTACTATAACATCATTGAAGAGTCTTTTGAACCTCTCACTGTCAATTATCGGTGAGTCCTGTTCTTTCACGATCTGCTGTTTTGCGGGCGGCGTCGCCCCGTAGATCGGAATCCTCTCCGAATACCTGTCTTCAAAGGTGGCGACATGAGGATTCTGGTAGAACAACGATAACGGTATTTTGTCCCCCCATTCCATGGACTTGACCCAGGCCTGAGTCAACTTTCTCTCATTCTCACCCTCCGAGGGGGACCTGACTACGGGATCCCAGCCCTCCAGCTCATCCAACTTGTACAGCCTTTTACTGTAGTATTCCACGGAGTGGATGTCGTTGTAAGTCACACATATCTGTAGGGCATCTATGAACGCGGCTCCTTTGTGTTCTATGGCCTTCTTTATCAGCTCCTTCAGATGTTCGGACTCAAAGGAGTAGCCCCTGGCGACGTAAGTGAAGCCCGATGCCAGGGCCAGGGATATGGGGTTCACGGGGTCTTGGATGTTCGGATTTTGAAGGGCCTTGGTTTTCACGCCTCTCGGAAGCGTCGGCGATGCCTGGCCCTTAGTCAAACCGTAGACCTTGTTGTCGTGCAAAACGACGACGATGTCTAGGTTTCTCCTACCCAGGGCCACCAAATGTCCTGCGCCGATTCCCATGAGGTCCCCATCCCCTCCGTGGACAACCACCGTGAGCTCTGGATTGGCCAGCTTGATTCCCGTGGCGAAGGGAATGGCTCTGCCGTGTAGGGCGTACAATCCGTTGACCTGTACGAACTGAGGCATTTTTCCCGAGCACCCTATCCCGGACACCAGAACCGTCTTCGTTGGGTCCAGGTTCATCTCTGAGAAGGCTTTGTAGACAGAGGCCAGTATTCCGAAGTTGCCGCAGCCCGGGCACCAGTCAGTCCAGTAATCCGATCTGTAGTCCAACATGCTACGCGCCATGGCTCATCACCACCCTCTTCACGCCCTCGTCAAGAATCTTCTTCACGGCCCCTACCACCTCCTCCAGGTACATTGGCCTCCCGGTGTACTTCACAATCCTTCTGTCGACATCGATCGAGGTGTACATTTTTATCGCCATCGATGCCTGAGCCTGATAGTTGTGCTCAATGGCTATGACGCGTTCCGATGCGACCCTGTTGAGGACGGATCTCACATACCTCGCAGGGAATGGCGCGAACATTTTGACATGCAGATACGAACCCTTGTAACCCATTTCGCTGAGCTTTTCAAGCGCATCCAGTGCTATCATCTTCGAATAGCCCCAGCCAACCAGCAGAAAATCTGCATCCTCCGGCCCATAGTATTCGGCCCGCCTCTCCTCAGGTATCTCGGTATCTGCCAGCTCCAGCTTCTTCATCCTCTTTTCGTACATCTTCAACCTGTTAATCGGGTCCTCCGTTGTATGGCCAGACTCGTCGTGCTCTGCCCCGCTGTGCCCGATCACAGCATCGGAACCCAAGAAGGCCCTGGGCGACATGATCTTCGAAAGATCGAACCTCTTGTAGCCCTTGCCGGGATGCTCGACGACTTCTCCCCTCTCAATCCTTATCCTCGCAAAATCTGGAATTGGCATCGTCGCAATCGAATTCGCCAGAAACTTGTCCAGAAGATGTATCACCGGAACCTGATACCTCTCGGCCAGGTTGAACGCCTCAATCGAGTCGTAGAACGCCTCTTCGTGGTCTCCTGACGCTAATACGAATCTGGTGAACTCCCCGTGGGAGGCGAAAAGGGTTGACAAGAGGTCTTCCTGGCTTCCCCTCGTCGCCTGACCCGTGCTGGGCCCGCTTCGCTGGTAGTGCGTCACCACTATCGGCACCTCGTTGATCCCCGCCCATCCAAGTCCTTCGACCATCAGGCTGAACCCCGGGCCGCTGGTTGCTGTGGCGCTCCTCGCTCCCGTGAGGGCTGCTCCTATCGCCGAGGTGACCGCAGCTATCTCGTCCTCAGTCTGCAGAACAATTACACCCCCCAATCCTTCATCGTCCCCTCCGAGGCTCTCGTGGGATTCGATGAAAAAGCTCTCATCAGCCGCCGGTGTTATGGGATAGTAGCTCTGATACCTAAGCCCACCCACTATCTTACCCATGGCTACAACGTCGTTTCCGCTACCGACGACGAACTCTCTCTCAGGTATACTGGACGGCTTCAATCTAAATGGAGAGCCGTATGATTTTTGCACGAGCTCCGACACCTGGTTGACGAGGTAAACGTTCTGCTCTATCACGCTCTCTCTGCCGGCGAACCTCGTTTCTATGCTCTTGCGGACACTGCCATCGTCGAGGCCCACGAGACCTGATATTGCGCCGTACAGAATCGAGCTAACGTACCGCGATGCCTGCTCTGGGACTAGCTTGAACCTGTCCCTAATGGAGGCAAGGATGCTTGGAAAGTCGAGCTCTACAGCCTCTCTCCCCGCAGACTTCAGATGATCGATTAGGGAGGAGACCGTTCCATCTACGCCCATTTTGCTAAACCTTTCACTGATCCTTTCTCTAGCCTGCTTCCCTATGGAAGGTATCGAATTCATGGACCTACCGGCTACCGAAGAATCGCATATCAGGTATCCCCTTTCACCTAATTCATCGAAGTGCGTGAAGATCGTCTCAGGATCCATGGCTCCGACGATCTGCACGGTTTCTTTCAGAGCCCTTGGGATGAACTTGGAGCTGGCTCGCAGGTTTATGTAGCTGTGTCTTCCTTTGATGTTAGAATAGTACTCCCTGTCAGACACGATGCCATAGCCCAGTTTTGCAAACGAGTTTGAGAGGAGTTGCATGCTGGTTTCGAGCCCGGCACCCTGGGGGCCGCCGATCAGTATGTTAACTTCGTCGATCATCATAGAACACCCATTAGCTGGCCGTAGGAGCCTCTTCCGAGGCCACTGTGTCTGAATATGGGTCGAAACCTAATTCATCTTCAAGATGCTCTATTAGTTCCTCAACCGTGAATAGTGTTTTGTTGCAGGAAAGGCAGCGAATCCACCCTTTTTTTAACAGAATTTTTTTGAGATCTTCTAGGCTTATTTCGTGATATCCGTCGCAGACTTCCATGGCCGGAGTTGTTACTTTAAGCTCGTTTTTTTCAACGCAAACCCCAAAGTATCTATATGTATCATG
>CAZPMB010000089.1:0-8408 GCA_964587735.1 uncultured Candidatus Bathyarchaeia archaeon | reverse complement strand
AAATAGGGCTTTAAATCTTCTTCTGGTATGTACCTTAAAGCCTGCCGGAAGATTGCTCTCAGGGTTCCCTTATCCAATTCTTCATGGAGAGGAATTGTTAGAGTTTGTCTTGTTCCATCTGATAAGACCCTTCTCAATTTTACATGACTTCCCCTCTGGGAGACGGCTTCAAAGCCAAACCGGACAAGAATTTTTAGGACCTCTCTTCCACTGAGGGTTTTAAGCTTTGGCATAGGCTGGCAGTTCCAAATTAATCAAGATCGAAAAATCGGGGAAAATTTCCCATTCCTTCAAATCTTCGCCTTCCAAATGAAGCTCAATCGCCTCTTTAACATTGGCTACGACTTCGTCCAGGGTTTTCCCTTGAGAGACTACTGGCAAGTCGAGGCACTCGGCAACGTAATACTTCTCTCCCCGGTAAATTTTGACTTGAATAATCCTCTTCATGGCTAACTATTTATGTAGAAATGGCCTATTTATTCTTTACCTCTTTTCATTTGCAAACTCAAGCCTCTTCCTCCCGAAGTCGATCCGGTCCCTGTGCTCCTCGGCGAAGCGGCAGATCTCCTCCACGTCCGGGTCAGGGATAACCGCCCGGGCCTCAGCCCTCTCCGCGTTGAAGGGATTCCTCTGCCTGGGGTTGGCTCTAGGACCGGAAAGCCACCCAATCTTTTTATCTCGCCGCACTATTTATCAATTGAAGGATCATGGTGGAGCGAAGTAGAGACTGGATGAAGCAGGCGGAGAGGGATATTGAGAATGCAAAATATGAGATGAGAGGAGGCTTTTTCGAGTGGGCCTGCTTTCTGTGTCAGCAGGCAGCGGAAAAGGCCTTAAAGGCAGTGTATCAAAAGCTGGGCGGTGAGGCTTTTGGCCATAGTGTTTCGGGTCTTCTCTCCAGCCTGCCGGGAGATTACAAGGCGAAAGGAGGGTTGAGGAGTAAAGCTGTGGAGTTGGATAAGGCTTACATACCAACGAGATACCCGAATGCTGTCCCTGAGGGGGCGCCGTTCGAGGTGTACACCGTGGAAGAGGCGAGGAGGCTGATATCATATGCTGAGGAAATCGTCGAGTTCTGTAAGGATATATTATCCAAAGTTGGATAGGGAAAAGCTCGTTTCCCTCCTTAGGGAAAAGGCGAGGGATCTGTCAAGGGAATTTCCGATAAGGCTCATTGTGCTTTTCGGATCTTACGCCACCGGCAGATATACGGCTGCCAGCGACGTTGATGTCCTTGCGGTCGTTTCTGGGGGGAATAAGGATGAACTGTATCATAAGATACATGACGGCCTAGGCATCAGTAATCTCCAACTTCACCTCTATACCCTGGATGAGTACGAAAGGTTGAAGGAGAGAAGATCCCCTTTCGCTAGAGAAGCTGAGGAAAAGGGCATCATCATTTTCAAAGCCTATTAAAGCTATATCAGCCGATTGGTGATCTGAAGGTGAGCCCCCTCGCCCCCTGCATAACATGAGGGGTCTCCTTCAATGTTTTGTAGTAGAGCTCCATGAGGTTGAGGATGCTGGTGATGCCTCCGCCCTCTATCTTATCTCTGTATCCAGGGTTTCCTCTGAGGTATTCTATCAGGGCGTAGGTGTCGAAGAACTAGCCCCTCAGTCTCCCCATTCCTCTCTCAGCTCGTCCTTCAACTCCTGGGAGGACTTGCTGAACCTTACCGCGCCGAACATCTCCCGGAGGTTGACCCTCCTAGTAACCTCTATCTCCACGGTATCTCCCTCCCTTATGCCTGTCCTCTCAACCACCTCTCTCGGGATCAGTACCCCAAGGGAGTTCCCGATCCTCTTGACAACGGCTTGCAGGCCGGCCATACTACTCACAGTAAAATTATACTCATTGTAATACTTAAGCTTTCGCCCCCTGAAACCTCACATGCGGACACGACTAGTGTAAGGCTCTCTCGCCTCTGGATAGGAAGGGATTATCCTTTTTAGGGATACTATATATGTGACAGGGATAATTTTTCTCGTGCGGAATTATGCCTCTCAGATAGGGAGTTTTTCAAGGAACAGCCTAAGCGTGGCGAAGGTTTCTCCTTGAAATCTTTCCCTCGTGGCTTCGTCCTCCGGAGCCAGGAAATACGCCACTTGAAATGGGCCTTCCGATCTCGGGGTTCTGAATTTTTCTCCAATCTCTTTCGCCGCTTCCATGACTATGGGGTCGTCGAGGTGGCTGAGGACCTCTCTGGCCGCTCTCTCTGGGCCTCCTCGGTAATGCCTTAAGAGGAAGTAGATGTCATAGGGGTCTTTCTCCTTGTACCTTCCCTTCAAGGCGAGGCCCTTTGTGGCTATGCAACCTACCACGTTTGCGATCTTACCCGTGACCCTGGTCTCGGCACCAGTTGGCAGGGTCCCCTCGATGACGTGCTCGAAGTTATGGGAGAATACGATGCTTGATCCGCGTATTACGACGGCTTGCAGGTCCCTTTGAACCGCTAGGAACGCGGATGGGTGAAGCCTCTCCGCAACGTGCGGCTCAGTTATGAAGTCAATTTCTATCGTGTAATTCTGGCCATCCGAGGGAGATCGGATGCTGCGGTAGAATCTAAAGGGGAGAACCTCGCCGTTCTCCGCCTTGTAGGGCTTATAACCTCTCCTCTCAATCATGGAGACGATCGTCTCGTATACCCTCAAGTCAGCCAGCCTCGGGTCGAGAACAAAATCTATGTCGATCGAGCCGCAATGCTGATCGGTGTCTCCAAACCTCTGCAGAATGAAGTAAGGCGCCCAACCGCCGCTCAGCACCAGGTAATCCCTGTAGTTTCCCAGGATTCGAAGGATCTCTATTAATACGGACTTTGAGGCCTCGGTGAATGCCCGAGAGTACATATTGACATTCCAAGCGGCCATTTCGGAACACGTCCTAAAACCCGATTCCTTCTTTTCTCAAGTGTTCAGCGGCCTCTCGGCCACGAGCAGGGTAGTTGTAAAGGTCGACGTAAAGCTGGACGCTTGAAACAACACATACTCCCCGAACCTCCTGCACTCCATAGAAGACCCCCTCGTCATAGGGTTTAACGAGGTAAACATTCCCACCTAGCTCAGTTGGTTGTAGGCCTAAACGCTTCATTATGCTCTCTTCTTCACTTTCAATGTAGATGTGTAGGCTCGTGGGCCTGACGTAGGGCGCTATCAAGGAAGCTCCAACATGGAGAGTTAAAGCATACTTCAAGTCATCTTCGCCGTTTGGGGGCAGCTTTCTGAGGAGGCTGTCGAGTTCTCTCTCCATGGAATAGTAGGCCTTTGTCTCGTTCAGTAGGTTGAAATCGTAATAAGCCGCCCACCTGCTCAAGAGTTCTCCGGGGTTCGATACCTTTACCCTATTCGTCTCGGTCTTTCTGCATAGACCTAGTTTCAGCATGGTCTTAATCAGTCTATAGGTGTGGCCGTAGGCGGTTCCTGTCTCCTCAGCGAGGTTGAGGATGCTCCATTCCTTCTTGGGATTAACTAAGAGAACCCTTAGGATTCTGGAGGCCTTGGGAGAGAAGACGTTTTGCACGCTCATGTCGACGGACCTCAATAAACTCTATTATCCTTCGGGTATATATAGTATCCCTAAAAAGGATAGTAGGCTCGCTCAGAGACCCTCAGAGCCGTCTTCTAGATCCCATCGTGGCTGAAAGCGGAGATGACAGAAAAGAGGATGACCAAGGGCATTGGTCTTCGAAAGCCCTTCCCCTCCCGATGCCTAAATCACTCCATTGTTATGTCTTGGTCGTATCTAAGAAGGATAGATATTTTTCTAGTTCGTTTTCTGCGTTGTCGGCGCGTATGAAGATGGGGACGTTCTCTATTCCGGTGGCGATGTAGCTGCTGAGGAGCCACTCTCCCGGGGCGAATTCCAAGGGTTTCTCCAAGATTCCCTGGTCGATCATGAAGGTGTTGCTGACGAACAGGGGGCCGATCTTCAGCCCCACGTCGTCGTAGACCACGTGCCGCTGGTGCTTATCAACGACCAGGCTGGAGGCCTCGCTGACCGCCGCGGTCCGAGGCGTGACCGGGGTCCGCGTCTTGTAGGCGATGTTGAACGTAAATTTTCCCGCGGTCTTGTCCCACTTCCACATCAGCCTGACTTCTGGTGAACGATTAAATAGACGATGATAATTCATACATACTACCTCTTAGGATGGGCATTACCTGAAGCTATGAGGGGGCAGGTTGAGGGTTGTCTTCGCTCTTAAGCTGGCAAGTCAAGCGTTTCGGCTCGCTCCTAAGAAGCGGCGCAGAGATCGAGGTTGACGAGACGCGGGACAGGCTTGAGGGGACGGTGCGGCTGTATCAGGACTTCGTCTCATCGCTGATAGTAACCGCCTTCGACGCGCGCCAGGCACGTGAGACTGCTGAGAGGTTCTTCGGCTCTGGGAGAGTTCGTTTCGCCGCGGTCGACGGCTCGCAGGATCAGAGGCTCGTCTCCGGTCTGGCCGTGTTCTGGGGTGGCGCCTACGCCGTCACGGGCACGGTCGACCTCACCGGTGAGAAGCCCATCGTGGAGTGCGCGACGGGGTTTATGGAGCGGAGCAGGGGCGTCTCAAGCTGTGTCCCAATCTACGTGGACCGGGTCCCGGAGGTCGACCAGTCCGTTGTGGCATTGGGGTCGGCCGGGCAGGTGACGGTTGGGAGGCCCTTGACCGAGCAGGCCGTGGTGGATAACTCCACGATCGCGAGCTGGATAATGACGTTCTCCGAGTTCTACCTCGCGTACCGGATGGTTGTGGAAGAGGATGTGAAGGTCCTACTCCTGGACCGCAGCCTCTCCGTCACCCTGAACAGCCTGACCTACGACACCTCGCGCCGTTCCAGGTGGGCTGCGGAGGGAGCCCTCCACGGGGTCGAGGTCGACGGCGTACCGGTGGACGTGAACGACCTGGCGTATGCCCGCCATCACATCGTCAACCCTGCCCTGGGGCTCCCCGCGCCAAGAGGGGACTACATTAGATACGCCTTGATCTTCTTCCTTCAGCGGTCGGGGCGGGCCATGACCCCCGAGGAGATATGCCAGGGCCTGGGGATTGACGGGGAGGACCGGGTGAGGCGAGCCGAGACCTACCTGGAGAGGTCGGTGAAAGAGGGTTACCTGCAGAAGACCGGCGACCGCTTTGAGGCGAGCCCGCGCTATTTGGGGACCTGGCAGCGCATCCGGAGTCTGGTAGATATGATCGGAAACCAGTTGTTTGAAGGTATGGAGTCGAACCCGATGCGGCTGAAGAAGGGCGGCCGATATGAGTGGCTTACGACGCAGGACATCGCGTTCCTCACCCTCTTCTGCCTGGAGATGCTGATCGAGGAGTGCTGGAGCCGGAATGTGCTGCTGCTGGGCATTACGAAGGATACGACGGCGACCGACTTTAAGGCTCATCTCGCGCCGGTCTGTGGCAACGAGGGCATCTGGCCTGTGGACGGCGAGAAGCTCCGGGCCATCCCGAGCACCGATCGGATGCTCCTACAGGCGATCAGCGTCTTCGCCTACAGGCAGGTCCCAGTTCCCTGGGCCCTCGTCGAATATGATACTGCGTTCCAGACGATTGTCCCGGACTTCAAGAGGAGGAGGAGCCATATCAGCGGGGGCCGCCGCAACCGGGTCGGCCGCGAAAGGCTCTTCGTGAAATCATACGTGCAATTGGACCAGTCACTGAGGGATCCTCAGTTCAGGAGCAACGTCCTCTTCATAGACCGCCTCGCCTACCCCGAGTACGATGGGAAGCACCTTGTCGGGTTTAGGCAAGAGTACGGCGGCGCCGTAGAGCCCATCGAAGTCGTGCTGTACTCTGACAAGACCGTGAGGAACGAGGTGCAGAACCTGGTGATGGTACTCCTATCCTCGATGGGTGCGAGGAGCATACCCGAGGTTTTTGGCCACAACAAGCCGCTCTTCATCGCGGACAAGGTCGCTAAGGCTCAGCGCCGCCGGCTCAGCGGCATTGTGGAGGGGACGGGCCTCTGGTTGATGAACTCGCCCCGGCTGCGGAAGTTCTGCTTCTACATGAATACGTTCAGGGAAAGGAGGGAAGAGGTAGAGTATGCCAGGAGAGGATGAGAGGTACTTCACGGACCTAGGTGAGCGTTTCGCCGCGAGGCTCAGCCACATCCTGGCTGTCCGGCGCGCGGAGGCACCGTCGGAAACCACGGGCATCACCGCGAAGTACCATGGCATCGTGAAGGTCGAGTATCAGAGGGACCTCATGGGGTTGCTGGAGGAGGGCATGCTCCTCGCCGTGCGGAACTTCAAGGCGGGTGAATCGGGCAGCCGGTACACGCTCTTGGAGATCTCGAGGGTTTTCCCGGAGCACTATGGGCTCCGGGGCCTCTCAGATGACAGCTACTACCCCTACCAGTTCGAGATCATTCAGCAGACGGTTGCCGACTGGGACACGGACGACAAGGCGACGATGATGATCCAGCTCGACGCGATCCCGCTCAACTACGATCTGATGATACCGACGGCGGGAGAAGCTGAGTACGTGAAGGGCTTCACCTACCCCGTCATAGCGGAGTCCGTCCACATCCTCAACAGGGATACCATCCATCAGATGTATAATCGCCCGGTTCTTGAACGGATGCAGCGTCCATGGCAGACGATCGTAACGACGCCTGTCGCCCGGGAGGACCCGAGGCTGGGCACGGTGAAGATGTTCGAGGCGGAGAGGGAGAGGATTCCGATCTATGTGGACTTCGACAGGCTTGTGCGCTACCACTTTGGCGTCTTCGGCTTTACCGGCTGCGGAAAGTCAAATCTTCTCTCGAACATCCTGAGGCGGCTCATCTACCATACGGCGGCGACGAAGATCGTCGTCTTCGACATCTCCGCCGAGTACCCCTTCCTGTTGCAGGACATCCTAGCGGACCGAGGCGTCGCTTCAAAGCTCATCTTGGAGACACCAGTCGAGAACGCTGAGCAGCTCCTGAAAGTCATAGTGAAGCCGCGAGCCTTCGAGAAGGATGTTCGGTCGAGGGCGACGTTTACTCAGGTGCTGAGCCAGGGGAAGGTTGGGTGCTACGTGGAGCCTGAAGCCATCGTCCCAACCTACGAGGAGATCCTTGCCGAGGTGAAGGGGATGAGGGAGTCCAGCCTGGACAAGCCGACGTACCTGAACGCATTGGACGCGATTCGGCTGGCGATCGTGCGCTACATGAAGGAGGAGAAGCGGGACCCGGCCGACAAGGTAGACGAGGGCTTTGTCGATCTCCTCGACCGTGAGGCCAGGGAGGCCGTTCAGCGCTTCCAGGTGAGTGATAGGAGCAACGTGTACGCATGGGCCACGACAAGGAACCAGCTGAAGGACCGCTTCAAGGTGGCCGCCATGGGCAGGACGGAGGGGGAGCAGTACTATACGACTGACGAGATCGCCGCGCTGCTTCAGGGGGAGACGCGGCTGATCCTCCTCTCGATCGTGGAGCCCGCCGTGATCAAACGCCTGGCAATAGACTTGACGAGCCGGGTCCTGGCCGGGAGGAAGAAGGAGTTCCAGGTTGAGCCGTTGATCCTCTTCTCATTCGACGAGGCGCAGGAGTTCATTCCCGCCTACGACCAGGCGAGGGGCATCGAGAGGGAGTGCACCGACAGAGTGGAGGTTCTGCTCAGGCAGGGAAGAAAGTATGGGCTGGGGGGATGCATAGCGACGCAGCGGATCGCGTACCTGAACACGAACGCCCTGCAGCAGCTCCACACCTACTTCGTCGGACCCCTGCCGCGGCCCTACGATCGCACCCTCGTCAGCAGCACCTTCACCATAGACCAGGGCATCCTGGAGAAGACCTTGGAGTTCGGCCCGGGTGAGTGGCTGCTCTCCAGCTACATAGCGACCGGTATAGAGAACGTCCCCATCTTCATCAAGGCAGACGACGCCGAGCAGGAGATAGCGTCCTTCCTAGGGAGAGCTACAAAAGTAGCTCCTTCTTGAGGAACGAGGTCGAAATGCAACGGTCTTTCTCAGTTCGGCCCTATACATTCCTAAATGGATTCGAGATAAGGCTTCACATCCTTTGGTCGCACCCACACGAGATTCCGTGCGGTTAGCCCTAGCTTTTCGTTGCAATATACGTGTCCCTCAGACAAACTCATAGAGGGCCAAGTAGTCATTTTATGCAAGCTGAATCAAATTTTGTTTATTTAATTGGCGTAAAGTTTAAATGCTTGTTCGACTTCAGCACTATTCATGCCACCAAATGATGTCCGGTTACCGAAATGGCTTGAGCGTCGCTACACGTTTTTGTGGGAGTCTTTTGGGGATTCTGGTTTTGGGTTCGAGGACGCTGTTAAGGTTCTGGGGGAGAAGAACCGGGATAGGAAGGAGGATGTGCTTGTGTTTCTTTCTGAGTTGAGGAAGGCGGGTTGGCTTCAGACTGAGTTTGCTCCGGAGGATGCGAGGAAGAGGGTTTACAGGTTGAAGAGC